>DATJTV010000111.1:0-2820 GCA_035503055.1 Acetobacteraceae bacterium
ACGGTGCTGCGGCTGGTCGCGGGCTTCCTCCGCGCGAGCAGCGGCGTCGTCACCGTCGCGGGCGTGCCCCGCACGCGCCCGACGCGCGACGTCGCCGTCGTCTTCCAGGATTACGGCCGCGCGCTCCTGCCCTGGCGGGACGTCTACGGCAACGTCTCGCTCGCGCTCGAGGCCGCGCACGTGCGCCGCGCGGAGCGCCGCGCGCGCATCGAAAGCATGCTCGCACTCGTCGGCCTCGAGAACCATGCCCGCAAGTTCCCCTCCGAGCTCTCGGGCGGCATGCAGCAGCGGTTGCAGATCGCCCGCTGCCTCGCCCAGGACCCGAAAATCCTGCTGATGGACGAGCCCTTCGGCGCGCTGGACGCGATGACGCGCGGCATCCTCCAGGACGAGCTGTTGCGCATCCAGGAGGAGCGCGGCGTCTCCGTCCTCTTCGTCACCCATGATATCGAGGAGGCGCTCTATCTCGGCAACCAGGTCGTGGCCCTGATCGCCAACCCGGGCCGCGTGAGCCAGCGCGTCGAGGTCCCGCTGCCCTTCCCGCGCAACCAGCTCGCCACGCGCGAGCACCCCGAATTCCTCCGCCTCCGCCGCGCCCTGTTCCATTTGACGCACGGGCATGAAGGATGAAACGCTTCAATTGGCGCCCGCTCGTCGTCGTCGCGGCGCTGATCCTCGCCTGGCAGTGGGCGCTCGGCGGCGGCAAGCTCGTCTCCGATACGCTGGCACCGCCCGGCCCCGTCGCCGCCGCGCTCTTCGAGATGCTGCGCGACGGATCGGTCCTGCAGGCGAGCTTCCAGACGCTGCTCGCCGCCCTGCTCGGCCTCGCTCTCGGCGCCGGCATCGGCACCGCGCTCGGGCTCGCGAGCGGCATCCTGCCGCCGGTCGGAACCGCGATCCGCGGCCCGGTCGAAGTGCTGCGCCCGCTGCCCGCGATCGCGCTCGTGCCGCTGATGACGATCATCTTCGGCCTCGGCCTCGACATGGAGGTCTATGTCGTCGCCTTCGCCGTCGTCTGGCCGAGCATCATCCTCACCCAGACGGCGGTGCGCCACGTCGAGCGGCGCCTCCTCGAGGTCGCCGACGTGCTCGAGCTCTCCTACCTCGCGCGCATCCGCAAGATCGTGCTGCCCGCAATCCTGCCGCGCCTCGTCGTCATGCTGCGCTTCACCGCCGCGATCGCGCTGCTGATTGCCGTGACGGTCGAGCTCGTCTCCAACCCCTGGGGCCTCGGCCACGAGATGATGGTCGCCTCGCAGGACATGGCGCCGGCCCGGATGATCGCCTTCCTCTTCGTCATCACCGCCATCGGCTGGTGCCTGAACTGGGCGTTGGTCACCGCCGAACGCCACCTTCTCCCATGAGCCGCCGCCTCCGCAACCTCGCGACCGACCTCGCCGCCATCTCCTGCCTGCTGCTCCTCTGGTACGTCGCGGCCGCCGCTTCCTGGGTGCCGCCTGCCTTCGTCCCCTCGCCGGTCGCGGTCTATCAGCGGCTGATCTCGGGCTTCGCCGACGGGTCGCTGCTCGTCGAGACCGCACGAACGGTCATCGCCATGCTCGCCGGATGGTTCGCGTGCAGCCTGCTTGGCATCGTCGTCGGCAGCATCATCGGTATCTGGCCGCTCGCCCGCCAATCCCTGGGCCCCGTGCTCGAGATTTTCCGCCCGATGCCGCCGGCCGCGGTGATCCCGATCGCAATTGCGATCTTCGGCCTCTCGCCCGAAATGTCGCTCGTCGTCGTCCTCTTCGGCGCGATCTGGCCGGCGCTGCTCGCAACCGTGCACGGATTCTCCTCCGTCGAGCCACGCCTCAAGGAGGTCGGCCAGGCGCTCACCCTCTCGCCGCTCGCCTTCATCTGGAAAATTGCCCTGCCCAACGCAACGCCGGACATCATCGCCGGCATGCGACTCTCGCTCGTCGTCTCGCTCGTGCTGGTGGTGATCACCGATATGATCACCGGCCAGCCCGGCCTCGGCAGCCTCGTGGTGCTCGCGTCCCGCACCTTCGACATGGCCGGCCTCTTCGCGGGCCTCGTGCTGCTCTCCCTGATCGGCCTCATCAGCAACGCCGCCATCGTCGCGGTCGAACGCCGGCTCCTCGCGTACCAACGCTAGCAGGCCAGGGGGGCAGAGCTATCATGCGGAAGGCGAGCCAATAGAAGCGGCCCGATCGGCGACATTTCTCACGGAAAGGAAGGAAGATGGCGACAATCTCGATTCGCTTTCGCGAGAACGGATCCATCGTCATCGACCTGCCCGCCGGCAGCCCCTTCGCGCTCGACGGGCTGGCACGGACGCTCGAACGCGCGAAGCTCGCCCTCTGCCGCTGCGGGCACTCCGCCCAAAAACCCTTCTGCGACGGCAGCCACAAGCGCGTGGGCTTCACCGCTCCGGCCGCATCCCTCTCCGTGACCATCCCCGACTGATCCTGAGGAGCGGCCGCTCCGGCCGGCGTGAAAATCGCGGGCACGGCGTCGGTCGATATTTCGTAACTTCGAATGTCATCGAAAAGTCATTATATACCGGGCGGGGCGCGCCTATTGTCAGATCATGACAGCACGAATCGGACGGTTGAAGGTGCCCCAGGTGGTGGCCGCCTTGGGGGCGCTCGCGCATGAAACGAGACTCGCGGCCTATCGGCTGCTGGTCGAGGCCGGGCCCGCCGGCTTGCCCGCGGGCGTGATCGCCACGCGGCTCAACGCCGTTCCTTCCTCTCTCACCTTCCATCTTCAGGCGCTTTTGCACGCCCGCCTCGTCACCCAGCGACGGCTGAGCCGGCAGGTCATCTACGCCGCGGACTTCACCGCCATGAACGGCCT
>DATJTV010000112.1:0-27097 GCA_035503055.1 Acetobacteraceae bacterium
ATCGAGGCCGAGGGAGGCGATGTCGTCGGCGAGCGGCTCCATCGCGGGATCCTTGAACTGGTGCAGGATCTTGACGTAGCGGCGGCAGGACGAGCAGCTCTCGGCCTTGATCGTGCCGGCATCGCCATCGATCCCGTGATAGTCGATGCCCTGGGTCGCGCCGCAGAGCGTGCAGGTGATGCGGGGATGGAGCCAGAAGCATCCGCAGAGGCCGCAGGCGCAATAGCGGGCGCCGCGGGCGCCCGGCCAGCGGACGAGGAGCGAGGTGAGCGAGGGCTGGCGCAGATAGGGCAGGAGCCGGCAGGGCCGGGGGAGAGTGTTTCGGGCGCGAGGCCGGCGGCGCGGCGGGAGAAGGCGATCTGGAGCGCGGCGCAGAGGAGCGCGTGCTCGGGGAGTGCCTCCGTGGGCGCGGGGGTGGCGAGCGCCTGCTTCAGCGCGGCGGTGCGCGAGGCGGCGTCGGACTGCCGGACGCGGCGGAGGGCGGCCGCGGCGGGCTCCGGCATGGCGACGCCGGCGAGGGCAGCGAGGAAGGCGTCGGCGAGGGCGCGCTCGGGTTCCGCGGGGACGAAACGTGAGCGGTTGAGCGGGGCGCCTTCCGGCGCGAGTGCGGCGGGCGGGAGAGCGGAGGCGGCGAGGTTTTCCTGGATGCGCGCCAACGCCGCGAGGAAGGTGAGGTAGGGGGCGAGGCGGTGGCCGATCGCAAGCTCGCTGAGCCGCACGGCGCGGGCGCGGAAGAGCGAAGCGGGGTCGGGCAGGCGGACGAAGCCCGGCTCCATCGATGGGACCGGGGCCGCCGTCTTCTCGCTGCCCGGTGGCGGGTTGTTGGGCATGTCCCGGATGGATGCGCGAGGGCGCAGGCGAAGGCAAGATCGGGCGCTAGCCTTTTGTTCGCTCGCGTGATCGAACGCCTTCGGTTAATCCACCTCCGGCGATCACGCTTAGTGCTTGAAATGCAGCCGGAGCACGGCGGTGCCGCGCTCCAGCGCGCTGCGCGCGCGGTCGGTCTGCCGGCGCACCAGGAAGCCCGAGAGACGGCGGGCGCCTTCTTCCGATTCGAGGACTTCCTCCTGGGAGGGCGGCCATTCCGGCAGGTCGAGGGAGACGCCGTCATAGGTGAGCGTAGCGTCGATATCGAACTCGTCATAGCTCATGGCGAGCGCGACCGGTCCGGTGACGTCGCAGAATTCGATGATGGCCTCGACCGCTTGCTGCACCGCAAAGCCGACGCGCGTGACGACGTCGCGCCGCGCGCCCCAGGCGCCGGCCGCGCGCTCGATGAAGTTCGCGATGTCCTCGAGCGCGGGCGCCTTGGGATCGATCGCGAGGGTGACGGTCCGGCGGATGCCGATGCGGAAGAGGAGATTGAGGAAGAGTGCCACCAGGGTTGCGAGCACCAGCCCCGAGGTCGCGACGGGCGCGAGCCAATGGGGCACGCCGGCGAAGGCGCGCGGCGAAACGGCCACCATGAAGAACGACATCAGGCCGGCGCCGATGACCAGCGTGCGGCGGGCGTCGAGGATGCGGCTGGAGATGATCTGGATGCCGCTGATCATGATGAAGACGGCGGTGAAGAGAAGCGGCGCGGCCATGACCGGCGGCGGCATGATGATGAGCAGGCCGACGAAGGTGGGCTGGAAGGCCGCGACCGCGAGGATGGCGGCGATGACGAAGCCGATGCGGCGGCTCGCCACGCCGGTTGCCGCGACGAGGCCGACATTGGCGGTCGAGATAGTGAGGCCGTAGGTGCCGAGCAGGCCGGCCACGACGGCGGCGATCCCGTCGCCGAAAATGCCGCCGCCGATCGAGTTGATGTCGGGGCGGACCCATTCGGCGTCGGTGAGGCGCTGGTAGGTGGTGACGACGGCGGTGGCGCTCATCGCGGCGGCGAGGCCGGTGACCGCGAAGGGGATGATCATGGACGCGCGGAACGACCAGGCGACATGCGAGAGAGAGGGCAGCGCGAAGATGGGGAGAGCGAGCACCGCGTGGAACTGGGCATGGGTGATCTGGCCGGTGAAGCCCGCGAGCCCATAGCCGACCGCCATGCCGACGAGGATACAGAAGAGCCGGAGCCTTCCCTTGTTCCAGATGTTGAGCCCGACCATCGTGGCCAAGCTGATGCCGGTGATCAGGGCGTCGCGGCCGGAGACCATGTGGCTGGCGGAGTGGCCAAGCAGGAGCTGAAGGGCGGCGAGTTGGATGATCACGCCGATCAGCAGGATGACCATGCCGGCGATCTCGGGCGGGACGAAGACGCGCAGCCGCGACCAGATGCGCGAGAGGCCGATCTCGACGGCGCCGGCCAGCATGGTCATGCCCCAGACGAGCGGCAGGCCGCCGAGCTTTGCCGCGAGGAGCGAGGGGGCGAGATAGACGCCGGTGAAGATCGAGGGGGCGAGGAACCGGCTGCCGATGGGCCCGTGGGGCAGCGCCTGGAGTACGGCGGCGACCGCAAGGACCAGCATGGAGACGCGAAGGACGGCGGCGACCTCGACGGGCGGCGCATCGGCTGCGCGCGCCACGATGAGCGGATAGATCATGAAAATCGCGATCACGCCCACGTGCTGGAAGGCGCTGATGACGGTGATGGCGACCGGCGGCTTTTCCTCGGCGCCGTAGACAAGATTGGCCGGTTTTTTCATTGCAGCCGCGATTCCCCCCCGACCGGTCGCGCTTTCGGCCTGCCCGGCGGGAGAGCCTAGGCCGGCGTGCGGGGGCCGTTCAAGGCGCAAGTCCGGGGCGGGCGTGGAGACGGGCGGCGTGCTTGACGCCACCTTGGGAGGCCTTTAGAGAAGAACAATTGCAACACTTGGACTTGCGCCAAGTTTCAAAGAGGAAAGTCTTGGAGATCAGGGAGCTCGAGGGGGGCGGGGCGACCGTCCTCCAGCTTAGCGGCCGACTCGACGGGACCACGTCCCCGGAGGTCGATGAGAGACTTTTGGCGGTATGCGCGAAGAGCCCGGTTCTCATCCTCGATCTTGCCGAGCTCAGCTATATCAGCAGCGCCGGGCTGAGGGTTCTCCTGAAGGCGGCGAAGCAGGCGCAGACGGCCAAGCAGAGGCTTCTGCTCTCGGGCTTGCAACCGGTGGTCAAGCAGGTCTTCGACGTGAGCGGATTCACCACCATCTTCGCCTTGTTCGCGAGCCGCGACGAAGCGCTCAACAGCGTGAAATGACGGCGTGATGCTGACTTTCGCCGAAGAGCTGCTGCTGCTGGTGCATGACGAGAAGCGCGGCAGCTTCCACGACATGCAGGACATGCTGTTCGATGCGGCACTTGCCGGCGCAGTGCTGATGGACCTCGCGATCCGCAACCGCATCGACACCGATCTCGAGAAGCTGGTCGTGCTCGACCGCACGCCGACCGGGGAGAAGCTGCTCGACCACGGGCTGGCGAGGCTGGGCCGGGATCCGACGATCGCGACGACGGCCGATGCGCTCGACCTTTTGCGCAAGGAGGGGGCGGCGATCCAGGAGATGGCGCTCGAGCGGCTGGTCGAGCGCGGCATCCTGCGCAGGGACGCCCAGCGGATTCTCTGGGTCTTCGAGGCGCGCCGCTATCCGCTGATCGACGGGAAGGAGCTGAGGGAGGTTAAGCTCCGCATCTCCGAGCTCATCTTCAGCGATACGATTCCGGATCCTGCGGATGTCGTCATTATCTCGCTGGCGAACACGTGCGGGCTGCTCGATCGCGTGTTCTCGGAGGATGAGGTGCGGAGGAGCCGGGCGCGGATCGAGCAGCTCGCCAAGCTCGATCTCATCGGCCAGGCGACCGACGCGATGCTGATGGAGCTCAGCACCGTGCTGACGAGCGTGCTGATGCGCTACGGCTGAGCGAGGCAGGCTTTTCTAGCCGCTTGCGTTGCGGCGCCGGACCGAGCGGAGCAGGAAGAAGGCGGCGAGGCCGGCCGCGAGGAGGCCGAGGCTGCCGGGCTCTGGCACCGATGTTGCCGGCAGCGTGCCGTCGAACGGATATTCGTGCAGCTCGCCCTGGCCGGTCCAGCTCTTGGCGACGAGCGTGCCGTCGATCTGGTTGTCGTTGGTGACATTTGCGTCGGGCGCGAGGACCGTGCCGGCGATCTGGGTCCCGAGCGTGACGCTCGTCGCGTCGTAGAAATTCCAGATGATGTTGTCGGCGCCGGTGATGCCGCTCTCGTCGTTGGCATTGAAGTCGATCGAGCTGCCCGAGACGTTGATGATGAGGGTCGAGGCGCCGTTGAGGTCGATCTTGTAGCTCGGGATCTCTTCGAGCTGGGTGGCGGTGAGGTTGATGACGGCGATGCCGTCGGAGCCCGGAACCGCGGTGATGACCTCGTTGTTGGCCGGGCTCGGCACGGTTCCGGTGGCGGTGAGTTGCGAGAGCTCTGTCGAGAGATCGTCGAGCGGGGTCTCGAAGTCGGCGATCGTGGCGCCGGGCGCGGCGATATATGTCCCGCCGCCGTTGAAGTCGATGATGGCGCCCTCGGTGCCGGCGACGTAGGCGCTGCCGCCGTTGTTGATGTTGATCGGGTTGCCGGAGGTGCTGCCGAAGACGGTCAGCGCGCCGAAGCCGCTGGGCTGCGAACCTGTCGGATTACTATACATGGTTGCGCCGGAGAAATTGCCGCCGACGACCGCCGCGCCCTCGATGTCCGCGCTCGTGGAGGCGTTGTCGTAGATCACGGCGTTGAAATCCTGAAGGATTGTCGCCGCGCTGAGCTGATCGGCGTGCGCCGCCCCGGGATCGGCGATGCCGCCGATGAGGGTGGCGGCGGCGATCATCGATGCGCCGAGAATCAAGGATTTGAGGGACATCTGGGCTCCGCGCTTCAAAAGGCAGATCAGTGAAGCAAAATGAGTGCCAGGAAAAATAAAAAGCGTAATCAGGGGATTATCGTTGGCGATCCGGTTTGAGCGGCGCAGCCTGTCAAATTCTCCGACAGGGGTGGGCGGGGGGGGAGAAGAATCAGTCCTCGCGGAAGGGCGAGCGCTCGGAAAGCTGATCCATGGTGTCCTCGATCTCCGCCTGCTCGTGGCAGAGGAAGTCGGCGACCGCGCGCCTGAGGCCCGGATGGGCGATCCAATGGGCGGAGAAGGTGCGCTCCGGGAGATACCCGCGCTGGATCTTGTGCTGGCCCTGCGCGCCCGCCTCGACCCGCTTCAGCCCGTGCGCGATCGCGAACTCGATCGCCTGATAGTAGCAAAGCTCGAAATGGAGGAACGGCCAATCGCCGCGGCAGCCCCAGTTGCGTCCGTAGAGCGCCTCAGCACCCATGAGGTTGAGCGCGCCGGCGACGGGTTTTCCTCCCTTTTCGGCGATCATCAGGACAACCTTCTCGCCGAGGCGCTCGCCGAGCAGCGGAAAAAAGCGCTCGGTCAGGTAGGCCGAGCCCCATTTGCGATCCACGGTCGAGGTGTAGAAGCCATAGAAGGCGCGCCAGTGGCGGGGCTCGATCGCGGCGCCGCGGAGTGCGCGGATCGTCAAGCCTTCGGCGGCGTCGCGGCGCTCGCGGCGGATCACCTTGCGCTTGCGTGAGGAGAGCGCGGCGAGGAAGTCCTCGAAGCTCCCGTAATTCTCGTTGTGCCAGTGGAACTGCATGCCGACGCGCCGGAGCCAGCCGGCAACGCCCAGCGCCTCCGATTCGCCCTCGGTGCAGAAGGTGACGTGGACGGAGGAGAGCGAGAGCTGGCGGCAGGCCTGCTCGAGCGCGTCCGCCATCAGCGAGGCGGGCACGCCGGCGTCGCGGCGGATCAGAAGGCGCGGGCCGGGGACCGGGCTGAAGGGGACGGCGACTTGGAGCTTCGGGTAGTACTCGCCGCCGGCGCGCTCGAAGGCGTGGGCCCAGCCATGGTCGAACACGTATTCGCCGTAGCTGTGGCTCTTGGCGTACATCGGCGCAACCGCCGCGATGCGCCCGGCGCCGTCGCGGAGTGCGGCATGCTGTGGCAGCCAGCCGGTGCGCGGGCCGGCCGAGCCGCTGTCCTCCAGGGCGGCGAGGAAGGCGTGGCTGACGAAGGGGTTTTCCGGCCCAGCGCACGCATCCCACTCGGCGGCGGGGATCTCGGCGATTGCTCTGTGCAGGGTGAGGGTGAAGGAGGCGGCGCCGTCGGGCATGGGCCCGATATGGCAGCGAACGCAGGTGCAGCAAAAGAAGAATTACCTGATTTCGAACATCCCCTCGACCTCGACCGCCGCGTCGAGCGGCAGGACCGGCACGCCGATCGTCGTTCGCGCGTGGCGCCCGGCCTCGCCGAAGACGGCGACCGCGAGGTCAGAGGCGCCGTTCATCACCTGCGCCTGGCTGGTGAAGGCGGGCACGGAGGCGATGTAGCCGCCGAGGCGGACGACGCGGACGACGCGGTCGAGATCGCCGCCGCAGGCCGCCTTGAGATGACCGAGCACGTTGATCAGGCATTGGCGCGCGGCTTCCGTGCCCTGCTCCGCCGTCAGCTCGGCGCCGAGCTTGCCGCTGAAGGCGATCTTGCCCTCCACGGCCGGGACCTGGCCGGCGACCACGACGAAGGCGCCGCTCAGGACCCACGGGACGTAGTTGGCGACCGGGGCCATCGGCGTGGGCAGCGCGATGCCGAGCTCGGCGAGCCTCGCCTCGATGCGACCTTCCATGGGGAACCCCTATTTCTTGATCAGGCGCAGCGCGCGCCGGCGCTCGTTGGGCGTCCCATTGGGCGTCGCCGCGTGCGGGAGCTCGAGCGGCAGGAGCGGGGAAGCGGGGGCTTCGCGCGCGGGATCGGCCGGGTCCTCGGGCTCGGCGGCCGGGAGGTCGCTGCGTTGGAGATAGTGGGCGGCGAGGTTGCGGAACACGTAGTCGACGAAGGAGCTGGCGAGCGGGACGGCGGGATCGCCTTCGACCGCGCCGGCGGGGGCGAAGCGGGCGCCGACGAAGGCTTCGACGAACTCCTCGAGCGGGACGCCGTGCTGAAGGCCGATGCTGACGGCGCCGGCGAAGGCGTCCATCAGGCCGCGGAAAGAGGCCGGCTCCTTGTGGGGCGTGATCGCGAGCTCGCCGAGACGGCCGTCGGCGTATTCGCCCGTTTGCACATAGAGCCGGTGACCGCCGACGATCGTTTTCTGGGTGTAGCCGCGGGTGTGGGTGGGCATGGCGTCGCGGGCGCGCGGCATGGGCGAGGGCTCGGCGGCGGCGGGCAGCGGGGGGACGGCGTGGAGGAAGGCGGCGACGCGCTCCTGCATCGCGGCATGGGCGGCGTGGGAAGCGGGGACGAAGAGGGGGTTGCCGGCGAGCAGGGCGGCGAGCGCCGACTCGGCGCCGATGCCGCGCGCGGCGAGCCAGGCGCGGGCGGTGCGGGTGAGGCCGCCTTCGGGCTTGATGGGGCTGAAGGCGGGCGCGATGCCGGCGGTCTCGACGCCGAGGAGAGCCTCGGCGGGGCCGGCGGGGGCGAGGGCGGTGGTGGCGGCGTGGCGGAGGCGGGGTGCGGCGGCGGCGTCGGCCAGCGCGCGGGCGGCGGCCTCGGCGAGGCCGGGGACTTGGGTTTGGTGAGCCGGCGGCGCGAGCGTCCCCCGGGGCACCCGTTCTGGAGCGGCGAGGCCCAAGGACGCGCCGAGGGGGATAAGACCGGAGGCGGCGTCGGCGCGGCCGCGGAGGAGGGCGGCGATGGCGCCGGCGACGTCGCGCGCAACCGGGCTTTCGTAGTCGAGCCCGAGGGCGGCGAGGAGGCCGGCGAGGTCGGCGATGCGTATGGCGAGGCGGGTCGCCTCGGGGCGTGCGAGCGCGAGGGCGAGGACGGCCGTCTCGACCGCCTCGGAGAAGGCCGCGACGGCGAAGCCGGTGCCGGGCTCGTGGAAGGCGGCGAGGTTGAGGACGAAGCCGGGAATCGGGGTGGGTTTGCCGCGCCAGATGGGCGCGTCGGGCGCGCCGCGCCGGGTGAGCAGGAGCGCGTGGAGCCGGTCGGCGAGCGGGAGGGCGAGCCCGGCCTCTGCGGCGCGGACGGCGAGCGGGCGGATGAAGGCTTCGGCGGCGAAGGCGATCCGCACGGGGGCTTCGCCGCCCACCAGGGCGGCGAGGCCGGAAGCGGCCGTCTCGTCCCAGGAGGCGGGGACGGTCACGGCGCGCGGCGGGGCGTCCGGGTCGATCCCTGCGTGCGTCCGCCGCATCCGCACGCCCTGCCAGCTCGGAGGCATCCTCATGCTCGCCATGCTAGCGGGCGGGTGGCGACTCGCAAGCGTATTTTGCGGCCCCGATGGGTTTCGACCACAAAATGCTGTGGACGAACCGAGGAGCGAGGGCCGCATGGACCGCGGACCACCATCCCACTATATCGGCATGATGAACCTCGGCACCCGCCTCTTCACCTGGTTCCACGGCCGCCCCGTCGGCCGGGATACGGAAGGCAACCGCTATTACGAGGAGCGGCGCGCGCGCACGGGGATGCGCAGGCGGCGGTGGGTCGCCTACGCCGGGCCGGCGGAGGCTTCCGCGGTGCCGCCGGAATGGCATGCCTGGCTCCATTACACGACCGACGCAGCCCTGCCGGAGGGCCCGCAGCGTCCGTGGCAGAAGCCGCACCTCCCGAACCTCACCGGCACGCCCGACGGCTATCGTCCGCCCGGGCACGACTATGAGGGCGGGCGGCGCCCGCCCGCCACCGGCGACTATGAAGCCTGGACCCCCGGAACCTGACCTGCGGGGGACGGCTCGGGTGGCGGCGATGAGGGCCTGACGGTGGCGCGGCACAGTTTCGCGGAGGTTGGAACCGGCGCGGTGGTGGTGGTGCTGGCCGTGGGGTTCCTCGCCTATGCCGTCGGGCATTCGGGTGCCGCGCCAATGGCCGGCTACCAGCTCAGCGCGACCTTCAACAGCGTGGCCGGGCTGCCGGTGGGCTCCGACGTGCGGATCGCCGGGGTCAGGGTGGGGAGCGTGACCTCCGAGAGGATCGACCCCGAGACCTATCTCGCCGATGTCAGCTTCACGGTCGCCCACGACATCCGGCTGCCCAAGGACACGAGCGCGGCGGTGCGGAGCGAGGGGCTGCTCGGGGCCGATTTTCTCGCCCTCGACCCGGGCGGCGATACCGAAATGCTGCCGCCGGGCGGGCGGATCATGGTGACGCAATCGGCGGTGGATATCGGGAGCCTGCTCGGGAAGTTCATCTTCGGCGGGACCGGCGGTGGCGGTGGCCAAGGGGGTGCGGCGGGACCGGCCAAGACACCATCCGCTGGGGGCAAGCCGTGATCCCGCCCGCTCCCCCCAGCTGGCCGCAGGACGACGGCACGCCGGTCTCCTGCCGCGAGAAGCTCCGCGTGCTCGAGGAGAACCACGCCGAGCTTGCGCAGGTCATGCAGGACGCGTTCGAGGACGCGGTGCTGATGGGCGTGGACGAGGCGGCAATGCGCCGGCTGCTGGCCGCGATGGTTGAAGGCCTCGAATCGCCGAAGAAGGTCGGAGGACGCGGGTGAAAGGCGGATGAGCGGCTGGGTTCGGCGGGCCGGCGCGGGCGCGGCGCTGCTTCTGATCGAGCTGATCCTCGCATCGCCCGGGCCGGTCTCGGCGCAGAATGCGGCGCCCCCGCCTGCGGCCACGCCGGTGCCGGGGGGCATGCCAGTACTTGGGGGCGCGCCGGCGCCGGCGCCGCCCGCCAAGCCCCCGCCACCGCCGGAGCCGGCTTGGCTGCCGCGGCGCAGCGCGGAATTGCAGATTCTCGACAAGGTGGACGCGACTCACGAGACGCTCAACGTCGCCGTCGGGTCGTCGGTCAAGGTAGGCGACCTCACCATCGCCGTTAAGGCCTGCCTGGTGCGGCCGCCCGACCGCGAGCGCGACGCGGCGGCCTACGTAGGCATCACCGGGCGCGATCCCGCGGTCCGGCCCTTCCGCGGCTGGCTGCTGGCGGCCGAGCCGGCGGTCTCCACCTTCGAGCACCCGATCTACGACGTGCGCGTGACCGGCTGCGGCTAGCGCGTCATCGCCGAAGGCGGGATCACCGTAGGCGTGAATCACGCGAGAAAACAAACTTCAAGACGCGGGATAGGTGAGCGAAAGGGAACGCATCCCGCTCTCGCCTGGGATCGCCGGGCGTCGTCGTCGCTGGCATTGGCGGCTGAACAAAATTACATGGACCGGATGGAAGCCCGTCCCGTCCCCGCCGTCGCCGCCGCGGTCCCGCCGCTCCCGCCCACTTCGCGGCTCGCCCTGCTGCTCGACCTCGATGGAACTTTGCTGGACTTGGCCGCTTCGCCGGAAGAAGTTTCGGTGCCACCGGCGCTGCCGGCGATGCTCGGCCGGCTCAGCGAGCGGCTCGGGGGCGCGCTCGCGGTGGTGAGCGGCCGCACCGTCTCGTCGGTGGCGGCATTGCTGCCCGGGCTCGACCTCGTCATCGCGGGCGAGCATGGCGGGGCGATCCGGCGCAGCCGCGAGAGGGTACTGGAGCGGCCGGAGCTGCCCGAGCTCCCGGAGGCGTGGCGGGTGACGGCGGCGAAGCTCGCGGCGGACCATCCCGGCGTGCTGCTGGAGGAGAAGCCGCATGGGTTCGTGCTGCATTACCGCAAGGCGCCGGGGGCGGGGCCGGCGCTCAAGAGCGGGCTCGCTGGGCTGGTGGACGGAATGAACGGGGAGGGGGCCGCGCCCTTCGTCGTCGCCCCCGCGGTCATGGCCTGGGAGGTGCGGCCGCGCGCGGTGACCAAGGCGACGGCGGTGCGCGCGCTGCTGGGCGCGGCGCCGTTCGCCGGACGCGTGCCGGTGTTCGTCGGCGACGACGCGACCGACGAGGACGGGATCCGCGCAGCGCGGGAGGCGGGCGGATTCGGGTTCCGGGTGAAGGAGACGTTCGGCGACACGGAAGGCGTTCGCGACTGGCTTGCCCGCCTCGCGGCAGGCCCCGAGGAAGCGGAGGAAAACGCATGCCGCGCCGGATCGTGATCGCCTCGAACCGTGTGCCGATGCCCAAGGAGCGGGCGGCGGCGACGGGCGGGCTCACGGTCGCGGTGCGCGACGCCATGCCGCGGCGGCGCAAGCTCTGGTTCGGCTGGTCCGGGCGGACCACGGCGCGCGAAACGCAGAGCCTGCCCTCGATCGCGCGCGCGGGCTGGGCGGAGCTTGCCACCATCGATCTCACGGAATCCGACTATCGGGGCTTCTATCTCGGCTTCGCCAACAGCACGCTTTGGCCGCTTCTGCATTACCGCACCGGTGTTGCCGAGTACCGGCGGAGCGACCTCGAGCGCTACCTCGCGGTGAACGAGGCATTTGCACGGGCGTTGGTGCCGCTGCTCGACCCCGACGATCTGGTGTGGGTCCACGACTACCACCTGATTCCGATGGGTGCCGCGCTGCGCGCGCTCGGCGTGCGCCGGCCGCTCGGCTTCTTCCTCCATGTGCCGTTCCCGCCGCCCGAGGTGTTCGGGGTGCTGCCGCACTACGAGCGGCTGCTCAGGGCGCTCGATGCCTACGACGTGATCGGCGTGCAGACGCCGCGCGATGCGGCGCACATCAACCAGGCGATGTCTTCGGTGGCAGTCGCACCGCGGGCCGACGCGTTTCCGGTGGGGATCGATCCGGCAGGGTTCGCCGCACTCGCGCGGCGCGCCGCGGTGGGGCGGGATTCGGAGCGGCTTCACCAGAGCCTGGCCGGGCGGGCGCTCGTGCTCGGCGTCGACCGGCTCGACTATTCGAAAGGCCTGCCGCAGCGGTTCCGCGGATTCGCGGCCCTTCTGCAGCGCTTTCCCGAACATCGGCTGGCGGTGACGATGCTGCAGATCGCGCCGGTCTCGCGCAGCGATGTCGTGCAGTACCGCACGCTCAGGCGCGAGCTCGACGAGCTGGCCGGACGGATCAACGGCGAGCATGCCGAGTTCGACTGGATTCCGCTGCGCTATCTGACGCGCGGGATGGCGCGCCAGACCGTGGCGGGGTTCTACCGCTACGCGCGGGTCGGGCTGGTGACGCCGCTGCGCGACGGGATGAACCTGGTTGCCAAGGAGTATGTCGCGGCGCAGGACCCGGAGGATCCGGGGATCCTGGTGCTTTCGCGGTTCGCCGGCGCGGCCGAGGACATGCCGGGCGCGCTCATCATCAACCCCTTCGACCCGGACGAGACGGCCGAGGCGCTGCACGTGGCGCTGACCATGGGCCGTGAGGAGCGGCAGAGCCGCTGGCGGGAAATGATGGCGGCGGTCGAGCGGACGAGTGCCGCCGCCTGGGCACAGGGTTTTCTTGCGCGCCTCGAGGCGGCGGCGCCGGCGCGCGTGCCGGAGGCGGTCTGCTAAGCGGGGCCGCCGGGGTGCCAGAGCGTTTCGCCGCCCTCTTTCTCGTTCTCGCTGCGGGCGAGGACGAAGAGAAGATCGGAGAGGCGGTTCAGGTAGCGAAGGATTTCCGGATTGAGCGGCTCCGCGGCGGCGAGCGAGACGACGCGGCGCTCGGCGCGCCGCGCGATCGCGCGGGCGAGATGCGCGGTTGCCGCGACCGCTGTGCCGCCGGGGAGCACGAAGCTCTTGAGGGGAGGCAGTGCGGTGTTGCGCCGGGCGATGGCCTCCTCGAGTGCCGCCACCTGGGCGGCGCGGAGGCGAAGGCGCGGCTTGGCGCCGCCTTCGGGCACGGCGAGATCGGCGCCGATATCGAAGAGATCGTTCTGCAGCGTTGCGAGGAGCCCGGCCGTCGGCTGATCCGAAGCTGCCGCGTGGCGCAGCAGGCCGAGGGCGGCGTTCGCCTCGTCCACCGCGCCGAGCGCCTCGATGCGGAACGCGTCCTTGCGCACGCGCGCGCCGTCGCCGAGCGAGGTCTCGCCACCGTCGCCGCCGCGCGTCACGATGCGGTCGATCCTGACCGTCATTGGCTGCTTCCCGAATTGGGCCCGCTTTCCGGATTGGTGAGCACGAAGCGTATCCTGATCGGCATCGTCGATGGAACCGGCGTCGGGCCGTGGCGGGCGGGCAGGAAGCGCCAGCGCGCAACCGCGGCGCGCGCCGCCTCGTCGAGCAGGGCATAGCCCGAGCTTCGCGCGACGTCGACCGCGGCAGCCGCGCCGGTCGCGGCGACATGGACCATCAGGATGACCGAGCCCTGCTCGCCTTCCGCGACCGCCTCCGGGGGGTACGAGGGCGGGACGTTGCGCACGGCCTTGTCGATGGCGGCGGGCACCACGCGAGGGCCGGAGACGAGGCCGGTGCCGGAAGCGGCCCGGGGGGAAAGAAAGCGAGCCGGCGAGCGGGGCGGGGCGGGAGGCAGGGGTGGGGGAGCGGGCAGCTTCCGGGGGGCCAAGAGGGCGCGCCGCTCGCGGGCGCTCGGGCGTGGGGCGTTCGGCTGGGAGGCAGGGGCGGAGGGCGCCGGGCCGACGGTCGGGGTGTTCTGGACGACGAGCTCCACCTCCGCGAGCACCGGCGGGGCGCGGATTCCGGCCGGCCAAAGCAAGCCGCCCGCCAAGAGGACGAGCAGGGCGAGCGCGTGCAGGGCGGCAGAGAGCGAGGCCGCGCGGCCGAGCGACAGGGCGTCCTCCGAGCGGAATGCCCGGGCGGGGTTGCAGCGGGCAATGACGGGAAGAATTCCGCACAAGGTTTTCGGAAGAGTGGATTTTGCGGGGAGCGTCTAAAGAACCGGGACGCCGTGCTGCTTCGCCTTGACCTCGGGCTCGACATGGATGGTGACGACGAGGCTTCCCATCTCGCGGCGGAGCGCCTCTTCGATCCGGTCGCAGATCGCGTGCGCCTCGTCGACTCGCATCGCGCCGGGGACGACGAGGTGGAATTCGAGGAAGGTGAGGCGCCCGGCTGAGCGCGTGCGCAGATCGTGCGCCTCGATCGCGCCGGTGGCGTGGTCGGCAACCAGCGCCCGGATGCGCTCCAGCACGACCGGGTCGGGCGCCTCGTCCATCAGCCCGCCTACCGAGCTCCGGATGATCCGCCAGCCGGAGAAGAGGACGTAGAGGGCAACGGCGACGGCGAGCAGAGGGTCGAGCCAGAGCGCGCCGCCCAGCACCGCGCCGAGCAAGGCCGCCACCACCGCGAACGAGGCGACGACGTCGGTGAAGAGGTGGCGCGCGTCGGCGCCGAGCGCGGGCGAGCGCCCCTCTTTTCCCGCGCGGAGCAGCACCACCGCCCAGCCCGCGTTGAAGAGCGTCGCCACTGCATTGAGGGCGATTCCGCGGAGCGGCGCGGCGATCGGCGCGGGATGCTGCCAGACGAACCAGGCGTGCTGGATGATCGAGCCCGCGGCGATGACGATCAGCACGCCCTCGAGCACGGCGGCGAAGAACTCGGCCTTGTCGTGGCCGTAGGGGTGGTTGGCGTCCGCGGGCTTGGCCGCAAGACGCAACGCGCCAAGCGTCAGCGCGGCCGCGGCGACGTTCACCAACGTCTCGAGCGCGTCCGAATAGAGCGCGGCGCTGCCCGTGACCCACCAGGCGAACACCTTCAGCGCCAGGACGACGAGTCCGATGAAGATGCTGCCGGTTGCGATGCGCTGCAGCCGCTGCACGATATCCCCCCTGGGACCCGCCCATGGGACGCCCCCCTTGGGACGCCCCGGGGGCCTTCCCGGTCTCTGCGGCGGAGCGCCGATCGCTCTAGCAAGAACGCGGACGCCGCGTCACCCTCGTCTTTCCCCTTGTCCCTGGGCGCGGGCGATCAAGGAACCGCGACCCAGCTCCGCTCCCGGGCCGAATTGCGGGCCGTGTCCACGACTTTCTGGATCTCGGCGGCCTCGCGGAAGTCCGGGCCCACGTCCGCCCCGCCCGCGATCGCGCCCAGAAAGTCCGCCGCCTCGATCGTCTTGAGGTCGTTGAACCCGAGCTGGTGGCCGGCGGCGGGGCAGAAGAGGCCGTAGGGCGGGTGCTCGGGTCCCGCCTCGATGCGGAGAAAGCCCTGCCGGCCTTTCTCTCCGCCCGGGCGGAAGAAGAGAAGCTCGTTCATCCGCTCCTGCGTAAAGGAGAGGGAGCCGCGCTCGCCGGTGACCTCGAAGCCGAGCTGCATCTTGCGCCCCGTCGCCACCCAGCTCGCCTCGATCGTGCCGCCGCAGCCGCGCGCGAACCGGACCGTCAGGCGTGCGATGTCGTCCACCGCGACCGGCCGGCGCGCCGCACTTCGGAGTGCTGCCGGGCGCTCCTCGACGATCGTCTCGAGATCGGCGACAAGGGAAAGGATCGGCCCGAGCAGGAAGCGCGCCAACCCGATGATGTGGCTGCCAAGATCCGCGATCACGCCCGCGCCGGCCGGATCGAGGCGCCAGGACCAGGGGATTTCCGGATCTGCCATGTAGTCCTCGGCGTGAAGGCCGCGGAAGGCAGTGATCCGGCCGAGCTCGCCGGCCGCGATCATCTCGCGCGCGAGCCCGAGCAGCGGGTTCTTGAGGTAGTTGAAGCCGACGGCGGTGCGGATCCCTCCCAGCTCGGCCGCGCGCGCCATCTCCTCGGCGCCCGTCGCGTCGAGCGCCAGCGGCTTCTCGCAATGCACGTGCTTGCCGGCTGCGATCGCCGCGAGCGCCATCTCGCGGTGCAGCGCCGTCGGCGTGGTGATGCAAACGATGCCGACTGCCGGATCTTCGATCAGCGCCCGCCAGTCCGTCGTCGCGCGGTGAAAGCCGAAGGCATGGCGCGCGCGCTCGGCGCCCGCCTCGTCGATATCCGCGACGGTTGCGAGCACCGGCCGGAGCGCCAGGGGGAAGATGCCGGGAGCGGCGCGATACGCCATCGCATGGGCCTTGCCCATGAAGCCCGTGCCGATGATCCCGATCCCGATCTCGGCCATCGGGCTAAACCGTGACGGCGCGGCCGGTGCTTGCCGATTCGAGCGCCGCGTCGGCGAGGCGGAGCGCGCGCCTGCCGTCCGCGACCGTGAGCGGCATCGTCTTGCCTTCCGCGACGGCCGCGAGGAAGGCGTCGAGCTCGAGCCGGTAGGCCTCGGCATAGCGCTCGAGGAAGAAGTTGAGGAGCGGCTCGCGGGCCTCGGTCTCGGAGGCGTCGTAGCGGCGGAGCGTGGAGGGGCGGAGATTGTCGTTGAGCAGCATCCCGCGAACGCCGAAGACCTCGATGCGCTGGTCGTAGCCGTAGGCGGCCTCGCGGCAATTGTTGATGTGGCACTGCCGGCCCGATGGGGTGCGCATCACGATCATGACGGAATCGAAATCGCCGGCCGCGCCGATCGCCGGATCGACGAGCGTGCTCGCGCAAGCGAAGACCGCGCTCGGCTCCTCGCCGAGAAGCCAGCGCGCCATGTCGAAATCGTGGATGGTCATGTCGCGAAAGATGCCGCCCGAGCTTGCGATATAGGAGGGCGGCGGCGGCGCGGGGTCGCGGCTGGTGATCACCACCTGACGCACCGCGCCGATCGCGCCGGCATCGATCGCGCGGCGCACGGCGGCCGCGCTCGGATCGAAGCGGCGATTGAACGCGACCATCACGCGTGCGGCGAGCTTCTCGATCTCGGCGGCGGCTTCGTCCACCTTGCGGAGGTTAAGATCGACCGGCTTCTCGCAGAGCACCGCCTTGCCCCGCCGCGCCGCCTCGAGCAGGAGGGCCACATGGGTGTCGGTGGGCGTGCCGATGACGACGGCGTCGACATCCTCGCGCGCGATCGTGGCCGCCGGATCGCCCGCCGCCTCGCAGCCGAGGCTTCGCGCGAGCGAAGAAGCGGCCGCTTCGACGATGTCGGCCACCGCGACGAGGCGGCAACGCGGATTGGCCGCCGCGTTGGCGGCGTGAATGCGGCCGATACGACCGGCGCCGAGAACCGCGATGCGGATCACGGGATCCCTCCCTCGCGAAGCTCCGCGGGCGGTACCATGGGGCTTCGCCGCCGGTCAATCGGCGGGGTGGCCGATTGACGCGGGGGGTGTCGGGCCTGATAGCCTTCGCCAAAACGCCCCGCCGCGGAGGAGAGCAAGATGATTCCCGAGACTTTCGAAAGGCTCTCGCTCAAGGGCCGGGTGGCCGTCGTCACCGGCGGGACCCAGGGGTTGGGCGAGGCGATCGCCGGCCTCTTCGCCGATCGCGGCGCCGCCGGCCTCGTCATCGCGGGACGCAACCGCGAGAATGGCGCGCGCGTGAAGGCAGAGCTCGAGGCCAAGGGCGCGAAATGCCTCTACGTCCCGGCCGATCTCGCGAGGCTCGAGGACGTCCGGGGGGTGACGTCGGCAGCGGACGCGGCGTTCGGCCGCATCGACGTGCTGGTGAACGCCGCGGCGATCACCGATCGCGGCACGATCTGGGACACCAGCCCCGAGCTCTTCGAGCGGATGTTCGCGGTCAACGTGCGCGCGCCGTTCTTCCTGATGCAGGAGGCGGCGCTGATGATGCGGCGCAACAAGACGGCGGGCTCGATCGTCAATATCCTCTCGATGTCCGCGCATGGCGGGCAAAGCTTCATCACCGCCTACAGCGCCTCGAAGGGCGCGCTGCTCACGCTCACCAGGAACGTCGCCTTCTCGGTGATGCGCCACGGGATCCGCGTCAACGGGCTCTGCGTCGGCTGGATGGACACGCCGGGCGAGGACCGGATCATGCGCACCTGCCACGGCGCCGGCGATGATTGGCGGGAGAAGGCGGAGGCGACACTCCCATTCGGGCGGCTGGTGAAGACCGGCGAGGTCGCGCGCGCGGCGGCCTACCTCGCGAGCGAGGAATCGGGCCTGATGACCGGCGCGATCATCGATTTCGACCAGGCGGTGCTCGGGGCCTACGAATCCGCCCCGCTTCCCCCGCCTATCGGCTAGCGCCCGTGCGGCGGGTCCTTTCGGAGATCGTCCTGATCCCCTGGGCCGGCGTGCTCATCGGCCTGATCGTCGTGGCGGCGGCGGTGAGCGCGATTTCGCCCTACTTCCTCACGGTGGGCAACATTCTCGGTAACGTGGCGCTCTATTTTTCGTGGTTCGCGATCGCGGGCTTCGGCGAGGCGCTGGTGATGATCGGCGGCGGGCTCGACCTCTCGGTGGGCTCGGCTATGGGCTTTTCCGGCATGATCGCGGCCCTTGCGCTCGCCGCCGGGATGCCGCTCTGGATCGGGCTCGCGGCCGGGCTCGCGGCCGGCGCGTTCGTCGGCTTCGTCAACGGGCTCGTGGTGACGCGGCTCCATCTCAATCCGTTCATCGCGACCCTTGCGACACTCGGGGTCTTCCGGGGGATCACCTATGGGATCGTGCAGGGCCAGGCGATCACGCCGCCAAGCAACGGCGCGGGTGACGCGTTCACCTCGCTCGGCAGCGGCGCGCTCGCCGGCGTCCCCTCGCCGGTGATCGCCATGCTCGTGCTGGCGCTCGTCTGCTTCGTGGCGCTCAATCACACGAAGTTTGGCCGGCACGTCTATGCGCTCGGCGGGAACGAGGGGGCGACGCGCCTTCTCGGGCTCGATGTCCGGCGCCTCAAGATGACGCTCTACGTGATCTCGGGGCTCACCGCCGCGGTTGGCGGCATCCTGCTCACAGCGCGTGCCGGGACGGCGCTGCCCGACGCCGCCGAGGGCTACGAATTGCAGGTGATCGCCGGGGTGATCATCGGCGGCGTCAGCCTCGCGGGCGGGCAGGGGACCATCCCGGGCGTCCTGATCGGCGCCGCCCTGCTCGGTGTGATCAACAACGGGATCGTGCTGGCCGGGCTTGCCGGTTACTGGCAGCAGCTGATCACCGGCCTCGTCATCGCCGCCGCCGCGGCCCTTGACGTGCTTCGCCAACGGCTCTCATACCTGAGGGCAGCCTGAGCTCCATGAGGATCGCTGGTCCGAGGAGGCATCGGCCAAAAGGCAAAAGGACAAAGGGAAAGGGGAAACGCCATGCCGACGACGCGGCAATCCTTGCTTCCGCTCCGCCGCCGCACGCTGATCCGGGCGAGCGCGCTCGCCGCCGGCGCGGGCCTGCTCGCCCGGCCCTACGTGGCGCGCGCCGCCAAGCGATACACGGTCGCGGTGATCCCGAAGTCGCTCGACAATCCGGTCTTCTACTATGCCCACTACGGGGCCGAGACGCGCGCGCAAGAGCTCGGCGACGTCGACGTGATCTGGACCGCCTCCACCACCTCGGACGCGAGCGTCGAGGCCCAGACCCTCTCCGGCCTCATCGCGCGCCATGTCGATGCGATGGCGGTGGACGCCAACGCGCCGCAGCCGCTGATCGGGCCGATCAACGAGGCGGTCGACAAGGGGATCACCGTCATCACCTGGGACTCCGACGTTCCGGATTCCAAACGCAAGCTCTTCTACGGCGTCGACAGCTACAAGATGGGCCAGGTGCTCGCCGAGCAGACGATCAAGTTCATGGGCGAGAGCGGCACGGTGCTCCTCGTCAGCGGTGGGCCGGGTGCCACCAACCTCAACGCCCGCCTCAAGGGCGCGACGGACTATCTTGCCAAATACCCGGGCGTGAAAACGCACGGTCCGTTCTTCGATTACGACGACCTCGTGAAGGCGCAGGACCTCATGAACAACCTGCTCGTCTCCCACCCCGATGCCGGGGCGATCCTGAACGTCGCGGCCGTCGCGCTGTTCGGCAAGATGAGCGCGTTGCCCGAGGTCATCAAGAACAAGGGAAAGGTGAAGATCATCGCCAGCGACTGCCTGGCGCCCGAGCTTCCCTTCGTCACGGACGGCTACGTCCAGGCGCTGGTCGGCCAGGACTATTGGGGCTGGGGCTACCAGACCGTGAGCATCCTCCACAATCTGCTCACCGATCCGCACTGCAGCTACCCCGCGCTCGTTCCGCAGGCGATGCCGGTGGTGACGGCGGCGAACGTCAAGGAATGGACAGCGAAGTGGGAGCAGGCGAAAACGCGGGCGGGAGCCGCCGAGGCGTTCAAGGAGGCGCCGATCGGCTGCATGTCATGACACGCGCATGACCGCGCCCCTTTTGTCGCTGCGCGGCATTCGCAAGCATTACGGGCCGGTCCACGCGCTCGACGGGGTGGACTTCGATCTCTTCCCCGGCGAGATCGTGGGGCTTGTCGGCGACAACGGGGCCGGCAAGTCGACGCTCGTCAAGGTGATGTCGGGCGCGCTCGAACCCGATGCCGGCACCATCCTCTTCGACGGCCAGGAGGTGGCGTTGCGCTCGCCGCTCGAGGCGCGCGCGATCGGGATCGAAACGGTCTACCAGGACCTCGCGGTGGTCCCCTGGCTCGATGTGGAGGCGAATCTCTTCCTCGGCCGCGAGATCACCGGGAGGCGCTGGTGGAATCGCTGGCTGCTCGACAAGCAGGCGATGCGGCGCGAGGCGGCGAGCCACATCGCCTCGCTCCGCGTCGGGCTCAAATCCGTGCGCCAGCCGGTGGGGCTGCTGTCGGGCGGGCAGCGACAAAGCGTCGCCGTTGCGCGCGCGATCTCCTGGGGCCGGAAGGTGGTGGTGATGGACGAGCCCACCGCCGCGCTCGGCGTGCGCGAGTCGGAGGGCGTGCTCGACCTCATCCGCCGCGTCAAGGAGCGCGGACTCTCGGTGGTGCTGATCAGCCATAACTTGCCGCACGTGTTCGAGGTGACCGACCGCATCTTCGTCCTCCGTCAGGGGCGCGAGGCGGGGACGCTGGTGACGGGCAAGGCGCATGTGAGCGAAGTGGTCGGGCTGATCACCGGCGTGCAGGTCGCGGCCGCGGTGGCGTAGCCGTATCGGCGGAGACCTTGCTTCGCGCTTCATTCGATCGTGGAACGGTGGGCGTTAGTGTAACGTAACGGATGCGATGGCTGGCCGATCGGGCGCGTAAGCGCGCTATCAACAATTCGGGACGAATGTCGTAATTGGGATTCGCGGGCCGATCCGGTGGATAAAATAAGCGAGAGCGTGCCCGGTTCGGAGGGGGCCCTGGCGCGCGGGCGATCGTTCGGCCTATAATGTGTCCAGAACGGAATGTTGCGAAGAGGAGCCAATTCTCCGTTCTCGGGGCGCGCCGGCGGGTGGCAGCCGATAGGAAATAAGGGTTAGCAATGGCGAGGGCGAAGGGGCGATCCTGGCCGGGTCTGGTGCTGGTCGGCTTGGTGGGTTTCGGCACCGCGCATGCGCAGCAGCCGCGACCGCCGGCCGCGCCGCCGCCGCCTGCGCATCCGGCGATCGAGCCGGCCGCGCTCGCGATGCTCAAGGCCACGAGCGAGCGTCTTGCGGGCGCGACGTCGATGAGCTTCACGGCCGTCACCACCTACGAATCTCCGGCGCGCAACGGCCAGCCGCTCTACTATACGACCCTCTCCGACGTCCTGGTTGCACGGCCCGACGAGCTCCGGGTCATCACGCCGGGCGACGGTCCGGCCTCGGCGTTCTATTACGACGGCAAGACGATGACGGCTTACGCGCCGGCGGCGAACCTGGTCGCCATCGCTGCCGCGCCACCGACCATTGATGCGATGCTGAAGGTAAGCTTCGAACAGGCTGCGATCTACTTTCCCTTTGGCGAGGTGATCGTCTCCGATCCCTACAGGAACCTTTCGCAAGGACTGACCTCGGCCTTCGTGGTCGGCCAGTCGATGGTCGTCGGCGGCACCATCACCGACATGGTGGCGATTGCGAATGGGAACGTGCAGGCGGAGATATGGATCGGCATCGACGACGGCCTGCCGCGCATGATCCGCGCCATCTATCCGAAGGATCCCGGGAAATCCCGTTACGAGATCGAATTCTCGAACTGGCGGCTCGATCCGCCGGTGACGCCGGCGGATTTCGCCTCCGCACGTGCCGCCGCCGCGCCCAGGATGGACTTCGCCCGACCCGATGCGCTGCCCGGGGCAAAGCCGTGAGCGAAGGAGGAAGTGCCGTGAAGAAGCCAATCGCCCTGACCGTCGCAGCACTCGCCCTGCCGCTCTTGGCATCCGTGCCCGCCGGCGCCTGGATCAGCCGCGGCGGCAGCACGGCAGCGGGCGGCCGCTGGGGCGCGGCGGCGGGCGACGGCCATTGGGCGGCGGGCGCCAACGGGCACGGCGCGACGGGAACGTACGGCACGACCAGCAGCGGCGAGCACTACGCGACGAGCTCGCGCGGCGGTTCGGCCACGGCCCAGAACGGAAGCTGGTCCGCGATAGGCGCGAACGGCCATACCAACTCCGGCACCTATGGAACCACCGCCTACGGCACCCATTACGCAACCGGCTCTTACGGCGGCGCGGTCGCCACCAATGACGGGCACTGGGCCGCCGAAGACAACGGAAACTATGCTTACGGGTCGCACTATGCGGGTTCGACGACCTATGCCGGCGCCTATCATCCGCCCACCGTCGTGAACCAGTACTACGGCACCGGCTGCTACAATTGCGGCGGCTGGAGCGCGGCGGGCGCGGCCGCGGCCGGTGCGGCGGCCGGCGTCGCGCTGGGGACCGCGATCGGCGTTGCCGCCGCTTCGCCGCCGCCGGCCGCGGTGCCGGTCGTCGTCGCGCCGTACGCGATCGGCGACGTCTACGTCGCGCTGCCGCAGGGCTGCACCTACGCCCCGGTCGGCGGCAAGGCGTACTATGCCTGCAATGGCGTCTGGTTCCATCCCTATTACGGCGCCAACGGGCTCTACTACGCCGTTGTGCCCGCGCCGTCGTGAGCGAAGCCGGCTGATTCGTGCCGAAGAGGGTGCGATCGCGGGTTTCTTCCAGCTCGGCTGTCCAACGGGGAAAAGCATGACGCCGCAATTTCGGCTGATACGAAAGGCGCTCGCTGTGCTGGCGCTCGCCGCGTTGCTGGCGGCGCAGCACGCGATCGCCGCGCGTGCCGAGGTTTCGGCCGATGACGGCTACGCGACCGACGGCAGCTACGAGTGGCACGTGGAATTGGCGCCCTACGCCTGGGTGCCGGCGACCAGCGCGCACATCAAGCTCGGCAACGGCGCGAGCGCCAACGTCAATGCGGGCATGCCGAGCGTCTCGGAGCTGCGCAACGTTCTGACCGGCGTCTTCATGGGTTTCGGCCTCGTCCGCTACGGACCGTGGTCGGCGCAGATCGATATCGACTACGTCGCCGCCTCGAAGACCGAGGGACTGGGGGTCGGGCCGGCCGGCGTCATCGGGCGGACCCTCGATCTCAGCACTTCGCTCGTCCGCGTGGCACCAGGCTTCGGCTACGAGGTCTTCAAGGGCGGGCTCGGTGCGATGCCGGCGACGCTCGACGCGCAGGCGGGGTTTGCGTACTTCTCCAGCAGCACCACACTCGATCTCAGCCGCTTCGGGCCGGCCGGCGGCGCGCTTCCCGGCAGCACCGTGAGCAGCGATACCAGCTTCGTTCAGCCGTGGCTCGGCGTCCGGGCCGCGATCTATCCCTGGCCGCGCTGGCGGTTCGAGCTCTCCGCGCTCGTGCAAGGGTTCGGGGTTTCGGGCGGTTCCTGGGGGTGGGGTGCCGGCGCGTACGCAACCTGGGCGGCGACGAAATGGCTCAATCTCGTTGGCGGATTCCGCGCCCTCAACAGCACCGAGAACGAAAGCTCGAGCGGCGTGATCCGCTCGATCAGCGTCACTCTCTATGGGCCGCTGGTCGGCCTCGACTTCACGTTCTGAGGCGCCGCCCGGCGCTTCCCGCTTGGTTGATGCAGATCAATGCCGGGATCGGCGCGCGGGCGTGAAAGGCGAAACGTTCCGAACATGAGCCTCACCTGGAAAGCCAATCTTGTGGCTAGAGGCCAGTCCCCTGACCGGACCGCTGGGAGGACCGGTTTGCGGGGCGAGCCTGCGTGGGTTCCTTTCCGCCCAACGGGTACGGGCTCTACGACATGATCGGCAATGTCCGGGAATGGACTACCGAGCGGTATGCCGCGCGCGATCCGCAGATGATCGATACCGCGACCTGCCGGATCGGCTTTCGCTGCATCGTGCGGTCCGGGGGCCGCGACCAAACCGAGGAGGGGTGATGACGAACGGGACCGAACCGGGGGCGCTGCCGGAAAAGGGCGGCGTCGGCCGACGTAACGTGCTGCTCGGCGGCGGTGCGAGCCTTGCGGCAAGCGCCGCGGCCGGCTCGCTGCTCTCCGCCGCAACGAGCCGGCCGGCGACGGCCGCTCCTCCCGGGCCGCCGAACATCGTCTACATCGTCGCCGACGATCTCGGCTGGCAGGACGTCGGGTTCCGCGGCTCCGACATCAAGACGCCCAATCTCGACCGGCTCGCCGAAAGCGGGGCCGAGCTCGAGGAATTCTATGTCCAGCCGTACTGCTCGCCGACGCGCGCAGCCCTTCTCACCGGCCGCTATCCGCTGCGCTACGGCCTGCAGACGGCCGCCATTCCCTCGGGCGCACGGTATGGGCTACCCACCGACGAATTCCTGCTCTCGCAAGCCCTGCGCGGGTCGGGGTACGAAACCGTGCTCGTCGGCAAATGGCATCTCGGGCACGCCAAGCCGGAATATTGGCCGTGCCAGCGCGGGTTCGATCATTTCTACGGCCCGCTCGTGGGCGAGATCGACCATTTCACGCACGAAGCGCATGGCGTGACGGACTGGTATCGCGACAATAGGCGGATCATGGAGAAGGGATACGACACCACGCTCTTCGGCGACGAGTCGGTGCGCGTGATCGACGCCCATGATCGGGCGAAGCCGCTTTTTCTCTATCTTGCCTTCACCGCGCCGCACACACCCTATGAGGCACCCGAGGAATATCTCGCGCGGTACCCGGATATCGCCGATCCCAACCGCCGCGCCTATGCCGCGATGATCTCGGCGATGGACGATCAGATCGGCCGTGTCGTCGCTGCGCTGGAAGAGAAGGGAATGCGCGGCAATACTCTCATCGTCTTCCATAGCGACAATGGCGGCACGCGTTCGGCAAAGTTCACCGGCGAATCGGCGGTCAAGGGCGAGCTTCCGCCGAGCAACGGGCTCTATCGCGGCGGCAAGGGCACGCTCTACGAGGGCGGCACGCTCGTCGGCGCCGTCTTCAACTGGCCGGGGCGAATCAAGCCCGGCCGCGTTCAGGGATTGCTCCACGCCGTCGATATCTGCCCGACGCTGGTTGGCCTTGCGGGAGCGAGGTTCGCGGGAACGAAGCCGCTCGATGGCATGGATGTCTGGGCAACCATAAGCGAAGGCGCGCCCTCGCCCCGTAATGAGATCGTTTACAACGTCGATCCGCTGATGGGCGCGGTGCGCGAGGGGGCGCAGAAGCTCATCTGGGTCGGGATGCTGCCTTCCAGTTTCGAGCTGTTCGATCTCGGGGAGGACCCGTACGAAAAGGCCAATCTGGCTGAAGCGAATCCCGAGCAGGTGAAGGCGCTGCAGAGCCGCATCGCCGCACTCGCGCGGGAGATGGTGGAACCCCTGATCCTGGTGGACGTGCTCGGACTTGTGCTCTCGACCGCGCCCTCCACTCCGGCGGAATATTTTGTCGATTCCTGAGATGGGTCGCGTCGGCAAAGCGATCGTCGTGGGAGATCGCCGGTAGGCGGCAGGTCAACGCCCTGAAGAGGAGACGTTACGATGAACCGCAGGCAATTGTTCCTCTCGACCGCGAAGGCGGCGTTCCTGGCAGCACTTGGCGGCGGATGGCGCGCGACGGCGGCGGAGGCCCAGCCGGCGGCGCCGGCAGGCGCGGTGGGAGGGCAGATCCAGGGAGCGCCGGGCTCGCCCTCGGCGACTCGGACGATCGTGGGCGACGTGCTGCCGCCGCCCGATCTGCCGTTCGGCGGGACGATCAATCTCAACGCCGCGCAGTCGATGCCCTGGTGGCCGCCGCGCGTGGTGCCGCCGGCGGGCGCGCCGAACATCCTTCTCATCATGACCGACGATGTCGGGTTCGGCGCACCTTCCACCTTCGGGGGCGTCATCCCGACGCCGAACCTCGACCGGATCGCGAACTCCGGGCTCCGCTACTCCCAGTTCCACTCGACGGCGCTCTGCTCGCCCTCGCGGGCGGCACTGATCACCGGGCGCAACCATCACGCGGCGGGCTTCGGGGTCATCGCCGAGCAGGCGACGGGCTTCCCCGGCTATGACAGCTTCATCGGCAAGGATGTCGCGACGATCGGCGAGATTCTAAAGCAGCACGGCTATCGCACGGCGTGGTTCGGCAAGGACCATAACACGCCCGCGTTCCAGGCGAGCCAGGCGGGGCCGTTCGACCAGTGGCCGAGCGGGATGGGGTTCGAGTATTTCTACGGATTCGTCGGGGGCGACACGAGCCAGTGGCAGCCGAATCTCTTCCGCAACACGACCGCGATCTATCCCTATGTCGGCAATCCGGAGTGGAACCTCACGACCGCGATGGCGGACGACGCGATCCAGTGGATGAACCGGATCAATTCGCTCGACCCGACGGTCCCGTTCTTCGTCTATTACGTGCCGGGCGGGACGCATGCGCCGCACCACCCGACGCCGCAATGGATCGAGAGAATTTCGGACATGCACCTCTTCGACCAGGGCTGGAATGCGCTTCGCGATCAGATTTTTGCGAACCAGAAGAGGCTCGGAGTGATCCCGGCGGATGCGAAGCTCACGCCCTGGCCGGACGATCTTTTGAAGACCTGGGACAAGCTCACGCCGGACGAGAGAAAGATGTTCATCCGCCAGGCGGAGGTCTATGCCGCGTACCTGGCGTACACCGACCACGAGATCGGCCGGGTGATCCAGGTGGTCGAGGACATGGGCAAGCTGGACAATACCCTGATCATCTATATCAGCGGCGACAACGGCGGCAGCGCGGAGGGCACGCTGATCGGCACGCCGAACGAGGTCGCCATGTTCAACGGGGTGGTCGTGCCCGTCGAAGACCAGATCAAATATTTCTACGATGTCTGGGGCACGGATCAGACCTATCCGCACATGGCGGTCGCATGGTCCTGGGCGTTCGATACGCCCTTCACCTGGACCAAGCAGATCGCCTCGCATTTCGGCGGCACGCGGCAGGGGATGACGGTTTCCTGGCCGAAGGTGATCAAGGACGCGGGCGGCATCCGCAACCAGTTTCATCACCTGATCGACATCGTGCCGACGCTGCTCGAGGCCACTGGCGTCCGGGCGCCGGACATGGTGAATGGGACTCCCCAGAAGCCGATCGACGGCGTGAGTATGGTCTATACATTCGACCCGGCGAATGAAGGCGCACGCTCGACCCATCACATCCAATATTTCGAGATGATGGGCGATCGCGCGCTCTACCAGGATGGCTGGATCGCCTCGACGAAGGTCACGCGACCGCCTTGGGACGTGTTCGGCCAGGCCAATCTCGATCCGGCCAATTCGGCGACGTGGGAGCTCTACGACCTCACCAAGGACTGGACCCAGTTCGAG
>DATJTV010000113.1:0-8753 GCA_035503055.1 Acetobacteraceae bacterium
TTCGGCGCCGCGCCGGAGGCCGTCTCATTGACGGAAGCCGGCTGAAGATCCTACACGGCGGGGCCGCGGCGGGCGTAGCTCAGGTGGTAGAGCGCCAGATTGTGGTTCTGGATGTCACGGGTTCGAGTCCCGTCGCTCGCCCATATTGACCGCCCGGCGGCGCTGATCCTGGCCGGCGGGCGCGCCGAACGCCTCGGCGGCGCGGAGAAGCCGCTCATCCTTCTCGGCGGGCAAACGATCCTCGAGCGGATCCTCGCCGCCCTCGCCGACGACGTGGCCGCGATCGCGCTCAGCGCCAACGGCGATCCCGCGCGCTTCTCCCGCTTCGGCCTGCCGGTCCTGCCGGACGGTCCTTTCGCCGGCGAAGGCCCGCTCGCGGGCCTGCTCGCCGGCCTCGACTGGGCGGCAGCACTCGGCGCCGCCGCGCTGCTGACCGTGCCGGGCGACACGCCCTTCCTCCCCGCCCGCCTCGCACCCCGGCTCGCGCCCGCCCCCGCGGTCGCCGCCAGCTTCGGCCGCCTTCATCACCTCGTGGCGCTCTGGCCCGTCGCCGCGCGCGCCGCCCTCGCCGCCCGCCTCGCCGCGCCCGGGCCGCGCGCCGTCGCCGCCTTCGCTGCAACGCTCGCCCCTCGCGTCGTCGAATTCGATGTCGAATCCCGTGCCGAATCCCGTGCCGGTTCCCCTGGCGGCCCCCGCGATCCGTTCCTCAACATCAACACGCCGGCCGACCTCGCCCGCGCGATCGCCGAGGCGGGCGTCTGAGCATCGCGGAAGCTGTTGCAGCATCGCTCGCGCTGCGCGATCGTTCCACGCGCAAGCCCTCGGTTCGAAGGGCGCAAGACCTGGGGGCGAGGCAAGGAGGGGGACAATGACAGACGAGACGAGGAATCGCTGGAGCCGGCGCGGCCTGGCGGGCGCCGCCGCACTCCTGCCGGCCATGGCGCTCGCCACGCCGGCTGCGGCCGCAACCGCGGGCGGCGAGAGCACCTTCGAGCGGGTGATGCGAACCAAGAAGCTCCGCGTGTCCGCGCTCACCGGCGAGCTGCCGTATTTCGACAAGGACCTGGCAACCGGCAAATGGACCGGCTTCGCGAATGCCATGGCGCTCAATATCGCCAACGTCTTCGGCGCGGAGCTCGTCTATGTCGATGCGACCTGGGACACCTCGGTGCTCGGTCTGCAAGCGAACAAGGTCGATCTCTCGTTCGCGCTCAACCCGACGCCCGAGCGCGCGCTTGCCATCGGCTTCAGCGAGCCGATCTTCATCCATCCGTTCGGCTGCATCGCCAAGCCCGGCTTCAAGCCGACCACCTGGGCCGAGATCGACAAGCCGGGCCTCAAGATCGCCGTCTCGGTGGGCTCGCTCTACCAGACGCTCGCTAAGCAGTACGCGCCGAAGGCAACCGCCGTCGGGCTCACCAGCTCGGACGCCTGCATCCTCGCCTACCAGTCCGGCCGCGCCGATATCGTGCTGCTGGCTGCGATCCCGGGCCTTGCCGCCATCGGCAAGAATCCGTCGCTCGGCAGCTACGCGATACTCTCGGATCCCATGATCGCGCTGCCGAGCAGCCTCGGCATCCAGCTCCAGCCCGACACGCGCTTCCGCGACGTGCTCAATGCCTGGATCGATTACAACGGCGGCGTCGGTCAGATCCGTCAATGGGTGATCCAGGGGCTGGAGCAGGAAGGGGTCAAGGCGGAGCAGCTGCCCAACAACCTCACGTTCTGACCTCGGATCTCCCGGAGCCGGCTCCCGGCGGCCGGAGGGGCCGCGAGGAATCCGGGCGAATTCTGCCGCGCAACCGCGGCATCCTCTAGGCGCGATGCGTTCGCTTCGGCTCACGCATCCCGCTCTGGGTCTTTGTTTTCCCGCGTGATTCACGCCTTCGGTGATTCAACCTTCGGCGATCACGCTCTAAAGGCGGACCGGAAGCGGATGCACTATCAGTGGAGCTTCGGCTTCCTCACGCGCTACGAGCACCTCTTCGTGCTCGGCACGGCCGTCACCATCGCCTACACGGTCGGCACCGTCCTGCTCGGGCTGCTGATCGGGCTCGCCCTCGGCATGGGCCGGCTCGCCAACTCGAAACTGATCAACGCCCCGCTGCTCGCCTTCACCGAGCTCTTCCGCTGCACGCCGCTGCTCGTCCAGCTCATCTGGATCTACTATGCGCTGCCCGTGCTGCTGCACATCACGCTCTCGGCGACCGCGGCGGCGACGATCACGCTCTCCTGCTATACCGGCGTCTTCTATGCCGAGATTTTCCGCGGCGGGATCGTCTCGATCGAGCGCGGGCAATGGGACGCGGCGCGCGCGCTCGGCCTTCCCTGGTGGCAGATGATGCGGCTCGTGATCCTGCCGCAGGCGGTCCGGCGGATGATCCCGCCCTTCATGAACCAGTCGATCACCCAGCTCAAGAACACCTCGCTCGTCTCGGTCATCGCGGTGCCGGACGTGCTCTACCAGGGCGAGCTGGTGACGGGCGCCACCTACCGCCCGCTCGAGGTCTATACCGTAGTCGCGCTGATCTATTTCGCGCTCCTCCTCCCGAGCACCTTCCTCGTCCGCGCCTACGAAAGCCGCCTCGCGCGCCGCGCCACCACCTGAGCGCATCGCCGCCCCCTTCTCGGCCAGCCCCGGCCATCGTGTTGCCATTGCCGTTTGAAACATGTTGCATCGTGACTCGCCGGCCATCGGTGAGACGGGATGGAGGGACCGGAATGAGGCGTTTTCGGCTTCTGCTGCTGGCATGCGCGCTCGCCGTGCCGCTGGCCGGCTGCGTGGTCTATCAGGGGCCGCCGCCGCGCGCCGGCGCGGTCTGGGTGCCCGGGCACTGGGGCCCCTATGGCTGGGTGCGCGGCCACTGGGCTTGACGCGATAGCATTCTGCTTCCAGGCAGGCACGGTCCCGATCGCGCTTTCGCCCAAAGGGGCCATGGGGGGTAGAGTGCCGTCCACAAGCAACGCACCACGCTACCGCCCCGGGCGGCACCTCCTCCAGATCCCCGGCCCCACCAACGTGCCCGACCGGGTGCTGCGCGCGATCGACAACCCGACGATCGACCATCGCGGCCCCGACTTCGGCACGCTCGGCCGGGAAACGCTCGCCCGCCTCAAGCGCGTCTTCCGCACCACCGGCCCGGTCGTCATCTACCCCGCCTCCGGCACCGGCGCCTGGGAGGCAGCGCTCGTCAACACGCTCTCCCCCGGCGATCGCGTGCTGATGTGCCGCACCGGCTGGTTCGCCACCCTCTGGAAGGAGATGGCCGAACGCCTCGGCCTCGAGCCTCTCTTCGTCGAGACCGACTGGCGCCGCGGCGCCGACACAGCCGGGATCGGCGCCGCCCTTGCCGCCGACCCGCAACACCGCATCAAGGCCGTCTGCGTCGTCCACAACGAGACGTCCACCGGCTGCACCAGCCGGATCGACGAGGTGCGCGCGGCGATCGACGCCGCGCACCACCCCGCCCTCCTCCTGGTCGACACCATCTCCTCGCTCGCCAGCATCGACTACCGCCACGACGAGTGGGGCGTCGACGTGACGGTCGCGGGCTCCCAGAAGGGCCTCATGCTGCCGCCCGGCCTCTCCTTCAACGCCATCAGCGAGAAGGCGCTCGCCGCCTCCGCCAAGGCCCGCCTGCCGCGGAGCTACTGGGACTGGCAGGCGATGCTCAAGCCGAACGCGGAGGGCTATTTCCCCTTCACCCCCTCGACCAACCTCCTCTACGGCCTCGCCGCCGCCCTCGACATGCTGTTCGAGGAGGGGCTCGAGAACGTCTTCGCCCGCCATGACCGCCATGCCGAGGCAACCCGCCGCGCCGTCCGCGCCTGGGGGCTCGAGGTCCAATGCGCCGAGCCGCGCCACTACTCCTCCTCGCTCACCGCCGTCAGGCTCCCCGAAGGCCATAGCGCGGACGCGCTCCGGGCGCTGATCCTGGAGCGCTTCAACATGAGCCTCGGCAACGGGCTCGGCATCCTCAAGGATCGCGTGTTCCGCATCGGCCATCTCGGGAATTTCGGCGATCTCGAGCTGATCGGCACCCTGGGCGGGGTCGAGATGGGCCTCGCGGCCGCCGGCGTGCCCCACCAGCCGGGCGGCGTGCAGGCCGCACTCGCCTATCTGTCGCAGATGCCCTGACCCGACGAAGACGAGGAGCAACGACCATGGCGCCGCCGATCGAAGCATGGACCTGGCCGACGCCCAACTGCCACAAGCTCCATATCGCGCTCGAGGAGCTCGGCCTCCCCCTACACGGTGATCCCCGTGAACATCGGCGCCGGCGAACAGTTCCGCCCCGAATTCCTTGCCGGCCCGGAATACTCGATCGCCGATATCGCGACCTTCCCCTGGATCCGCAACCCGGACCGCAGGGGCATCGACCTCGCCGATTACCCCGCCGTCCGGCGCCGGCATGACGTCATCGCCGCCCGTCCCGCCGTGCAGCGCGGGGTCGCGGTGCTCGCCGACCGCCAGCGCCGTGGCCAGATGAGCGCCGCCGAACGCGAGAATTTGTTCGGAACCACGCAGTTCGCGGCGCGCTGAGGCGCCCGCGTTCCGCTACACTCGCGTAACGGGGCCCCTCTTGGGCTCAACGAGTTGTGACCGGGATTTACGCGGCATTGACTTGCATCCGCACGTAATGCCGTTGCGTCGGAAGAGGGATCGGGGGCGTGATGCCGCATTCGGCCAAACGCGACCGCATCCGAAACGGGCGCGCCCGGAACGGGCTTCAACGGCGAGGGCAGGGCGGGCTCGGATGGGAGGCGGCGATCTCCATGGGATGAACCCGGCGGCGGGCGCGGGCTTTGGCGCCGGCCGGGCACGGGTGCGGCCCTGTCGTCCATGACTGCCCGGGTGCTGGTGGTCGACGATGTGCCTGCCAACGCCCGGCTCCTGGAGGCCCGACTGGCGGCCGAATACTACCAGGTCGCGACCGCCGAGTCCGGGCCCGAGGCCCTGAAGCTGAGCAGCGAATGGCGGCCGGACATCGTCCTGCTCGACGTGATGATGCCCGGCATGGACGGATTCGAGGTCTGCCGGAGGCTGAAGGCCGATCCGGCCACGAACTGCGTCCCCGTCGTGATGGTGACGGCGCTCGGCGAGCCCGCCGAGAAAGTCCGCGGGCTCGAGGCCGGCGCGGACGACTTCCTGAGCAAGCCGATCGAATTCGACACTTTGCTCGCGCGCGTGCGCGGCCTGGTGCGCCTCAAGCGCCTGCTCGACGAATGGCGCGCGCGCGGCGAAACGGCACGCGTCCTCGGCCTCGCCGGTGGGTTCGCCGAGGCGCCGGCGATCGCCGGGGCGCGCGTCCTCGTCGTCGACGACTGGGAGTTCGAGGCCCGGTTCCTCCAGGAATGCCTCGCGCGCGAGGACGTCATCCCCGGCATCGCCCGCAGCGAGGAGGAGATGCTCTCGCTGGTCTGGGCGATCGACTTCGACCTCATCGTCCTCAGCCTCTCGCTCGCCAGCGGCGACCCGCTCGCCCTCGCCTCGCGCCTGCGCGCCGGCGACCGCACCCAGGAGGTGCCGCTCTTGCTGGTCGCCGAACCCGACCACCGCGGCCGCATCATCCGCGGCTTCGACCTCGGCGCGAACGACTGGCTGCTCCGGCCGGTGGACGAGAACGAGCTCCGCGCCCGCGCACGCAACCAGATCCGCCGCAAGCTCTACCAGCAGCGCTTGCGCGCCAACCTCGACCAGGCGCTGGCGCTCGCGCTCAACGACCCGCTCACCGGCCTCTACAACCAGCGCTACGTCATGCACCACCTGCGCAACCTGCTGGCGAGCGCGCCCGGCAACAACCTCGCCGTGCTGATGATCGACGTCGATCACTTCAAGCGCGTGAACGATAGCTACGGCCATACAACGGGAGACCTGGCGCTCAAGGGCGTGGCGGAAACGCTGCGCGCCAACCTTCGCGTCTTCGACACCCTGGCCCGCTACGGCGGGGAGGAGTTCGTCGTCGTGATGCCGGGCGCCAGCGCCGGCGAGGCAACCGGCGCCGGCGAAAGACTGCGCGACGCCGTCTCGCGCATGCGCTTCCAGCCCGACGGCCGCGCCGTGCCCCACCGGCTCACGGTCAGCATCGGCGTCGCGGCAGGCACCGGCACGACCCTGACGGCCGAGGCCCTCCTCCAGGTGGCGGACCGGGCGCTCGACAGCGCCAAGAACGCCGGCCGCAACCGCGTCGAAATGGCCCGCGGCGACTGAAACCAAGCGTCGGAAAGACCAAGGGGGCTCTGCCCCCTTGGCCTTCCCAACGCTCGGTCTCAGTCGCCGCGGGCAATCCTTTTGCGAAAGCGGGGGGAGCGAGGCAATGAAATTGTCCTTGCTTGCCGGGCGGGCGGGCGAATCTGTCACGCGCGGGCGCCAAGAAAGGCCCACGCCAATGGATTAACTTTATTTCGGTTAAGTCCACCCACTGCATTGCAACATAATGATTTATCGGCGAGCGTCCCTTGTTGGGTAGAGCACTCGGGCGTTAGTTTCCCCGGGGCACAAGCGGGGGAGGAGCCGAATGGCGCAGGCATTGGACGGTCGGAAGCGGGCCAAGCCGCGTGAGTTGGGGCTTCCGCGCGAGCAGCTCCTGAAAGCGTACCGGGACATGCTGCTGATCCGCCGCTTCGAGGAGAAGGCGGGGCAGCTCTATGGCATGGGCCTGATCGGCGGGTTCTGCCACCTCTATATCGGCCAGGAGGCGGTGGTGGTCGGTATGCTCGCCGCCGTCGGCGAGGGCGATCTCGTGATCACCTCGTATCGCGATCACGGCCACATGCTGGCCACCGGCATGGAGCCGCGCGGTGTCATGGCCGAGCTTACCGGCCGCCGCGCCGGCTATTCGCACGGCAAGGGCGGCTCGATGCATATGTTCAGCAAGGAGCGCAATTTCTTCGGCGGCCACGGCATCGTCGGCTCCCAGGTGAGCCTCGGCACCGGGCTCGGCTTCAGCAACTGGTATCGCGGCAATGATCGCGTGAGCCTCACTTTTTTTGGCGAGGGCGCTGCCAATCAGGGCCAGGTGTACGAGAGCTTCAACATGGCCGCGCTCTTCAAGCTGCCGGTCGTCTACGTGATCGAGAACAACAAGTACAGCATGGGCACGAGCGTCGATCGCGCGACAACCTCGAAGGATCTTTCGCGCAACGGCGCGCCCTGGGGAATTCCGGGCGCCCAGGTGGACGGGATGGACGTGGTCGCGGTCAAGGAGGCGGCGGATATCGCGGTCGCGCATTGCCGCTCCGGCAAGGGGCCGTATCTCCTGGAGGCGAAGACCTATCGCTATCGTGGCCATTCGATGTCGGACCCGGCGCGCTATCGCACGCGCGAGGAGATCCAGCAGATGCGCACCGAGCATGATTGCATCGAGGGCGCGCGGGCGAAGCTGATGGCGCTCGATTTCGACGAGGTTTCGCTCAAGGCGATCGACGACGAGGTGAAGAAGATCGTCCAGGACGCCGCCGATTTCGCGCAAAGCGCGCCCGAGCCCGATCCGGCCGATCTCTACACGGACGTCCTTTTGGAGGCGTGAGAGCGATGACGACCCAGATCCTCATGCCCGCCCTGTCGCCGACGATGACGGAAGGCAAGCTCGCGCGCTGGCTCAAGGGCGTCGGCGATCCGATCCGCTCGGGCGACGTGATCGCAGAGATCGAGACCGACAAGGCGACGATGGAGGTCGAGGCGGTGGACGAGGGAAGGATCGCCCAGATTCTTGTGCCGGAGGGCACTGAGGGCGTGGCGGTGAACACGCCGATCGCGGTGCTCGCCGGCGACGGAGAGACGGGGCACCGCGGCGCGGCAAGCGCGCCGGGGACCCCGGCGGCAGCGCCCAGCCCGCAGCCGGCAAAGGCCGAGGCGCCCGTCGCGCGCGCGCCCGCGCCGGTTCCGGTGGCGGCGCCTCCCGCCCCCGCGCCCGCCCCGGCGGCACCGGCGGCGGAGAAAGAATGGGGCGAGGTTAAGCACATCACCGTCCGCGACGCGCTCCGCGAGGCGATGATCGCCGAGATGCGCGCCGACGAGCGCGTTTTCCTGATCGGCGAGGAGGTCGCCCAGTACCAGGGTGCCTACAAGATCAGCCAGGGCATGCTCGACGAGTTCGGCCCCCGCCGCGTCATCGACACGCCGATCACCGAGCACGGCTTCACCGGGCTGGCCGTCGGCGCCGCGCTCAACGGGCTGCGCCCGATCGTCGAGTACATGACCTTCAACTTCGCCATGCAGGCGATGGACCAGATCATCAATTCCGCCACCAAGACGCTCTACATGTCCGGCGGACAGATGGGCTGCCCGATCGTCTTCCGCGGCCCCAACGGCGCCGCCGCGCGCGTCGCCGCCCAGCACAGCCAGTGCTACGCCTCCTGGTACGCCCACGTGCCGGGGCTCAAGGTCGCCGCCCCCTGGTCCTCGGCCGACGCCAAGGGTCTGCTCCGCACCGCGATCCGCGATCCCAATCCGGTGATCTTCCTCGAGAACGAGATTCTATACGGCCACAGCTTCGATTGTCCGGTGGCCGAGGATTTCGCCCTGCCGCTCGGCAAAGCCAAGATCGAGCGTGCCGGCGACCGCGTCACCCTCGTCGCCTTCGGCATCATGGTGGGCGTGGCGCTCGCGGCGGCCGAAGCGCTCGCCGGCCAGGGGATCGAGGCCGAGGTGATCAATCTCCGCTCGCTCCGCCCGCTCGACACCGCAACTGTGGTCGAGAGCGTCAAGCGCACCAACCGCCTCGTCACCGTCGAGGAGGGCTGGCCCTATG
>DATJTV010000114.1:0-6221 GCA_035503055.1 Acetobacteraceae bacterium
AGGACGACGACGTATCGGCGGCAGTGGCCGATATTCTGGCGCAGGAAGGCATCGATCTTTGCCTCGGCGCGAAACCTCTGCGGATCGGCACGCAGGGCGACGACATCGTCATGACCGTCGATAGCGGCGGCATTCTCGAGCTTCGGGGCTCGCATCTGCTGCTCGCAACCGGCCGCCGTCCCAACACCGACGATCTCGGCCTCGAGCGCGCCGGGATCGCGCGGGATGAGCATGGCTACATCGTCGTGGACGACGAGCTGCGCACCTCGGTCCCCGGCATCTGGGCGCTGGGCGACTGCAACGGTCACGGCGGCTTCACCCACACCTCCTACAACGATTTCGAAATCGTCGCCGCCAATCTCGCCAATCTGTTCGATGGCGAGGCCAGGCGGACGAGCGATCGCATTCCCGCCTACGCGGTCTACATCGATCCTCCGTTGGGGCGTGCCGGCATGACCGAGGCGGAAGTTCGCAAGAGCGGCCGTCCCGCACTGATCGGCAAAATTGCCATGGAGGACGTGTCCCGCGCCTTCGAAAAGGGCGAGACCGCGGGATTCATGAAGATACTGGTCGATGCCGAGACCAAGGAAATCCTGGGGGCGTCGTTCCTGGGCACCGGCGGCGATGAGGCGATCCACTGCGTGCTCGACACCATGTATGCGAAGGCACCTTACACGCTGCTCGAGCGCGCGATGCATATTCACCCTACAGTCTCGGAATTCGTTCCCACGATGCTGGAGGACCTCGTCCCGCTGGCGGGCTCAGTCGCAGGATAAATCGCGGGTTTGTGGGCTCGCTAGAGCGGGATGCGTTCGCTTCGGCTCACGCATCTCGCTCTACGTCTTTGTTTTTCCGCGTGATTCACGCCTTCGGTGATCAACCTTCGGCGATCACGCTCTAGTTCTTCTCACGAGGTTCCTCGCCATGCATCGCACCGGAAGCCTGATCACAGTGGGCCCGGGCCCCTTTTGCGCGCGTTCGGGCGCACGCACCGTCCCGAACGTCCGCTTTCGTGCCCGAGCCAGACGCCACGGTATGTCCGCCTTGGGTCGAGGCCGTGTGAAAACGCGCGATCGGATCGTGGCTGACGGCGCCATTGCGGTGCCGGTTGCCGCGGGGCATCGGGGGCGCCAGGGCCGCCTCAGGCCTGCATCGCCTGCAAGAGCGGCCTGACCCCCAGGATGCCGAGCACTCGCTTCATGCTGTAGGCGAGAACCTGCAAGCTCATCTCGGCGCTGACCCGCTTTAGCGTCCGGGTCAGGAAGTGGGTCGCTCGCATCCAGGCTTTGATGGTTCCGAACGGATGCTCGGCGGTTTGCCGCCGTAGAGCCATCGCCTGTGGCACCCGGTCGAGCCGCTTCTGCATCGCTTCGAGCACGCCCTCGTGCTCCCACCGTTTGACCCGCCGCTCATTGCCTGTGGTGCACCGACGCTTGATAGCGCAGGTTGCACAGCCGTCCGCCAGGTAGGTGCGCAGGGCCATGCCGTTTTCCACATTGTTGTCGCGCCAGGCCAGGCGCTGGCCGGCGGGGCAACCGTAGGCATCTTGGCGAGGTAGATAGACGAAGTCCTGCTTGCCGAACCGTCCGTCGACCAGCGAGCCGGAGGTCAGCGGCTTGGGGACATAGGGCACCACGCCTTCGAGCTCGCTGGCGAGTATCTGCTGGCCCGAAAAGTAGCCGCGATCGGCAAGCACCGTAAGCTGGCCGCGCCCCATTGCCGCCCGCGCCTGCCGCGACATCGGCACCAGCTGTGTCCGGTCGTGCCCGACATTGGTGACCGCGTGCGCTACGATCAGGTGGTGCTCGGCCTTGACCGCTAGCTGTACGTTGTAGCCGACGATGCCAGTGCCCTTGCCGCTGGTCGCCATCGAGCGTGCATCTGGGTCGGTCAACGAGATCTGCTGGTCCCGCGCGTGCTTGATCGCCTCTTCCAGGGACTGCAGCCATCGCATCTGCTTGTGCAGGGACTGGATCTTCTCCGCCAACCGCATTGATTTTCCGTTCACGGCCGTTCCCTCCTGGCGATCGGCGGAGTCTATCGCGGCCATGTAGCGGGCGATGCTCTCCTCGACCTGCGCGATGCGGGCCCGCAGCTTGGCAGGCGTGAAGTTCTTGTCGCGGCTGTTGACCGCTTTGAACTTACTGCCGTCGATGGCGACGAGGCTGTCCGGGAACAGGCCCATGCTGCGGCAGAGCAGAACGAAGCGCCGGCAGGTCGCATGGATCGCCGCACCATTGTCGCAGCGGAAGTCGGCAGTGGTCCTGAAGTCGGGCGCGAGGTGGCCGAGCAGCCAGATCAGTTCGAGATTCCGCTGCGCCTAGCACTCCAGACGCCGGCTGGAGGGATGCGGTTCAGGTAGCCGTATATGTAGAGCTTCAGCAGCGCGGCTGGATGGTAGGCAGGGCGTCCGGTCTCTGCCGGGATGGTCCTCTCAAACCCGAGGTCGGTCAGGTTCAGCTTGTCGACGAACGCATCGATGACATGAACCGGGTTGTTCTCGTCGAGTAGTCGTCAACGCACTTCGGAAGCAGCAAGGTCTGGCCCCGATCCCAACCCTCGATGTAGCGCGTCATCAGAACGACTCTGTTGCAGCCTCCACAGCAGGGATTCGCACATATTTGACGCGTTGGGTACCCGTGCCCCCCGGAGTTTTCACACCGCCTCGGTCGATAACAGTCGAACCCTTCGGCTGAAGCCGATGCCCGCTTTGGCTTTCAGTACACTCCAGAGCAGTCATTCCGCTTACGGCCCGAGTTTTCCCGAGGCGATCGCCCCGAAGCGCCGGCCCGCGGCCCCGAGCCCGCCCGCGAACCGCCCGCACGACACGGGGGCACAAGCGCCCCAACATGGCCACATCGGCAATATATATTGACACAATGGCCATTTTCGGGGGAGGGCTTCCCTCCCGCTACCGCGCGGCCCACGGGCGTGGCCCCAGGGGAACGGCCACGAACACCGGAGAGAGACCCGCATGATCTCGCTCGCCCGCCTCACCCTCGCCGACCGCTCCGGCCTCGCCCGCGAACGCTTCCGCCTCGAGGCCGCGCTCACCGCCGCCGGCCACGTCGCACTCACCCTGGAGCAGGGGATCGAGCCCGATCGCCCCTGGGGCACCACCGTCACCCTGATGCCCACCTTCAGCCTCGCCGATCTTCGCCGCCTCCGAGACCTGCTCAGCTCAGCCATCTTCTCCGCCGAGGCCTGCCTCGATGCGGCGAATGCGAGAGGGGGGACTCGAACCCCCATGGCCTCACGGCCGCGCGATTTTGAGTCGCGTACGTCTACCGGTTCCGTCACTCTCGCAAGCGCTGCGGGGCCGGCGAAGAATCGCCGCCGCGGCAAAGCCTGACAAGGGGGCAATTCGCGGCGGCCGGATCGCAACGGGAAGCGAATAACAGCCCCGCGCCAGCCATGCCGCGCAAGCCACGCGCCCTCCCGCCACCGCCCGTGACGGGAATCGCGCGGCGAAACGAATGCCGAGAGCGCGACGGTCTGCTGTCGCTCACGCATACCGCGCAAGCCGCGCGCCGTCGGAGCCCGCCCTCTCTTTCACGACAATGCGCCTGCCGGGGGTTGCAAACGCACTGCCATGTTCGCACGTCTCTGCGAGCGGCTGCACGCGCCACGCGCGCGCCGCATTCTCCGTTCGTAAGCAGCATAAGGAGAATTTCGTGACGAGAAAGACAGAACAGCGGACCAAACGCGAGGAGCGGACGAACGCGCCTATCGATGACGGGTTGAACCGCCGCCTTTCGCCTGGCAATCCGCGGGCCCGTCCCGCCAACCGGCCCCCGTCTCATCTGCGCGGCCAAGACGCCCGCCCCACGGGCCATCCCAACTGGGAACGCCACGCGATGGAAACCGCCCATCGCTGGGAGGACGAGCTGCCGGAAGAACGGCCCGAGTCCGTCCCGCCCGTCCGGCGCGCGTAGTCCCTTGCGCGCGTAGTCATCGCGCGCTCGTCGTCGCGCCGTGAGCAATCGCCCGCGCACCGAGGCATCAACCAACAGAATTGCCGCCCCGGCCCCGCCGCTCCGCCGCCGCGGCCGGATGGATGGGCTTACCGGTCTGCGCGGCGTCGCCGCCCTCTGGGTCGTCGCCTTCCATTACAATCTCGGTCCGTTCGCGCCCCTTCACTTCGGCCGCGCCGTCCCGGTCATCCGGCTCGGCTATCTCGGCGTGGACCTCTTCTTCATGCTGAGCGGCTTCGTCATCTGGCACGTCCATGCCGAGGATTTCCGCCGTCCCTCGCTCACGTCCCTGCGCCGGTTCGTCGGGCTGCGCATCGCCCGGCTCTATCCGGTCTATCTCTTCACGCTGCTCCTCCTGCTCGGCATGCTGATCGCGGCCCCCTATATCGGCGCGCTCGCTCTCGATCCGCGGAACTTCCGCCTGCACCAGTTCTTCATCGATCTCACGATGCTCCGGACCTGGGGCCTCGCGCACAAGCTCGGCTGGAACTATCCCGCCTGGTCGATCAGCGCCGAATGGTTCTGCTACCTTTTCTTTCCGCTCGCGGCCATCTCGCTCGCGCGCTTCGGCCGCTGGCGCCTGATCGTTTCGTTCGCCGCCCTTCTCGCCGCGCCCATCGGCGTCTATGTGCTCGTCTTCGGCGAGACGATGAACCAGACGATCGGCGCCACGGCGCTCGCCCGCGCCCTGATCGAGTTCCTCATGGGCTGCGTCCTGCGGCGCATCGCCGATGTCGTCCCGGTCGAGCGGATCGGCTGGACGTTGCCCTTCGTGGCGCTGCTCGTGCTTGCCGTCGTCGCCTTCGAGCTCGGCCTCGCGCTCGCGAGCTTCATGCCGCTCGTGCTGTTCCCCGTGCTCATCCTCGCCGCCAGCACGCGCGCCAATCTCCTGGGCCGGCTCGCCGCCTGGCGCCCGCTCGTGATGATCGGCACCGCGAGCTATTCGCTCTATCTCATGCAGGCGCCGGTGCAGAAGGGCGTGCACGTCCTCGCCACGATCATCGCTGAGGCGCATCCGCTTTCCTCCGCGCTCGCGGTGCTCGCCTATCTCGCCGCGCTCACAGCGGCGACGATCCTCGTTCACCTCTTCGTCGAGGCCCCCTCCCGCCGCTTCCTCCGCCGGCGGATCGCCTGAAAGCGCCGCCGCATCGCCCCGCCATGCCTCGCTACCGTGCGCAATCAAGCAGCGCGCCGAGCCCCTCGCCGCGCCGGAGGATCAACGCGGCGCGGTCCGAGACCCATGGATCGGGCGGCAACGGTGACCAGTGCAGCGGGTCGGGCAGGATCACGGCGAGCCTGGCCGCCTCGTCCGGCGTCAGCGCGGCCGCGCCGCGGCCGAACCAGTGCCGCGCCGCGGCCTCGGCGCCGAACACGCCGGGACCGAGCTCAACGCTGTTCAAATAGACTTCGAGGATGCGCCGCTTCGGCCAGAGCATCGCGATTTGCGGCGTGAGCCAAAGCTCGAGCGCCTTGCGCAGCAGGCTGCGCGCCGGCCAGAGGAAGAGGTTCCGCGCCACCTGCATGGTGATGGTGCTCGCCCCGCGCGGGCGGCTTCCGTGCAGCCACCCGTCCGCCTGGTCCCACAGCGCCGCGCCGTCGATGCCGAAGGGCTCGGCGCAGAAGAGATCGTCCTCCGAGGCGATGACGGCGCGCGGCAGCGCAGGCGCGATCCGGCGATAGGGCACCCACTCGTGATGAAGCGCATAGCCCTGGGCCAGACGAATCAGCATCAGCGACGTGACGGGCACCGGCAGAAAGCGGAAGACGGCAATCAGCGCCGGCGGCCCGAACACCAACAGGAACAGGATGGTCAGGGCCCATCCTCGCATTGTGCCCGGGCGGCGGCTCCGTTGGGGCATGCGCGGCTGCCTAAAGCCCGATCGCCAGAGGCGCAACCGCCCCGGCATGGCCAATCCAGCAATATCCGTTGACACAATGGCGGTTTCGGCGCGACGCCGTGCACAGCCTCGCCGCCGCGACGCGCGGGCAGCCGCGGGAGGAGGTGCGCCGATGGAGAGCGAGGACCAGGGCACCGCGGCGAGCCGCCGCCCACCGCTCCTCGCCATGTTTCGCGGCGCCGCCGGAGCGGTGCTCATCCTGCTCTGCCTGATGTACTTCATCGAGTACATCGACCGCGTGAACCTCTCCGTCGCCGGCCCCCTCATCAAGCGTGAGATGGGCCTCTCGAACATCGGCCTCGGCCTCGCCTTCTCGGCCTTCGGCTATTGCTACGCCGCGACGCAGCTC
>DATJTV010000115.1:0-12751 GCA_035503055.1 Acetobacteraceae bacterium
GAGCGCCGTCAGCCCGGCATCCACCAGCCCCGGCCGCCCGATCGCGTGCAGATAGCCGGGCAGGAAGGCGTTGCAGCCGAAATAGAGCGCCGAGACGCCGCCCAGCACGAAGCCGAGCTGCCAGGTGCGCAGATCCCGCCAGTCGGGCCACCATCGCGCCCGCACATGCCCCGGCCGCACCTTCACGTGCGGCGTCGCGAACAGCACCAGCAACGCGCTCGCCAGCACCGGCACGCTCCAGAAGACGAAGCTCGCAGGCCAGCTTCCGCCCAAAAGCGGCAGCACGAACGGAATGGTCAGGCTTGCCGCCAGCATCTCCCCGATCAGCAATCCATTCGCATAGAGCGCGGTCGCGAGCGGCACGCTCGCGGGAAGCCAGGCGCCGACCAGCGTCGGCAAAGCAGGCTGCATCACCGCGACGCCCGCCCCCATCACCGACGTCATCGCGAACAGCATCGCGACCGAGGGTCCGACGCCGCGCAGCGCCGAGCCCACCGCCACGATCACGATCCCCGCGATCGCCGCCCGCCGCGCGCCGAGCCGCGCGATCAAAAGCGATCCGGGAATCGCGGCGAGGCCGAACAGCAGCACCGGCAATCCCGTCAGCGCCGCCACGCTCTTCTCGTCGAGATGGAGCTGCTGATGGATCAGCGGCAGCACCGGAGGCACCGCCAGGATGGTCAGGCGAAGGTCGATCCCGAGCAGCCAGAGAATCGCAAGCCGCGGCCATGATCGCGTTCCCGCCGCCGCATCGGACCCGTCCACCGATTCCTCCCACTCCGTCCCGCGCTCCTACCGGAGCCGGGCAAGCCGCGAAAGCCGGGGCGATCACGCGCGAGAACAAGGGCTGCCGCGGTGAGCTCTCGCCCGGCCGGCGGGGGCGAGCCGCGGAGCGCAATCCGCGTCGGCCCGCCGCGCATGGCCGAAGTCACCGGAGCCGTGTGGGTGGATGGGCGCGAAAATCCGCGATGGAGAGCCGCCGCCCAGACACTCAGTGCGATGCCAAGGTGGGAATCGTCATTCGTGCAAGAACGCCGCGACTCACTCCACCCAGCACCAGCGCCCTCAGCCGGGAGTGGCCGTACCCGCCGATGACCAGCAGGTCCGCTCCGCATTCGCTCGCATAGTCGAGCAGGGTCCCGCTCGTACCCGACTCGCGCCTTGCACACCGCACGCTCACCGCTTTCACGCCGTGGCGCAGCAGGTGCGGCCCAATGTCCTCGATCAGAACCGTGTCTCCCTCATACGCGCTCACCGGTTCGACCACCGCGATCGTCACCGTATCCGCTCTCACCAGAAACGGCATGGCGTCGTTCACCGCCCGTGCGGCCTCGCGGCTGCCGTTCCAGCCAATAAGAATATGGCTGCCGAAAATCTCGAAGCTGCCGCTATGCGGTACCACGAGGACGGGCCGCCCCGAGGAGAGCAGAACCTCCTGAGGGACTTGCCGCCGTGTCCCGAGAGGCGGATTGGCGAGGTCCACCTGCGTGACCACCGTGAGGTCGACATATCTTGCCTCTCGCGCGACGTGGTCGGCGACCATGCCCTCGGCAGGATGCCACTCGCCCGTGATGAAGCTGCGCTGAAGCTGCTCGTCGAATTGCCGTTCGCTCTCCTGCGCGACCTGCTGCGCCGATTCGGAGATCCTGCCGGCGAGCGAGGGCCCGGCGGCACCGTCAAAATAGGTCGCCGGATCGTACGAGGGGAGAAGCATGCCCATCACGTGCAACCCGATCAGGTGTGCCTGGAACCGGCGCGCGAGCTTGGCTGCAAGCGCAAGCGTGATGTAGCTCCGCGGCGAGCCGTCGACATAAACGAGGATATCCTTCAGGCCATCCATCCACGCGAGCCCTTTCGCCGGAGCCGATGCGGAATGCCGCGAAACGAGAGCGCACTCTCAGGCCGCCTGCTCCCGGCAGCGCCGGGCAAACAAAAAAGGCAAATCAACCGCAAGCCGGCTTCGATGCTCTCCCGAACGAGCGCTCACAGCTTAGACTCCAAGTGCGACCGCGGCGGATTGATCGAGATCAAGGCGCCCGCGATCAGGTGGTCCAAAAGTGACGTCGGGTCGTCCAAGCGGTCCCCGGCCACGCGGCGCATCGTGAGCTGCCGTGCGGACGAGGCAGATGATCCCGATCAGTGATCCCGCGGACGTCCGCGACGCGACCGGAATTCTCCGGGCTCCCGGGCCGCTTTGCGGCGACGGCTTGGCCATGGACGAAGCCCGCACACCCGAGAGCGGCGAGCCCGCGATCATCGACGTAAGCAACCTCACGCGCCACGCGGTTCTTGACCATCTCGCCACACTCGGGCGCGAGACGCGGACGACGATCCGGTGCGCGCGCGGCCATCCCGCACGCCGCCTCTCGCGCCGCTAAAACGCGATCGCCTCCGGTCAATCCACTCTTGGCGATCACGCCCTAGTGTCCAGATTCCGAAGTCCGCCGCATTGAAATGCGGACGGAATCGGGACACTCGCTCTTTGTTTTCAGTGGCCTGCTTATCCCCTCCGTTCGTCGCGACATGCGACGAACTTCGGGGGCAGGACACCAGAGCGGGATGCGTTCGCTCGGGCTCACGCATCCCGCTCCAGGTCTTGGTTTTCGCGCGTGATCGAACGCCTTCGGTGATTCAACCTTCGGCGATCACGCTCTAAATCACGACGCCCTTCTTGATCAGGATGCAGCCATAGGGTCGGAGCTCGCCGGTCGCAACGATGCCGAAGGCCTCGCGCGCGCGGGCATAGAAGGCGTGGCGCTCCAGCGGCGCTAGCGGCACGCGGCACCCCTCGTTCGCATCGATCACCATCTGGCAGGCGCGCTGCACCTCGGGGATCTCCTCGGGCTTGCCCACCACCTCCATCCTGAGCGCCGGGTCGGGAACGAAGCTGTCGAGCGGGATCAATACGAGGCACGCATCGAGCGCGGCCGGCAGGTCGGCTCCATCCAGCCGTACCAGCCTGCGCGCCAGCGAGACCGCCGGAAAATGCGCATCGACGAGCGCCACCTCATCGCCATGGCCCATCGAGGCGAGCAGGTGCAGGAGATCGGGCGTGTGCAGCCGGGTCAGTTTCTTCAGCATCAGGTTTCCCCTCGTTCGCCCACCCGATTGCGAAACTTCATGGAACGGGGCCGCACGGCTCTCGGGTCAAGCGCCGGATCGCGGCGAGCGAAATCCCCCGCACGCGCTACCGCAGCCGGGCCGGCTCCGCAAGGACTCGCGCGCCTTGCGAATTTGGCCCAACCGCCCCTCGGTTGCCGAGCCCGCCGTCTGGCCCATAATGGGGCCCTGCAATGGGTCACCGGGCGAGGAGCACCCAGAGGCGCGCCCGATTTGAGGGAGGAAACCGAGATGATGAGAGCCAGGGCCTCCACGCTTGTCGCCGCGCTCGCGCTCGCGGGCCTCGCCGCCACGGCCCACGCGGCCCCCGCCAGGAAGCTCGTCTATTTCATCTTCACCGGCTACGCCTATCCCTACTTCGCGCCGATGGCCGCGGCCGTGAAAGAGGCCGCGACCTACACGCCCGATCTCCAGATCCGCATCGTCAACGCCAACAACTCCGCCACCCAGGAGATCGCCGATCTCAAGGAGGCGGTCGCCGCCGGCGCCAAGGGGATCATCCTCAACACGATCCAGGAATCGGTGACCGCCGCCGCGCTCGATGCGATGAGAGAGGGCGTGCCGATCGTCACCGTCGACCGCGACGTGAGCGATCCGGCGGCGCGCATCGCCTTCGTCGGCGACAATGATCTCACGCTCGGCCGCGAGCTCACGCAGTACGGCATCGATACTCTCGCCGCGCGCGGCGTCGCGAAGCCCTGGCACGTCGTCGTGCTGCAGGGCACGCTCGGCGCCTCGGTCACGATCGGCAGGCAGAACGGGACGATGAGCGTGCTCGGGCCGCTGATGAAGAGCGGCGCGGTGGACATGGTGCTCGACCAGTCCGCCAATTTCGCGACCGCGACGGCGCAGACCACGATCGGCGCGCTGCTCGCCCGCACCACCGACATCCAGCTCGTCGCCTGCGCCAACGACGCGATGGCGCTCGGCGTGATCAACGCGCTCAAGAGCCACGGCATCACGCCCGGCGCGAAGACGCTCGTCGCCGGGGCGGACGCCCAGCCGGAAAGCCTCGATGCGGTCAAGGCCGGCACGCAGATCGACACCGTCACCCACTCGCCCTATGTCGAAGCGTTCTGGGCGGTGGAGGCGATGGAGAACTATCTCGCCGACGGCGTGAAGCCGCCCGCTTCGTTCCGGAACGGCGAGATCATCATCCCGATGACGCTGGTCACGGCGAAGAACGTCGGGAGCATCGCCGCCTGGGGCACGCCCGAGGTGATCCCGCCGCTCCCCTACGGCAAGTCCGCCGCCCATCCGGTCGGCAAATAGCGTGGCGGAAGCGGAAGCCGCGCCGCTGCTCTCCGTGCGCGACCTCGTGAAGACCTTCGGGCCGGTGCGCGCCGTCGACGGCGTCAGCCTCGACATCGCGGCGGGCGAGGTGCTCGGGATCATCGGCGACAACGGCGCGGGAAAATCGACCTTTCTCTCCCTCCTCACCGGCTTCAATCGCCCCGATTCGGGGAGCCTCCTGTTTCGTGGCCGGAACGTGCGGATCTCCTCGCCCGCGGTCGCGCGCGAGGAACTCGGCATCGAGATGATCTATCAGAAGCTCGAGCTCGCGCCGGACCTGACGGTCGCGGAGAACCTCTTCCTCGGCGAGGAGCTTCGCCGTTTCGGCCTCTTCAGCGCCCGCCGCGCAATGCGCGCGCGCGCCGCCGAAGTGCTCCGCGAGCTCAACACCCGGATCCGGCCGGATGATATCGTGGGCGAGCTCTCGGGGGGCGAGCAGCAGGTGGTGGCGATCGGCCGCGCGCTGCTCTTCGAGCGCAGCATGGTCATCATGGACGAGCCGACCGCGGCGATCTCGGTGCAGAAGGTGGCCGACGTGCTCGACCTCGTCCGCCGCCTGCGCGCGGCCGGCAAGACCGTCCTGCTGGTCAGCCACCGGCTCGAGGACCTGCTCGCTGTCGCCGACCGCATCGCCGTCTTCTTCCACGGCACCATCCGCAAGGTGATGCCGAACCGGTCGCTCACGATCGCCGACCTCGTCCACGCCATGTTCTGACCGGCCCGCCCCCGCCGCAGCGGGCATCAGCGGCAACCCTCGCGCGCCCACTCGCGCCGATCGCCGAAAAGCTCCACGAACATGAGGAAAAGATCGAGGAACGCGCGCCTCTTCCTTGACCCCGATCGAAACCGCCCCCGCTACTCCGCCGCGAGCGTGTCGGCGACGATCCCCCGCGCCTCCGCCACGATCCGCTCGAGATGCGCCTGATCGCGAAAACTCTCGGCATAGATCTTGTAGAGCTGTTCCGTGCCGGAGGGCCGGGCCGCGAACCAGCCCGCCTCGGTCGTCACCTTGAGCCCGCCGATCGGCGCCCCGTTGCCGGGTGCCGTGCCGAGCTTGGCCGTGATCGCGTCGCCCGCCAGCATCGTCGCGGCGACCGAATCCGGCGAGAGCCTGGCCAGCTGCGCCTTCTGCTCCGTCGTCGCCGGTGCATCGATGCGCGTATAGACCGGCGCGCCGAGCCTGGCCGTGATCTCGCGGTAGTGCTCGCCCGGGTCCTTGCCCGTCCGCGCGAGGATCTCCGCCGCCAGCAGGTCGAGGAGGATGCCCTCCTTGTCGGTCGTCCACACCGTGCCGTCCTGGCGCAGGAAGCTCGCGCCCGCGCTTTCCTCGCCGCCGAAGCAGCAGCTGCCCTCGAACATCCAAGCGGCGAACCATTTGAACCCGACCGGCACCTCGAACAGCCGCCGATCGAGGCTCCTCACCACCCGGTCAATAATGGAGCTGCTCACCAGCGTTTTGCCGACCACGGCGCTCGCCGGCCAGCGCGGGCGGTGGGTGAGCAGATAGCGTACGGCGACGGCCAGATAATGGTTGGGGTTCATCAGCCCGGCCGAGGGCGTCACGATTCCGTGCCGGTCGGCATCGGGGTCGTTGGCGAAGGCCACCGCGTATTTGTCCTTCAGCCGCAGCAGCCCCGCCATCGCGTAGGCGCTCGAGCAGTCCATGCGGATCTTCCCGTCATGGTCCACCGTCATGAAACCGAAGGTAGGGTCCAGCGCCGTGCCGACGATCTCGATGCCGAGCCCGTGCACCTCGTTGATCCGCTCCCAGTAGGGCAGCGAGGCGCCCCCGAGCGGATCGACGCCGAGCCGCGGCCCGGCCGCGCGGATCGCCGCGATATCGACGACGCTCGGCAGGTCCGCAACATAGGGGCCGACGAAATCGCGCTGCCGCGTCGTCTCCGCCCGCATCGCGGCCGCCGGCGTCACGCGCCGCACCGCGCGGTTGCCGTCGGCGAGCAGTTCGTTGGCCCTGTCCTGCACCCGGCGCGTGACGTCGGTATCCGCGGGGCCGCCGTTCGGCGGGTTGTATTTGAAGCCGCCATCCTCGGGCGGGTTGTGCGAGGGCGTGATGACGATGCCGTCCGCGAGGTGCTCGCGCCGGCCGCGGTTGTGCACCAGGATCGCGTGCGAGATCACGGGCGTCGGCGTCACCCCGTCGCCCGCCTGGATCACGCTGGTCACGCCGTTGGCGGCGAGCACCTCCAGCGCGGTGCGCTCCGCGGCGGCGGAGAGCGCATGCGTGTCCTTGCCCATGAAGAGCGGCCCGTCGATGCCGCGGGCGCGCCGCTCATCGCAGATGGCCTGTGTGATGGCGAGGATATGGGCTGCGGTGAACGAGCCGGCGAAGGGCGTGCCGCGATGCCCGCTGGTGCCGAAGACGACGCGCTGCGCCGGGTCGGCGAGGTCGGGACGGCGCTCCACATAGCTGCGCTCGAGCGCTGCGACATCGATCAGCATCTCCGGCGGCACCGCCTTGCCTGCGAGCGGGGAGATCGCCATGTCCGCCGTCCTCCTGCCGATGACAACCCGAGCCTCGGCTCCCGCTCACTTGGCGTAGGCCAGCCGCGCCTGCAGCCCGGCCAGCACGAGGATGCAGGCGACGAAGATGTACTGGTAGAGCGAAGGCAGCCCGAGCAGCACGATCACGTCGTTGATGACGCCGATCACCAGCACGCCGAGCGCGGCCCCGACGATGCTCCCGCGCCCGCCGGTGAAGGGGATGCCACCCAGGATCACCCCCGCAATCGCCGAAAGCGAATCGCCCTCGCCGCTCAGCGGATAGATCGATTGCTGCCAGGCCGCGAGCATGATTCCCGCAAGGGCTGCAAGCACGCCCGAGACCACGAAGACAAAAATCTTGATCCGCCCGCTCGGCAGCCCGACCGTGCGCACCGCGCTCTCGTTCGAGCCGACGCCGCGGATCCAGCTCCCGAGCGGGGTGAAGGAAAGAACCGCCTGGCCGAGCACCACGACGGCGACCGTGATCAGGATCAGCACCGAGACCCCGCCGACATTCGCCGCCATCCAGGAGAAGCCGAAGGGGCGCGCCGGGCTCGCGCTGTCGGGGCTGATATAGTTACCCTGGTTGAAGAGCAGCGCGACCCCACGGATTCCCCAATAGGTGCCGAGCGTCACGATGAAGGAGGGAATGCCGCCCCGGCTCACCAGAAGACCCACGCCGAGGCCGCAGCCCCCGCCGGCGATGAGCCCGGCCAGCACCGCGAGCGGCCACGGCACCGCGTGCAGCACGGTGAGCCAGGCGACGAACATCCCGCCAGCGGAGAGCACGCTTTCCACGCCGAGATCGATCATCCCGACCAGGATGACGAACGCCTCGCCGACCGCGAGCACGACGAGGAAGCTCGCGCTCGTCGCCACCGCAAGCAGGTTGCGCACCGTGAGGAACGAGGGCGAGAGGAGCGCCGCGATCAGCGAGATCGCGATCAGGAACGAGGCCGGCCGCCAGACATTGCCCGGCCGGCCGAGGAGATTGCGCCGCGCGCGGGGAAGGCTCCTCTCGCCGCTCATGCCGCGATGCTTCGGGCGTTCCCCCGCCGGGTCAAGAGCGCCCGGCGGCGCAAACTGCGCTCAGTCGTCGCGATGCACCCGTTCCATGCGTTCGTGGCGTTCCTGCGCCTCGAGCGAGAGCGTCGCGATCGGTCGCGCCTCGAGCCGGCGGATCCCGATCGGCTCCCCGCTCTCCTCGCAGTAGCCGTACACCCCATTCTCGAGGCGCATGAGCGCCTGGTCGATCTTGGCGACGAGCTTGCGGGCGCGGTCCCGGGTGCGCAGCTCCAGCGCGCGGTCGGTCTCCACGCTGGCGCGGTCGGTGATGTCCGGTTCGCGGATGCCGCCTTCCGAGAGGCTCGCCAGCGTTCCGTCCGCGTCCTTGAGCAAGTCGGCCCGCCAGGTCAGCAGCTTGCGGCGGAAATATTCGACCTGGAGGGGATTCATGAAGTCCTCGTCCTCGGAGGGACGGTAGTCGGGCGGCAGCGTCACCATCATCGATGCATGCACCTGGGTCTCGGCGGGCCCATCGTCCGGGCCGGGCGGCTTATAGCCAGCGGCCGCTCCGCCGCCAAGCCGCGCGAAGGCTTTCGCGCAAGCTCCGGGCGCAAGTTTCAAGCAACTGACATTCAAGCTGTTTTTGTTGGGCCTTCCCGCCGCGCCAGCTCGATCCGCGCGCGCACCGCGAGCCACCCGAGCGTCGCGGCGAGCCCGGCGTCGGCCGCCTCGGGCAGATGCCGCGCGAGTCCGGCCAGCCGCTCGAGCGCCGCGTCCTCTGCCGCCCCCCCTGGTGCCCCTCCGAGAATCGCGAGCTGGAGCGTCCGGAGCTCGCCCAGCATCGCCTCGGCATGCCGCCGCGCCGCCCGATCGCGTGCCCGCCCCGGCCCGCCGCCCGCCCCCGCCTCCTGCAGCGCCAGCATCACGCCGATGAGCGGCGCCGCCTCCGCCGCCCCGATCCCCGACGCCGCCGGCCCGGCCGCGCCGCCCTCCGGCATGCGGAACGCCGCCCCCGTCCCCCGCGCGGCCGCCGCACGCCCCACCGCGGCCGCGCCCTCGGCCGCCCCGCCGCTCCCCACGCCCTTGATCCCGCCCGTCATCCCCGTCCGGTTCCTTCTGCCCATGGGAAGCCGCCGCCCGGCAGCTTCTGCCCGCGGCGCGCCCGCAGCCGCCGCCGCGCCGGCCTCGCGCGGCCCCTCGTCCCTTGGCACGCCCCTTGCTCCAAGCATGGGCGAAATTCCTTGACGCCCCGCTACCCCGGGGGGAGGCCGATGCACCGCCGCCTGCTCCTTCTCGCCCTCATCCTCCTGCTGCCGCACCTCGCCTCGGCCCAGGTGCGGATCAAGGACATCACCGACGTCGAGGGCGTCCGCAGCAACCAGCTCGTCGGCTATGGCCTCGTCGTCGGCCTCAACGGCACCGGCGATCAGCTCAACAACGCGCTCTTCACCCGCGAATCCCTCGTCGGCATGCTCGAGCGCCTCGGCGTCAACACCCACGACGTCGAGTCCGATCTCCAGACCAAGGACGTCGCCGCGGTCATGGTCACGGCCAACCTCCCGGCCTTCTCCCGCGAGGGCAGCCGCTTCGACGTCGGCGTCTCCGCCCTCGGCGACGCCACCAACCTCACCGGCGGCACCCTCCTCGTGACACCCCTCCTCGGCGCCGACGGCGAGGTCTACGGCGTCGCCCAGGGCCCCGTCGCCACCGGCGCGATCTCCGCCCAGGGTGCCGCCCAATCCGTCACCCGCGGCGTGCCCACCTCCGGCCGCATCGCCAACGGCGCGATCGTCGAGCGCGAAATCCCCTTCGAGCTCGGAGCCGAGCACACGCTCGACCTCGCACTCCGCAACGCCGACATCACCACCGCCGAGCGCATTGCCGCCGCGATCAACGCCAAGCTCGACGACCACGTCGCCGACGTGAGCGATCCCCGCACCGTCGTCCTCCATCTCGCCGGCCGCGACGTCGTCGACACCCTCGCCAGCATCGAGGATCTGACCGTCGTCCCCGACAGCCCCGCGATCGTCGTCATCGACGAGGCCACCGGCACCATCGTCATGGGCGCCAACGTGCGCATCAGCGAGGTCGCGATCGCCCAGGGCAACCTCACCATCCGCGTCACCGAGACCCCGCAGGTGAGCCAGCCCGGCCCCTTCTCCAACGGCACCACCGTGGTCGCGCCGCGCACCAACATCCAGATCGACACCCAGAGCGGCCATCGCCTCGCCCTGATCCCCACCACGGTCACCCTCCAGCAGCTCGTGAGCGGCCTCAACTCGCTCGGCGTCGGGCCGCGCGACATGATCACCATCCTCCAGAACATCAAGGCCGACGGCGCGCTCCAGGCGGAGCTCCGCGTCCGATGAGCTTCGTCCCGGACCTCGTCCCCCCCGCTCTCGCCGCGGTTTCCGCGTCCCTTCCGCCCGCCGCCGCCGCCAAGGACTGGAAGGCCGCGGAAGGCTTCGCCGCGATGGCGCTCGGCGAGCTCTTCGAGCCGATGTTCGCGACCGTCGATCTCTCGAGCAGCCGCTTCGGCGGCGGCGCCGGCGAGCAGGCCTGGCAGCCCATCCTCGTCCAGGCGATCGGCCGCGAAGTCGCCTCCGAGGGCGGCCTCAGCATCGCCGCCACCGTCTTCCGCGAGCTCGTCCGCCAGCAGGAGGGGGCGCGCGGCCTCTCAGCCAAACCAGGAGACAAGCGATGACCCAGGACCGGATCGACGCGGCGGTGGACCTCGCCGAGACCCTCGCCCGTGAGAACGAGGCGCTGGCCTGCATGGACCTCGCCCGCGCCGCCGCCATGCTCGGCGCCAAGCGCCGCGCCGCAGAGGCCTTCGAGCGCGCCTATGGCGCCAAGCCCGGCCACGAGCCCGCCGGCCGTCCCGCCACCCAAGTCGAGCGCCAGCTCGCCGATCTCGCCCAGGAGAACCGCCGCCTCCTCGAGCGCGCCCTCCGCGCCCAGGGCCGCGTCATCGGCACCATCGCCGGCGCCATCGCCCGCTCCGCCGACGAGGGCTTCTACCGCGCCGACGGCGCCCGCGCGTCCCGCCGCAAGGCTCCCGCGCTCACGCTCTCCGCCCGCGCCTGATTGCCCCGCAGGATCGCCCGCAGCGCCTCCACCGCCCGGCTTGGGAACCGCTCGCGGTGGAGCAGCACGTTGTAGGCCCGCCCCGGCAGCGGGAACGAAGCCCGCACCAGCGTCCCCGCCGCCAGCGCCCGCACCACCACCAGCTCCGAGATCGCCGTCGCTCCCGCCCCCGCCTCCACCGCCGCCCGCACCGCCTCGTTCGACGGGAGCTCGAGCACCACCGAAAGCGCATCCGGCGCGATCCCGTGCCCCGCCAGCGCCGCCTCGAACACCGACCGCGTCCCCGACCCCGGCTCCCGCAGCACCCACCCGCTCCCCAGCAGCTCCTCCGGCCCGAGCGCCGCGCCGTCCGCCCAGGCGTGCCCGGGTGCGACCACCAGCGCCAGCCGGTCGTGCGCAACCGTCTCGCTCAGCAGCCGCGCATCTTCCACCACGCCCTCGACCAGCCCCAGCTCCGCCTCGCCCTCCGTCACCGCCCGCGCCACCTGCGCCGTGTTCCCCACGCTCACCGCCAGCGAGACGTCCGGATAGGTCTGGCGGAACCGCACCAGGCGCTCCGGCAGCCAGTAGCTCGCGATCGTCTGGCTCGCCATCAGCGTGAGCCGCCCGCGCTTCAGCCCCTTCAGCTCCGCCAGCGTCCGCTCCGCCCCCTCCGCCCGCGCCAGCACCGCCCGCGCCTCGGCCAGGAACACCCGCCCGGCCTCCGTCAGCACGATCCCCCGCCCGACCCGGTGGAACAGCACCGTCTCGTGCTGCCGCTCGAGCGCCCGCACCGCGGCACTCACCGCCGATTGCGTCCGGTTCAGCGCCCGCGCCCCCTCCGTCAGGTGCTCGCGCTCGGCGACCGCGACGAAAATGCGAAGCTGCTCGAGCGTCATCGAATCCCTTCACCCCCACGCGCCGTCATACAACCGCCATCACGCCCCCGCACGGATGACCCGCCGGCTTGTCCCGGCCCCCGATTTCCGAGAGAACCACCCCGACCGCGGAGGGCCTCCATGCATCCTGTTCGCACGCTTGCGAGGCCCGCGTGACCGCGCTTCAGGCGCTCGTCCTCGCCGCCCTCCAGGGCGCGACCGAGCTCTTCCCCGTCAGCAGCCTCGGCCACGCCGTGCTCCTGCCGGCGCTCGCCGCCTGGCATTTCGACCAGGCCGCGCCGATCTTCCTGCCCTTCCTGGTGATGCTCCATCTCGGCACCGCCGCCGCCCTCCTCGTCTATTTCCGCGCCGAGTGGTGGCTCATCGCGCTCGGCGTGCTCGGGACCGGCGGCGCCCACCAGGTTCACGAGAGCCGCCGCGTCTTCCTCCTCATCGTCGTCGCCACCGTCCCGGCCGTGATCATCGGCCTCGCGCTGCAGCACTTCATCGCGCGCCTCTTCGGCACGCCCGCCGCCGCCGCGCTCTTCCTCATCGCCAACGGCGCGCTGCTCCTGGCCGGCGAGCGCCTGCGCGGCCGCTCCGGCCGCGCGCTCGACGCGCTCACGCCGAGGGACGCGCTCTTCATCGGCCTCTGGCAGTGCCTCGCCTTCCTTCCCGGCATCTCGCGCTCGGGTGCGACCATGGTGGGCGGATTGGCCCGCGGCATCGACCACGAGGACGCCGCCCATTTCTCGTTCCTCATCGCGACGCCCGTCATCCTCGGCGCCGGCGTGCTCGAGGTGCCGAAACTGCTCCGCGCCGGCGTGCCGCAGGACGCGTTCGGCATCGCGGTGATGGCCGCCATCGCCGCCGGCATCACGGCTTTT
>DATJTV010000116.1:0-20417 GCA_035503055.1 Acetobacteraceae bacterium
CGGATGAAGAGGGCGAGGCCGGCGGTCTCGGTCTCGTTCAGCCCGGCAGCCGGCTCGTCCAGGATCAGGAGCCTTGGCTCGGCTGCGAGCGCGCGCGCGATCTCGAGATATTTGCGCTTGCCATAGGAGAGGCTGCCGGCCGGGCGGTCCGCGTCGCCGGCGAGGCCGGCCCGATCGAGCGCACGCCATGTGCGGTCCGCGATCTCGGAAGCGCGCCTCCCGCGCACGAAGGCGAGCCAGGGCGGAAAGCCCACATGCCCGATCGCGCCGGCCGAGACATTGTCGAAGACGTTGAGGCCGGGGGCGAGGCGCAGGTTCTGAAAGGTGCGGGAAAGCCCCATGCGGGCGATGCGATGGAGCCGGATCCCGTCCACCCGCGATCCGGCGAAGAAGACCTCGCCGGTCGTCGGCCGTTCGAACCCGGTCATCAGGTTGAAGAGAGTGGTTTTGCCGGCGCCGTTCGGGCCGATGATGCCGAGAAGATCGCCCCGCGCGACCGAAAGATCGACCGAAGAAACGGCCGCGACCCCGCCATAGAGGCGGCTTAGCTGCCGCACAGCGAGGATGGGGCCGGTTGCCTCGCTCATCTTGAGGCGACGAAGCCCGGCTCATCGGGTTGCATAGCAGGCCCGCCCGACGGCGAGCAGCACGCCCGCCTCGTTTGCGATGTCGATGTCCACCACGCCCACGCTGCGCCCGTTCCGCCGCACGCGTGCCGTTGCGATCAGGGCCGTGTTGATCGCGGGGCGCAGGTAATCGACGCGGAAATTGATGGTGGGCAGCGGCCGGCCGAGCATCATCGCCAGCGCGAAATCGCCCACCGTGTCGATGACGGAGGCGATCGGGCCGCCATGCCATTGGCCGCTGCCGCGCCCGCGCTCGAACTCCGGGCGGAGCGGGGCGCGCATGACCACTTCCAGGCGCTCGGGGTCGGCGGAGATCACTTCGAGCCCCAGGAATACGATGAACGGAGAATGCCCCAGCATCTCCTGGATGCGCTCGGCTGAAAGCGGCGGCGCCTCGCTCATTGGCGCACCCCCTGGGGCGTCACCACGATCTTGCCGAAGACTTCCCGCGCTTCGAGCCGGCGGAGTGCCTCCGCGCCTTGCTCGAGGGGCAGCGTGGTATCGACCAGCCCCTTGATCTTGCCGCTCCGCACCATCTCCAGAAGCTTGAGCACATCCTCGCGCGCCCAGCCGTTGGAGCCCAGGATCTTCAGCTCGAACGTCCAGATGAAGCGGATATCCTCCTTGGGATCGAAGCCGGCGGTGGCGCCGCAGGTCAGAAGGCGCCCGCCGACGCGAAGCACGCGCAGCGATTTCACCCAAGTTTCGCCGCCGGTATAATTCACGACGACATCGACGCCGCGACCGGCGCCGGCGCCGCGCCGGACCGGCTTGCCGTAGAGTTCGTAGATTTGTTTCACGAAATCCTGGGTTGCGTAGTTGATCCCGTGATCGGCGCCGAGCGCCTTGAGCCGCGCCGCCTTCTCGTCCGTTCCGGCGCAGGCGATCACCTCGGCGCCGGCGATCTTCGCGAGCTGCAGGCAGCAGATCCCGACACCACCGCTCGCGCCCAGGATCAGCACCTTCTCGCCGGCGGTGACGTGCCCGTTGGTGTACATCATCCGGATCGCGGTGCCGTAGGCGCAGGGCAGCGCTGCCGCGTCGGGGAAGGAGACGCCGTCGGGGATGCGGATGAGCTGGTGCGCGCGCACGCGGCAGAGCTCGGCGAGCCCGCCGTGCACGGTCTCGCCGATCAGCCCGCCCTCGACGCGGTTGATCGGGTCGGCGAGCACGCGCTCGCCGATCGACCAGCCGGTGACGCCAGGGCCGATCGCAGCGATCTCGCCGGCGACATCGAGGCCCATGATCGCCGGCATGGCGATCTTGATGCCGGGCATGCCGCGGCGGGTGAAAATGTCGTGGTAGTTGAGCGAGCAGGCGCGGACGCGGATCACCACGTCCCCGTCGCCGGGCACGGGGTCCGGAAAGTCCGTCTCGTAGCTCAGCTGGTCGTTGCCGCCATGCTCGCGCAGTATCAAAGCCTTCAATGCGGTCTCCTTGTTCTTGTTGCCGGCGCCGGATCAGACGCTCTCGGCAGCGCGTTTCTTGAGCAGGGCGCGATCGACCTTGTTGGTGCCGGCGAGCGGCATCCGGTCGAGAAACCAGACGCGCCGCGGATGCAGATAGGCGGCGGCGTTGCCGAGCGCGTAGGACTTCACCTCCTCCTCGGTGAGCGCGGCGCCGGGACGGCGGACGATGAAGGCGACCGGCTTCTGGCCCTTGATCTCGTCCGCGACGGGCACCACGACCGCCTGGGCGATGGCGGGATGCCGTTCCAGCATCATCTCCACTTCGCCCGGATAGACGTTCTCGCCGCCGCAGACGAACATGTCGTCGGCCCGGCCGACGAAGAAGTAGAATCCGTCGGCGTCGCGGGTGAAGACGTCGCCGGTGTGATAGTAGCCGTCCGCCGTCATCACGCGCGCGGTTACTTCCGGCAGTTTGTGGTACTCGTTCATCAGGGCCGGGCAGCGCATTTCCATGATGCCTTCGTCGGCATCCAGGTTGGTGGCGTTGACCAGACGCATTTCGACGTGCGGGTGCTTGACGCCGACCGAAAGCGGCGGCGTCGGGAGGCCGGCCGGATGCGGCGCGAACGCGATCGGGCCGGCTTCGGTGGTGCCGTAGCCGTTGCTGATCTCCGCGCGGGGGAAGAGACGTTGGGCAGCCGCCATCAGGGCGGCGGAGACCGGTGCCGAGCCCATCCGCACGCCCGTGACCGAGGAGAGATCGGTGCGGGCGAGCAGATTCTCTTCGTGCAGCATCATCGCAACCATCGTCGGCACCGAGGTGATCGAAGTGCAGCGATGCCGGCCGATCGCCTCGATGTAACTCTGCGTCGTGAAGCTCGGCAGCATGACGATGGTGTTGTGCTGGGCGAGAGCGGCCTGGCACACGGCGAGCGCGTTCATGTGATAGAGGGGCGCGGCGACGAGCACGCGCTGGGTGGCGAGCGGGACGGAGCGGCGGCGTTCCTCCAGGACCCAGAGATGGCTTTGGTGCGAGAGCACGACGCCCTTGGGACGGCCGGTCGACCCCGAGGTATAGAGGAACATCGCGAGCTCGGCGGCGATGGGCGTGACCGGAGCGAATGGCCCGGGGTCGAGAAGGCGATCGAACGCGGCTTCGCCCGTTTCGCCGAAGACGAGACGCGGGATGTCCGGTGGGCAGAGAGGACGCCGCTCCGCATCGCAGAGGACGAGCCTCGCATCTGAATCGCGGAGGATGAAGTCGATCGTCGCGGCCGGCAATTTGAAGTTCACGGGAACCGAGACGAGGCCGGCGCGCATTGTGCCGAGAAAGGAAGCCAGATATTCCGCGCGATTGGCAGCCAGGATTGCGACGCGCTCGCCGCGGGCGAGACCGCGGCGGACGAGCCCGCGCGCGACGGCATCGGCGAGCGCATCGAGTGCGGCGTAGCTGTAGGAGCGCGGATCGGCCTCGTTGCGAAGGTCGATCAGGGCGAGCGCTTCTTGGTCTCCGCTCCGCTCGACGGCGTCGCCCAGATTCTGCGCGAGCATGCGTGTGCCGGGGGCCGATCCCTCCATCCCGCCTACTCCGCGAACGCGAGCGCGACGTTGCCGGCCGCGCGGGCGGGCACCACCAGGCACTCGTCGCGCGGCGCGGCGGAGGCGGTTGTTGCGATGCTCTCCCGGGCTTGCCGCAGGGATGCGGTTTTGAGCCGGATCAGGGCGATGAAGGCGGGGCGGTTCGCGGAATCGGGCATGGCGTCTCCGAGTTGGCGGGCGGCCTCCTCGCGGGGCAGGATCTCGAGCGCCGTGGCGCCGGCGGAGAAGCTGAGCCCGGCGCCGCTCCGCGCAGGCTCCACGCCGAACATGCGGGTGAAGAGGGAAGCGACCGCAGCCGGCTCGTCGGCGCTGATCATGATGCCCGCGATCTCGCGGGCGCCGTTCGGGTGGCGCTGCCACTCGGGCCGCCAGACGAGATCGCGGGTGAAATGCCGGCAGAAATAGAGCCGCCCGAACGGGACCTCGGAACGGGAAAGATGGGTGGTGCGGAAGCGGGCGTCGCGGGTGGTTCCGTCGGCCAGCGTTACCGGCCTCGAGAAGGATTGGGGCTCTCGGACATCGACGCCCCGCGCCTGCAAGTCGCGATGGCGCGCATCGGCGTCATCGGTTGCGAAGACGAGGCCGTTGAGGCCGGGAGGAAAGCCCGCCAGCTCGGGGCGGATCGTGCCGCCGGGAGGGCCGGGGGAGAGCAGCTCGAGATAGTTGGTCGCGAACATCGCGAGGTGATTGGACGAGCCCAGCGTGTGATGGCCGCGGTCGGTGAGGTGAAACCCGAGGTCCCGATAGGTGGAGGCGGCGGCGTCGAGGTCCTCGCCGACATCGAGGACGAGATGATCGAGAGCGGGCAGTGACATCTCAGGCCGGTTCTCGCGCCACTTCCTGCCCGACAAACCAAATTCGTCCCATTTCGATTCGTTCTCCCAATGGCCGGGTGCAGAATTGCACCGCCGGGGCGCAATGTATTGGCAAGTGCAGACGCTTGTCGATCCTTGGGAAAAGCCGGTTCTTTTCGCCCCTTTTTCGGGCTGATGCTTTCTCGGGCGGCAGGGCCTGGAGCATTGGCCCCCGCTCCCTTAAAGTGATGGATTGCAAAGGCTCCGCCTTTGCCGGGGTTGCAAGGGGCAGAGCCCCTTGCTGGGGTGCAGGGGCAATGCCCCTGCCGGGGAGGGATTTTGGGAAAGGAGCGGCTGCTTGCCTTCACCGACGGCATGATCGCGATCATCATCACGATCATGGTGCTGGGGTTGACGGTCCCGCGCGAGGCGAGCCTCGGTGCGCTGGCCGCCGTGACGCCGGTCTTCCTGAGCTATGCGCTGAGCTTCGTTTATGTCGCGATCTACTGGAACAACCACCACCATTTCTTCCATCTGGTCCGGCAGGTGGATGGGGCGATCCTGTGGGCCAACATGAACCTTCTTTTCTGGCTCTCGCTGGTGCCCTTCGCCACCGGCTGGATGGGCGAGAACCATTTCGCCGAGGTCCCGACCGCGGTTTATGGCGTTGCATTGCTGATGCCGGCGCTCGCCTGGTGGGCGATGCAGCGCGCCATCCTGCGCAGGGAGGGGCGGGATTCGGCGCTGTCGCAGGCGATCGGCCGCGACTTCAAGGGCAGGATCTCGCCCTTGCTGTACTGCGCGGGAATTGCCGCCGCGATTCTCGATACGCGCCTGGCCGATGCGATCTATGTCCTGGTCGCGCTGATGTGGCTGGTTCCGGACCGGCGCATCGAGAGGATGGTCCGCTCGCGGTGATGCGGGCGAGAGCGTGAGCGGCGCGCCGGGACTCTTCGACCGAAGCGCGGTGCGCCGGCATCGCGAGCGTGCGGCGGCGCTCGTTGATCGCGTGGCGCCCGTGCTCGGCGAGGCGGCCGGGCGGCTGATCGAGCGGCTCGACGACACGACGCGGCGGTTCCATCGCGCGCTCGATCTCGGCGGGCGCGGCGTGGTGGCGCCGCTGCTCGCGGCGCGGGGAATCTCGGTGGTCTCGGCCGATCTTTCTCCGCGGATGGCGGCCCGAAGTAGGGGCCTCGCGGTTGCCGCGGACGAGGAATTCCTGCCGTTCCGCGAGGGCGCGTTCGATCTTGTGATCGCGAATCTTTCGCTGCATTGGGCGAACGATCTGCCCGGCGCGCTGATCCAGCTTCGCCGGGCGCTCGAGCCGGAAGGGCTGTTTCTCGCGAGCGTTCCGGTGCTTGGGACCCTCGATTCGCTGCGGAGTGCGCTGACCGAGGCGGAGGCGGCGATAAGCGGCGGCGCCTCGCCGCGCGTCTCGCCGTTTCCGACGCTCAGGGATTGCGCGGGGCTTTTGCAGCGGGCCGGGTTCGTGCTGCCGGTTGCGGATCTCGAGGCGATCTCGCTCGGCTATGGCGAGGCGCTCGCGCTGCTGCATGATCTCAGGGCGGCCGGCGAAACCAACGCGGTTGCGGTGCGCGAGAGGCGCATCCCGCCGCGCGGGCTTTTTGCCGCGGCGCTTGCGGCGCTGCCGGTGCGCGAGGGACGGATCAGCGTGCGGCTCGAGCTTGCGATGCTGACCGGATGGGCGCCGTGAACATTTGCATCAAGGAGCGCGATTGCGCGCCGAGCGCGCGAGATCGGTGAGGATCACGGCAGGATCGATCTCGGAGGTCTCGGCGAGGAGCGCGCGCCAGTCCCAGAGATCGGCGATGCGGGTTGGGTTTTGCCGCAGGAGCTCGCGCTTGAGGAAGGGGTAGCCGCGCCGGAGCAGGGAGCGCCAAAGATCGCTGGTGGGATTGAGGGGCAGGCCTTCGGCGAGCGCCTGGCGAATGCGCCGCTCATGGCGGCGGCCGGCCGCGAGCAGCGGGTCGTCCGTCGGGCCGGCGGGGCTTCCGGCGCCTGCCAGCGTATCGCCGAGCAGCGCGTGGTACGGCCAGACGGAATGCAAGCGGAACCCGGCGCGGAGCATCGTCTGTGAGAGGCCGATTTCGAAGCGGCGGATCACCCAGCGCTTCATGGCGAGCGGCCGCACTTCGCTCCAAAATTTTTTCCAGGCGTGGCTTTGCAGCACGCGCGGGCCGGCGATCAGGAAGTAGGACTGCAAATGGTAGCGGAGCTGCCAGCTATCCGTCAGCGCCCAGAGGTCGGCGGCCGCGAAATCGATGGCGGAAAGCGTTGGCCAGAGCGGACGGATCGGGCCGTAGACGCTGTCGTTGACGAGGAGGAGGGTGCTCGTGTCCGGGCGCGGCAGGCCGCAGGCGAGCAGCGCGTCCTTCCAGGCGCTGAAATCGAAGCCGGCATTGCGCCGCGTGATCACGCCGGCGCAATGTTTCTGGAGGAAAACGATTTCCGCGGGTTGCAGCCGGCGCGAATTGCTGACGAAGACGATGGAGAAGCCGCAGCGCCCGAGCTCCGCGAGGTAGTGGCGGAGGTCGTCGCGGATCCGGCCGGCGCGATCGAAATGGCAGAAGACGGCGACCTTGGGGCCGAGCATGTCCTGCCGGATCGGTGAGGCCGTGCGGATGGTCGGGCGCAAGTCGAGGCGGGCGAGCAGGAGCCCGAAGGGGAGGAGTGCCGCGTCGAAGGCGTTCCGGAGCCCGGATGCGAAGCGGCGCGCGAGGCGGGCGAGCGCGTTTGCGAAGGGCATGGGCGGGCGCCTACCGCAAGGCGACCGAGTTTGTCCATGCCGCACTCATGGCGGCGGCAGCTTGATGGTCTTCGCCATAGGCAGTGCGGCGCCGGCGGCGTGCGGGCGGGACGTCGGGCGGCCCGTCCAGGCGGCGGGCGGCGGGACCCAGGGGCGATCGCCGCGCAGGCCGCGATCGGAGACGATGCGGACACCCCGGCCGAGCCAGACTGCGTAGGAACCGTTCCGCCGGACGTCGTTCCGGTCGATGACCGAAGTGGCGGCGGCAGCGCAGGCGTGATGATAAGGAAGGAAGGCGAGGAGGAGGGCCGCGTCCGGGCACGGATCGGGCGCGGCGGCGCCGCGAAGCAGGAGTGCGGCGGCGCCGCCGGGGCGCGGGCGATAGAGGCAGGCGGCTTTGGTGCAGCGGAGCGCACCGCCGGCCGCGGTGCCGGTGGAGGGCAGCGCCTGGAAGGGCTCGGAGAGCCAGAGGAGCTGCCAGGCGTCGCGGGTGAACGAAGAGGCGCGGCCGGTTCGCGCGGCGAAGACGCCGGATGGCGTCGCGAAGCCGACCAGGCCGGCGGTGTCGGAGACCAGGATGTCCGGCGGGGGAGCGAGAAGGGGGGTGGCAAGGCCGAACAGGAGGAGGGGAATGCCGGCGAGCCGGAGCCGCGAGCGCCAGAGGCAGAGCCAGGCGAGCCCGAGTGCGACGACGCCGAGGCCCCAGGGCGGCATCGTCGGCACGGCGATGCGGGCGGCGGGAAGGGCGGCCACCGTGTGCGCGATCAGCAGCAGCAGGCGGACGCCGAGGCCCATGGGCACGAGCGCCAGGCGCTCGAGATGGAGCGGCATGAGCGGCAGCGCGAGGAGGCCCGCCGGCATCACCCAGAGCGCGGTGAGCGGCACCGCGGCGACGTTGGCGAGCACGTAGTAGATCTGGATGTGGCCGAAATGGTAGGCGGCGAAGGGCAGCGAGGCGGTGCCGGCGAGCAGGCTCGTCAAGGCGAGGGCGAGGACGTGCGCGGCGAAGCGCTGGCCCCAGGTGCGCGCGCCGTGCATCCGGCCGAGCCAGGGACGCAGCGCCTCGTAGCCGGAGATCAGCACGAGCACGGCAGAAAAGCTCATCTGGAAGCTGACGCCGACCGCCTGCGCGGGCTCGAAGAGGAGCAGCAGGGTGGCGGCGAGTGCGAGGCTGCGGAGCGAGAGGACGCGACGCCCCGCCGCGAGGCCGAGCACGGCGACGACGGCCATGGCGAAGCTGCGCTCGATCGGCAGGTGGGCGCCGGTGAGCAACATGTAGAGGAAGCCAGCGACGAGGGCAGCGAAGGCGGCGAGTTGCTTGGTGGGGAGATAGAGGCTCGCCCGTTCGGAGAGGGCGAGGAGCGCGCGGGCAAGCACGAAGACGAAGCCCATGGCGATGCCGATATGCAGCCCGGCGACGGCGAGGAGATGGGCGAGCCCGGCATCGCGGAAGGCGGCGCGGTCCGCCTCGGGGATTGCGGTCGAGATGCCGGTGATCAGCGTGGCGGCGATCGCGCCCTCCGCACCCGGGAGTGCGGCGCGGATGCGGGCGGCGATCGTCTCGCGCAGCGCTTCGAGGCGCACGGCGAGCGCGCCCCGCTTCGCCGGGGCGAGGAGGCGCGCAGGGCCGAGCGCGAAGCCGTAGCCGGCGAGGCCGGAGAAGAAATCGTCGCGCTGAAGGTCCCAGGCACCGGGATAGGAGGGCGGCGGCGGCGGCTCGACGAGCGCGCGCAGGCGGACGATGTCGCCGGCGACGAGGGCCCCGGGGACGAGGGCGAGCGGATCGTCGCGGCGGAGCCGGACGCGGAGGAGGCGGGCGATGGGTGCGGCGCCGTCCATGCTGGGGCGGGCGATGGTGATGCGGGTGCCGTCCGGGAGCGGTTCAACGGAGGCGACGCGCCCGGTGAGGATCACGGCGTGATGGGGGAGGGGCACGATCGGCGGGGCGCGGAGGGTGGCGAGCGAGGCGCTGGCGATGCCGAGCCCGAAGGCGAAGGGGAGCAGGCCGAGTGCGAGGCCGAGCGGGTGGTGGCGGAGGGCCAGGGCGAGCGCGAGCCCGGCGGCGGCTATGCCCGGGCCGAGCCAGAGCGGCGGCTCGCGATCGAGCTCGAAATAGGCGAGCACGCCGCTGCCGAGCACCACCGGCAGCCAGAGGATGAACCGCCGGTGCTCGGCAGCGAGCCAGTCGGCGAAGAGCCGCGCCGCCGCCGCGGCGGGCGAGGCAAAGGCGGGATGGTCCTCGCCGGCGGCGAGCAGGGCAGAGCGCTGCATGGGTGTTCCAACCCATGTGAAATGAATTACATCGTTTATACAAGGATGAAACGGCTGAACGTAAACCTCGTGCGTCGTGCAGCGCGGGGGGAAACTCAGAAGCTCGCCATCCAGTCCTCGATCAGGCGGCGGGCGATCGAGTCGAGCCGCGGGAGGCTGAAGCCCAGGCTCTCGTGCGAAGCGATCTCGTCGCGGGTGAACCAGCTTGCGTCGCGCAGCTCCTCGGGGTCGATGGTGATCTCGTCGGAGAGCGCCTCGGCATAGAAGCCGAGCATGATCGAGCCGGGGAACGGCCAGGGCTGGCTCGAATGGTACTGGACGCGGCCGACGCGAACGGAGGTCTCCTCGCCGACCTCGCGGGCGACCGCCTCCTCGAGGCTCTCGCCCGGTTCGACGAAACCGGCGAGCGTCGAATACATCCTCACCCTCGGGAAACGGTGCGAATGGCCGAGCAGGGCCCGCGCGCCGTCGGTGACGAGCATGATGACCGCGGGATCGGTGCGGGGGAAATGCTGGGCGCCGCAGTTCGGGCAGCGCATCACGTTCCCGGCGCTGGCGGCGAGCGAGGCGGTGCCGCAAACGCCGCAGAAGCGGGCGCGCGAGCGCCAGTGCATGAGGCCGCGCGCATGGGCGAGGACGGCCGCGTGCTCGGGCGGGAGCAGGCCGGGCACCGAACGGAGATCGACGAACTCGCCCTCCGTCCCTGCGGGAAGCACGGAGGGATCCGCAGCAACGAGATCGAAGGCGAAGACGGCGCGGCCCGCCATCACGCCGAGAAAGGCCCAAGGGAAATTCCCGCTGCCGTCCGGAGTGCAGAAGGCGGCCCCCACTGAAGCAGGAAGGAAGACGGCCTCGGGGGCGCCGCTCTCGGACCCGCGGAGGAGGTTCTTCGCCTGCCAGACCGGGAGGAAGAGGCTCTCGGGATCGGCGAGCGCGGCCGCGATCCAGGCCCCGTCCTCCCGCCGATGAACGGCGCGGTCGAGCGGGCTGCCGGTGTAGGGGTTGGGGCGGCGGGCGAGGATGAGGACCACGGGATTTGCGTGCGATTCTTCCGGATTTGAGGGGATGCGAGAGCTGCCGTCGAGTGCCGCGCAGGTTCGCACGCGGTCGCCTCCAGGGGCAACCCGAGCTGGCAATCCAAGGCGCGGCAACCGGGGCACGGCGACAAGCTGACGGCGGCGAGCGTGCATGCTAACTAGCGGCGGGGGGTCGGCGACGGACGGGCGCCTCGCGAACCCGGTCAGGTCCGGAAGGAAGCAGCCGCAACGAGTTTCCGCCCGGGTCGTCGTCCGGCCTCCCACCCCGCAACACGCCGCTCCGGGAGCGCGCCGCGCTGGCGCGCTTCTCCGGGCGGGCAGCGAAAGGACGGCGCACCCGCCCGTCGGATATGGCCGGCCTGTTCGAAAATAGCGCTCCCCCCGATCCTGTTCCTCCGGCCGGGCCCGGCCTCTTCGGCCCGGCGGAGGCGGCGCCCGCCGCTTCCTATCGGGTGCTGGCGCGCAAATACCGCCCGCAGCGCCTGGCCGACCTGATCGGGCAGGAGACGATGGTGCGCACGCTCACCAACGCCTTCGCGACCGGGCGCGTGGCCCACGCCTTCATGCTGACGGGCGTGCGCGGGGTGGGCAAGACGAGCACGGCGCGGATTATCGCCCGCGCGCTCAACTGCACGGGGCCGGACGGCACCGGCGGGCCGACCGCGGAACCCTGCTTGGTGTGCCCGAACTGCGCGGCGATCCTGGCCGAACGCCACCCGGACGTCGTCGAGATGGACGCGGCCTCCCGCACCGGGGTCGACGACGTGCGCGAGATCATCGAGGCGACGCGTTTTCGGCCGCTGCAGGCGCGCAAGAAGGTCTTCATTATCGATGAAGTTCATATGCTTTCGCGCAATGCCTTCAACGCGCTTCTGAAGACGCTGGAGGAGCCGCCGCCGCACGTGGCGTTCGTGTTCGCGACGACCGAGGTGCGCAAGGTGCCGCTGACGGTGCTCTCGCGCTGCCAGCGCTTCGACCTCCGCCGGCTGGGCGTGGCCGAGCTTGCGGCGCATTTCGCGCGCATCGCCGAGGAAGAGGCGGTGGCGATCACGAAGGAGGCGCTGGCGGTGATCGCGCGCGCCGCCGACGGCTCGGTGCGCGACGGGCTCTCGCTGCTCGACCAGGCGATCGCCCAAGGGGGGAGCGGCGAGGGCGGCCCGATCAGCGCCGATTCCGTGGCCTCGATGCTGGGGATGGCGGATCGGGAGAGCGTGTTCGACCTTCTGGAGGCGGTGATGGCGGGCAAGCCCGCCGCCGCGCTCGCGCTTTCCGACGCCGCACTGGCGCGCGGGACGGATGCGGGGCTGCTGCTCGTCGATCTCGCCGAGCTTCTGCACAATGTGAGCCGGATCAAGGCGGCTCCGGCACTGGCGGAGAGTGCGGAGCTGCCCGAGGCCGAGCGCACGCGCGGGGCGGCACTGGCCCAGCGTCTCTCGGTGCCGGTGCTCGGACGCGCGTGGCAGATGGTGCTGAAGGGGATCCAGGAGGTGGAGGGGGCGCCGGACCGGCGGGCGGCGGCCGAGATGGTGCTGATCCGGCTCTGCCATGTGGCCGAGCTGCCGCCGCCCGGCGAGCTGGTGCGGATGCTCTCGGGCGGGCAGGCGGCCGGTGGGGCGGTGACGGGAACGGCGCCGCCCGGGCCGGGCGGGGGCCCGGTGGGGGCTATGCGCGCTTCTGTCGGCGGCCCGGCGATGGGCGCGCCGATCGCCGACCCCGTGGCCGCGGCGCCGCCCGCGATGCCGGAGAGCTTCCGCGCGGTGGTGGGGCTGGCGCGGGAGGCACGGGAGGCGCTGCTCGCGGCACAGCTTCTCCACCATGTGCACCTGGTGCGCTTCGCCCCGCCGGTGATCGAGATCAACCCCGAGCCCGAGGCGCCGCGCGACCTGGCGGCGCGGCTCGGCAAGCTCCTTCAGGAGGCGACGGGCACGCGCTGGACGATCGCGCTCGCGGCCGAGCCGGGGGAGCCCACGCTTGCCGAGCAGGAGCGGGCGGAGGAGCTCGCCCGGCGGGACGAGGCGAGCCGGCACCCGTTGGTGAGCGCGATCCTCGCGGCATTTCCCGGCGCCGAGATCGCCGCGGTGCGCGATGTCGAGAGCGGCGCGCCGGAGCTGGAGGACGCACCCGCCGCCGAACCCCCACCTGACAACGAGCCGCCCGACAACGAAGCAGAGGAGCCGTGATGAAGAACCTTGCCGGCCTGATGAAGCAGGCGTCGCAGATGCAGCAGAAGATGCAGGAGTTGCAGGAGAAGCTCGATGCGATGGAATGCGAGGGAAGCGCCGGCGCCGGGCTCGTCACGGTGGTGCTGAACGGCAAGGGCGAGCTGAAGCGGGTTCGGATCGACCCCGGGCTCAGCGAGCCCACCGAGAGAGAAATGCTGGAAGATCTGCTGATTGCGGCGCACGCTGAGGCGAAACGGAAGATCGAGGCGGTGGCTGCGGAGGAGATGCAGAAGATGACCGGCGGGCTCTCCTTGCCGCCGGGGATGAAGCTGCCGTTCTGAGGGGCGATGGGTGGTGCGGAAATCGAGCGGCTGATCAGCCTGCTCGGCAAGCTGCCGGGGCTCGGCCCGCGCAGCGCCCGCCGGGCGGCGCTGAAGCTGCTCCAGAATCCTGAGGCGCGGATGCTGCCGCTCGCGAGCGCGCTCGCCGAGGCGGCGCGGGCGGTCGTTTCATGCCGCCTCTGCGGCAACCTCGATAGCTGCGACCCGTGCAGCCTCTGCACCGATCCGCGACGCGACCGCACGCTGATCTGCGTCGTCGAGGGGGTGGGGGATCTCTGGGCGCTGGAGCGGTCCGGGGTGTTCCGCGGCCTTTACCACGTGCTCGGCGGCACGCTCTCGGCGCTCGACGGGATGGGCCCCGACGACCTCAACCTGGCACCGCTCGTCGAGCGCGTCGAACGGGGCGGTGTCGCGGAGATCATCCTCGCCCTCGGGGCGACGGTGGACGGCGCCACCACGGCACACTGGCTGACCGAGCGGCTGCGCCCGCTCGGAGTGGCGGTGAGCCGGGTCGCGCACGGCGTGCCGGTCGGGGGGGCGATCGACCTCCTGGACGACGGAACGCTGGCGACCGCTCTGAACGCGCGCCGGCCGTTCTGAGCTGCTCCTGTTAGAGCGAGATGCGTTCGCTTCGGCTCACGCATCCCGCTCTAGGTCTTTGTTTTCCCGCGTGATTCACGCCTTCGGTGATTCCACCTTCGGCGATCACGCTCTAAGGCGTTCGGCGCCGGCGATGCGCGGCCACGAAATTCAGCAGCGCCTCGGGCTCCGCCGGCTTGCCGAGCACGGCCGTGATGCCGAGCGAGGCGGCGCGCGCCACGATCGCCGGCGAGGGCGAGCCGGTGACCAGCAGCATCGGAATCCCGGCCCCCGCTTCCCTGAGATGCGCGGCGAGCTCGAGCCCGGTCATCCGCGGCATATGCTGATCGACGATGAGGCAGTCCGGCCGGGCCGCTTCATCGGCGAGGAACGAATCCGCGGTCGGGTAGGCGTGGACATCGTAGCCCGCCGCCTTGAGCAGGAATTTCATCGAATCGAGCACATCGGGGTCGTCGTCCACGACGGCCGTTCGGGCCCTCGGGACAGTTTCGTAATCGCGGGTCATTGGCTTGGCATCCACGGGACGGTTCGCCGCATCTCGGCGAGACTGCCCGAACGGACCTTAATTTATGGTCCGCCCGGATTTTTACCTTGACTCAGATCAGGCGTTGCCGACCGGCGCGCGCATTGCTGCCATCACGTTGACGCGAGCTTGCGGCGCGCGAGGCGCGGTGAAGCGGAGGGGTTGCGAAAGGGCCGGATCGGATCTTTTCCGTTCCGTATTTCGAATCAATCCCTCACGAACACGGGAGGATGGAGGGTCATGTGACAGCATAGCTGTCATGTCGGCCCGATTCGCTCTCGCGCCTGCAAGGCGGCTCGATTAATGTCACGCCACCGGCAGGCTTGCGACCAGCCTAGAGGAGGAGAGGGGATGGCCGACCGCATGCTGCAATTCGTCCGCCTGCCGCAGCAGCAGCCCGAGAAGCGGGCGGTCGCCGAGCGGCGCGCGGACTTCGACGAGATCTACCGGCGCTTCGACACGCAAGAGGCGTCCCGGCAGGCCAGCCGCTGCAGCCAGTGCGGCGTGCCCTTCTGCGCGGTTCATTGCCCGCTCGGGAACGACATCCCGGACTGGCTGAAGCTCGCCGCCGAGGGGCGGATCGAGGAGGCCTACGAGATCTCGGCCGCGACCAACAATTTTCCCGAGATCTGCGGCCGCATCTGCCCGCAGGACCGGCTCTGCGAGGGCAACTGCGTCATCGAGAAGGGCTACGAGGCGGTGACGATCGGCGCCGTCGAGCGCTTCCTCACCGACACCGCCTTCGAAAAGGGATGGGTCCGCTCGCGGAAGCCAGTGCAGGAGCGGGGGCTTTCGATCGGCATCGTCGGCGCGGGGCCGGCGGGGCTCGCCGCGGCGGAGGAGCTGCGCGCGCTCGGCTATGTCGTCGACGTCTACGACCGCCACGACCGCATCGGCGGCCTCCTCATGTACGGCATCCCGAACTTCAAGCTCGAGAAGGACATCGTGCTGCGCCGCGCGGAGCTGCTCGCCGGGCAGGGCGTGCGGTTCCATCTGGGCGTCGAGGTCGGGCGAGACCTGCCGCTCGCCGAGCTCCGCCGGCGGCACCCGGCCGTGCTGATCGCGACGGGGGTGTATCGGGCGCGCGATCTCGCCGCGCCCGGCTCGGTGCTGCCCGGGATCGTGCCCGCGCTCGACTACCTGATCGCCTCGAACCGCAAGGGGCTCGGCGATGACGTGCCGGATTTCGATAGCGGGACGCTCGACGCGCGCGACAAGCGGGTGGTGGTGATCGGCGGCGGCGATACCGCCATGGACTGCGTGCGGACGGCGGTGCGGCAGGGTGCCAAGTCGGTTCAGTGCCTCTACCGGCGTGACCGCGCCAACATGCCGGGCTCGATGCGCGAGGTGAAGAACGCGGAGGAGGAGGGCGTCGAGTTCCTCTGGCTCAGCGTTCCGAAGGCGTTCGCCGGCGCGGGCCATGTCGAGTCGGTCCAGTCCTCGCGCATGCGGCTCGGCCTGCCCGACGCCTCCGGCCGCCAATCGGTCGAGAAGGCGGCGAGCCCTTCGTTCCGGCTCAACGCCGAGCTCGTCATCAAGGCGCTCGGCTTCGATCCCGAGGACCTGCCGCGCGAATTCGCGGAGCCCGATCTCGCCGTCACGCGCTGGGGCACGCTCAAGACCCACCACCGGAGCTTCATGACGAGCGTTCCCGGCGTCTTCGCCGCCGGCGACATCGTGCGCGGGGCGAGCCTCGTCGTCTGGGCGATCAGGGACGGGCGCGACGCCGCGGCGGGCATTCACGCCTATCTCGAGCAGGAGACTGCCTCGCTCGCGGTGGCGGCGGAATAAGAGGGGCGGAGTAAGAAGCATGGAAAGCGCGACCGACTTCCTCGCCGCGTGGGAAAAGAACCGGGTTTTGCTGCGGGAAACCTACGCGCCCGAGCAGGAGCATGATTCCTGCGGTGTCGGGCTGATCGCTTCCCTCGACGGCAAGCCGCGCCGGCAGGTCGTTGCGGCGGCGATCGACGCGCTCAAGGCGGTGTGGCATCGCGGTGCGGTCGATGCCGACGGCAAGACCGGCGACGGGGCGGGCATCCATGTCGAGATACCGCAGGATTTCTTCGCCGATGTGATCGAGCGCGGCGGCACGAAGTTGCGGCCCGGCCCGATCGCGGTGGGCCAGGTGTTCCTGCCGAAGACGGATCTTTCCGCGCAGGAGCGCTGCCGCCAGATCGTCGAGACGGAAATTCTCCGTTTCGGCTATGCGATCCATGGCTGGCGGCAGGTGCCGATCGATGTTGCCTGCATCGGCGAGAAGGCGAACGCGACGCGCCCCGAGATCGAGCAGATCATTGTCTGGAACGCGCTCGAGACCGACGAGGCGACCTTCGAGCGAGACCTCTACGTGATCCGGAGGCGGATCGAGAAGGCGGCGATCGCGGCGCAGATTCCGGAGCTCTATTTCTGCTCCCTCTCCTGCCGCTCGATCATCTACAAGGGGATGTTCCTCGCCGAGCATCTTTCGGAGTTCTATCCCGATCTTCTCGACCCGCGCTTCGTCTCGCGGTTCGCGATCTTCCACCAGCGCTATTCGACCAACACTTTTCCCACCTGGCGGCTGGCGCAACCGTTCCGGATGCTGGCGCACAACGGCGAGATCAACACGCTCGCCGGCAATTCCAACTGGATGCGGAGCCACGAGACGAGGCTCGCCGACGCGGCACTCGATCCCTTCATGGAGGACATCAAGCCGGTAGTGCAGGCGGGCGGGTCCGATACGGCGGTGCTCGACAACGTCTTCGAGCTTTTGGTGCGCGCGGGGCGCGATGCGCCGATGGCGAAGGCGCTGATGATCCCGCCCGCCTTCGCCGCCGACGGCACGATGAAGCAGGCGGAGCGCGATCTCTTCCTCTACTGCAATGCCGTGATGGAGCCGTGGGACGGGCCGGCGGCGATCGCCGCGACCGACGGGCGCTGGGTGATCGCCGGGCTCGACCGCAACGGGCTGCGCCCGCTGCGCTACACCATCACCACCGATTCGCTGCTCATCGTCGGCTCCGAGACCGGCATGGTGAAGCTCGACGAGCAGGCGATCGTCGCCAAGGGGCGGGTCGGTCCCGGCGAGACGATCGGCGTCGATCTCGACCAGCCGCGCTTTCATGTCGATGCCGAGATCCGCAAGCTTCTCGCCGCCCGCCAGCCTTTCAGCGAATGGTCGCGCCGCATCAAGGAGATCGACCACATCGTCAAGACCGATGCGCCCGAGCCCACGATCTACGAGGGCGAGGAGCTGCGGCGGCGCCAGCTCGGCGCCGGCCACACGCTCGAGGAGCTGGAGATGATCCTCCATCCGATGGTGGAGGAGGGGAACGAGCCGGTCGGCAGCATGGGCGACGACACGCCGCTCGCCGTGCTCTCGGAGCACTATCGCGGGCTGCACCATTATTTCCGCCAGACCTTCAGCCAGGTGACCAACCCGCCGATCGACAGCTTGCGCGAGACGCGAGTGATGACGCTCCGCACACGGCTCGGCAATCTCGGCAACGTGCTCGACGAGGATGCAAGCCAGTGCGATCTGCTCCAGCTCGAGAGCCCGGTGCTTTCCTCCGCCGAGTTCCTGGCGATGCGCGACTATATCGGCCGTTCCGCCTGCGACATCGACTGCAGCTTCCCCGCCGCGGAGGGCGAGGCGGGTCTGCGGGCGGCGCTCGAGCGCATCCGCCGCGAGGCCGAGGAGGGCGTGCGCGCCGGCTGCACGCATGTCATCCTGAGCGACGAGGCGCAGGGGCCGGAGCGCGCGCCGATCCCGATGATCCTCGCCACCGCCTGCGTGCACACCCATCTCGTGCGCCAGAGCCTGCGCACCTTCACCAGCCTCAACGTGCGCGCGGCCGAGTGCGTGGACGTGCATTATTTCGCGGTGCTGATCGGCGTCGGTGCCACCACGGTCAATGCGTATCTTGCCGAGGCCTCGATCGCCGACCGCCAGCGCCGCGGGCTCTTCGGCGGACTTTCGCTCAAGGAAGCCGTGCAGCGCTACAAGAAGGCGGTGGACAAGGGTCTCCTTAAGATCATGTCCAAGATGGGGATCGGCGTCATTTCCTCCTATCGCGGCGGCGCCAATTTCGAGGCGATCGGGCTTTCGCGCGCGCTCGTCGCCGAGTTCTTTCCCGGCATGCCCTCGCGGATCTCCGGCATCGGGCTCTCGGGCATCGCGCGGAAGATTTTCGAGCTGCACGAGACCGCCTGGGAGTCGGGCGTCGTCACGCTGCCGGTGGGCGGCATCTACAAGGTGCGCCGCCGCGGCGAGGCGCACGGGTTCGAAGCGGGCCTGATCCATACGCTGCAGACGGCGGTCGGCACCGACAGCTACACCACTTACCGGCGCTACGCGGAGGGCGTGCGCAAGCTGCCGCCGATCGCGCTCCGCGACCTGCTCGACTTCCGCACCGAGGGTCGCGTGCCGGTGCCTGTCGACGAGGTCGAGAGCATCACCGAGATCCGCAAGCGGCTGGTGGCGCCGGGAATCTCGCTCGGCGCGCTTTCGCCCGAGGCGCACGAGACACTCTCGATCGCGATGAACCGGATCGGCGCGCGCTCCGATTCCGGCGAGGGCGGCGAGGACCCGGCGCGCTACCGGCCGCGGGAGAACGGCGACAATGCCTGCTCGGCGATCAAGCAGATCGCCTCGGGACGCTTCGGCGTGACCGCCGAGTACCTCAATAACTGCCGCGAGATCGAGATCAAGGTCGCGCAGGGGGCGAAGCCCGGCGAGGGCGGCCAGCTCCCGGGCTTCAAGGTGAGCGAGATGATCGCGCGGCTGCGCCACGCGACGCCCGGCGTGATGCTGATCAGCCCGCCGCCGCACCACGACATCTACTCGATCGAGGATCTGGCGCAGCTCATCTACGACTTGAAGCAGATCAACCCCGATGCCACGGTGTGCGTGAAGCTGGTCGCGCGGAGCGGCATCGGCACGATCGCGGCGGGCGTGGCGAAAGCGAAGGCGGATGCGATCCTGATCTCCGGCCATGCGGGCGGGACCGGGGCGAGCCCGCAGAGCAGCATCAAATATGCGGGCCTGCCCTGGGAAATGGGACTTTCCGAGACGCATCAGGTGCTGATGCTCAACCGGCTCCGCCATCGCGTGAAGCTGCGGACCGACGGCGGCATCAAGACCGGGCGCGATGTGGTCATCGCGGCGATGCTCGGCGCCGAGGAGTTCGGTATCGGCACCGCGTCGCTGGTGGCGATGGGCTGCATCATGGTCCGCCAGTGCCACTCGAACACCTGCCCGGTGGGCGTCTGCACGCAGGATCCGAAGCTCAGGGCGAAGTTCGAGGGCACCGCGGAGAAGGTGATCAACCTCTTCTCGTTCGTTGCCGAGGACGTGCGCGGGATCCTCGCCTCGCTCGGATTCCGCAGGCTCGAGGAGGTGATCGGCCGCACGGATCTCCTCCAGCAGGTGAGCCGCGGGTCCGACTTCCTCGACGATCTCGACCTCAATCCCCTGCTGGTGCAGGCGGATCCAGGCCCTTACGCGCGCTTCTGCTCGCGCGAGGGGCGGAACGAGGTGCCGGAGACGCTGGACGCGCAGATGATCACCGATGCCGCTTCCTTCTTCGAGCGCGGCGAGAAGATGCAGCTTCAGTACTCCATCCGCAACACGCACCGCGCGATCGGGACCAAGTTCTCTTCGAAGATCGTCCGACGCTTCGGCATGGCGGGGCTCGAGCGCGGGCACGTGACGGTCCGGCTGCGCGGGTCGGCCGGGCAGTCGCTCGGCGCCTTTGCGGTGCGCGGGCTCAAGATCGAGCTGTTCGGCGATTCGAACGACTATGTGGGCAAGGGACTCTCGGGGGCGACGATCGTCGTCCGGCCGGCGCCGTCGTCGAATCTGCTGAGCCAGGAGAACACGATCATCGGCAACACCGTGCTCTACGGCGCGACCTCGGGCTATCTCTTCGCCGCTGGCGAAGCCGGGGAGCGGTTCGCGGTCAGGAACTCAGGCGCGGAGGCCGTGGTCGAAGGCTGCGGCTCGAATTGCTGCGAGTACATGACCGGCGGCACAGTGGTCGTGCTCGGGCGGGTCGGCGAGAATTTCGGCGCGGGTTTCACCGGCGGCATGGCGTTCGTCTATGATCCGCGCGAGCGGTTCTCGGAGATTGCCAACCCCGACGCGATCAACTGGCAGCGCATCGCCTCCGCCCATTGGGAGAAGGTGCTGCGTGACCTCATCGCCCGGCACGTCGCCGAGACGTCGAGCCGCTATGCGACGATGCTCCTGCATGATTGGGAGCGCACGGTCGGGCATTTCTGGCAGGTGGTGCCGAAGGGATACGAGAA
>DATJTV010000117.1:0-8347 GCA_035503055.1 Acetobacteraceae bacterium
GCAAATGCGCCCACGTAAAAACGAAACTCTTCGCTTCGGAGGTTACGTCATGGCCAAATACCTGATCTCCGTTTCCTATACCGCCGATGGCCTCAAGGGCCTGCACAAGGACAAGGCGTCCGGACGCAAGAAGGCGGTTACCGCTGCCGTCGAAAGTCTCGGCGGAAAGCTCGACGCGATGTATTACGCGCTCGGGAAGTACGATGTGTACGTGATCGCCGACCTTCCCGATGCGGCGAGCGCCGCGGCGCTTGGTATCGCCACTTCCGCGACAGGCTTGGCCCACACGCACACGACGGCGCTCCTGACGGTCGCCGAGGCCGATAAGGCGATTGACACGGCGGTCAAATACCGCGGCCCGGGCCATTAGATGTTACGTCTCGATAGGTTGCTCGTCAGGAAAGGGGCCGCTCCGACCGATTATTGTGTGTGTATCGGCGTCCAACCCGGACCCAGGTAAAGGATCCTTATCAATTCGAAGTCCCTGGAGAATGTTTCGCGCCTGGCGGGTCCCGATCGGCGCCGACCGGGACCCGGAACGTTGCAGAATTCCCTAGTATTATCAGCCAACTATGTTGCCGCGCCAAGTGGGTCCCCGTTGGGCGTGGAAACACACCGCTCCCGGCGAGGATCGAGCCTTGCGATCCGGCGGACGCGGCCGAACGCCGCGAAAGGCTGCGGGATTTGACAGTATTACTATAGATATCATATGAGATGCCGGTGACCAAGGCGATCGAGAAGCTCTTGGCCGGGATGCGCAACAAGCCCCGGTCGGTAAGGTTCGCGGACGCCTTGAAGGTGGCGGGACACTACTTCGGCGAGCCGCGCAGGTCCGGCGGCAGCCATCACGTGTTCAAGATGCCGTGGGCCGGAGATCCCCGCATCAACCTGCAAGACGATGACGGGAAGGCGAAGCCCTATCAGGTGCGCCAGCTCTTGGCGGCGGTCGAGAAGAAGGAACTGCTCGATGCCCAGGCAGCAAGGAGTGAAGACGATGGCTGACCATTTCACCTATCGCGTGTCGTGGTCGGAAGAGGACGGGGAGTATGTCGGCACCTGCGCCGAATTCCCGAGCTTGTCGCACCTCGACGCCACGCCCGAGGCGTCGCTTGGCGGGATCCGCGCGCTGGTCGACGATGTCGTCGCGGACATGCGAGCCAATGGCGAGCCCGTGCCGGAACCGATCGCCGATCAGGCGTATTCCGGCAAGTTCGTCGCACGCATTCCGCCGGAGCTGCACCGCATGCTGGCGATCGAGGCTGCCGAGGCGGGCGTCAGCCTGAACCGGCTGGTCAGCTTCCGGCTGGCCACGCCCTCCCCGCTGCATGCCGCGTCGGGCGCGCCGAAAAAGGCGACCAGGCGCCCCCGCTCAGCCGGCAAGATCGCGTCGGCAGCGGATTGAGCGCAGCGCTCTGACCGATGGCCCCGGCGGCGCGGGCTGGAAGCCGCCTAAGACGCTGAAAACAAATGGCGTCCCGTACGGGATTCGAACCCGTGTTACCAACGTGAAAGGCTGGTGTCCTGGGCCTCTAGACGAACGGGACGGACGTGCGGGTGCCTAGGCCAAGGCGGGAACCGGGGTCAAGCCAAGGCGGCGTCGGTGATCACGAAGCCGGGCGCGCCGGTGCCGTTCCAGCGATCGAGCCGGAGGTGCCCCGCGAGATGCAGCGGCCGACCCGCCCGCTCGAGCAGCGAGGGGCCGAGCGCGCCGTCGGCGCCGCGGAAGGCGACGGCCTTGAGCCGGCCGCCCTCCTCGCCGGCGACGATCGCGCGGATCGTCCGGCCGTTGCGGCCGACACGGTCCGAGCGCACCACGCGCGCGCGTGCGAGTACGAGCACCGGCTCCTCGTTGCCCGCCCCGAAAGGCGCGAGCCGGCCGAGCAGCGCCGCAAGCTCGGCGGTCGCGCCCGCAACGGCGAGCGTTCCCTCGATCGCCAGGTCCGCGACGCCGGGCAGGAGTGAAGCCCTCGCCAGGCGCTCGTTGAGGAAGGCGTGGAAGGCGCCAAGCCGGCTCGCTTCCAAGGAAAAGCCGGCGGCCATCGCGTGCCCGCCGCCCGCCTCAAGGAGGCCGGCCTGGCGCGCGGCGATCACCGCGCCGCCGAGGTCGAGCCCGAGCACCGAGCGCCCCGAGCCCTTCGCGATCTCCGGCGCCCCGGCCACGCCCAGCACGCAGGCAGGGCGGTTGAAGCGGTCCTTGATCCGCCCGGCGACGATCCCGACCACGCCCGGATGCCACCCCGCGCCGCTCACCAGGAGCACCGGCAGCCCGGCCTCGGCCTGCGCCGCCGCAGCCGCCATGGCGGCTTCGAGCACGCCCATCTCCACCTGCTGGCGCTCGCGGTTGACCTGATCGAGCGCACGCGCGAGCGGCATCGCGGCCTCGGTGTCGCCGGCGAGCAGCAGCCGGAGCCCGAGATCGGATTCCGCGATGCGTCCGGCGGCATTGATCCTGGGCCCGAGCGCGTAGCCGCAGCTCTCCGCGGTCGGCTCGCCCAGCACCTCGGCCACACCGAGCAGTGCGGCCAGGCCCGGGCGGAGGCGCCGCGCCATCACCTTGAGCCCCTGCGAAACGAGCGCGCGGTTGACGCCCGAAAGCGGCATCACGTCGCAGACGCTCGCGAGCGCCACCAGATCGAGCCAGGAAAGCAATTCCGGCTCGGCGCGCCCGGCGAAGAAGCCGCCCCGGCGGAGCACGCGCACCAGGGCGACCATCGCGAGGAACGAGACCGCGGTCGCGCATATCGCGCCGAGGCCCGAACGATCGTCTGAGCGATTGGGATTGACCACGGCGAACACGTCGGGCGGGCTTTCCGCCTTGTGATGATCGAGCACGATCACGTCCGCACGCCCGGCGACGGCGACGAACGCTTCCGCCCCGTCGCTTCCGCAGTCGGCGCAGACGATGAGCCGCGCCCCGCGCGCGACCAGCCCGCAGAGCGCCGCTCCGTTGGGCCCGTACCCTTCCTTCAGCCGATCGGGAACATAGGGGATCACCGTCACGCCGAGCGCGCCCAGCACCGAGACGAGCAGCGCGGCCGCGCAGGCGCCGTCCACATCGTAATCGCCGAAGACGGCGACCGTCTCGGCCCCCCTCACCGCCGCGGCGAGCCGCTCGGCGGCGCGATCCATGTCGGCGAGCCGCGAAGGGTCCGGCAGCAGCGCGCGCAGGGTGGGGTCGAGAAAGTCGGGCGCCGTCTCCATCGTCACGCCGCGCACGGCGAGCAGGCGGCCCACGATCTCGGGCACGCCGAGCCGCTCGGCGATGCCCAAGCCCAACCGCTCCTCGGCCTCGCGCCAGATCCAGCGCCTCCCGCTCAGGCTTTGCGCAACGCCGAGAGCGGCGGATTGCACGGTCAGACCAGCGCCCCTAGACCAGCGCCCCTAGACCAACGCCCAGGTCTTGGTCGCGAAATTGTGGTGCGCCTCGATATAGCGCACGGTCCCGGACTTGCTTCGCATGACGATGGAATGGGTTTCGGCGCCATGGCCGAAATGGCGCACGCCGCGCAGCATCGCCCCGGCGGTGACGCCGGTCGCGGCGAACATCACGTCCCCGCCCGCCATTTCCGTGATCGTGTATTTGCGCCCGGGATCGCGGATGCCCATCCCGCGCGCGCGCTCGACCTGGGCGGCGTTCTCGAAGAGCAGCCTTCCCTGCATCTGTCCGCCGACGGCGCGGAGTGCTGCCGCGGCCAGCACGCCCTCGGGCGCGCCGCCCGAGCCCATGTAGATATCGACGCCGCTCTCCGGCCGCGTGGTCGCGATGACGCCGGCAACGTCGCCGTCCGGGATCAGCATGATCCGCGCGCCGGCCTCGCGGCAGCGCGCGATGACGTCGTGATGGCGCTCGCGCTCGAGGATGCAGACGACGAGATCGCCCACTTCCCTTCCCTTGGCGCGCGCGAGGTTGCGCAGATTCTCGATCACCGGCGCGTCGAGATCGACGACATGATCGGGAAGGCCGCCGCCCACCGCGATCTTGTCCATGTAGACGTCGGGCGCGTGGAGGAACTGGCCGCGCTCGCCGAGTGCGACCACCGCCATGGCGTTCGGTCCGCCCTTGGCCGTGCTGGTGGTGCCTTCGAGCGGATCGACCGCGATATCCATCTCCGGCCCGCCGGCGCCCACCTTCTCGCCGATATAGAGCATCGGCGCCTCGTCCATCTCGCCCTCGCCGATCACCACCGTGCCGGCGATCGCCACCGTGTCGAAGGCGCGGCGCATCGCGGCGACCGCGGCGCCGTCGGCCTCGTTCTTGCGCCCGCGCCCCATCCATTTGGAGGCGGAGATAGCGGCCGCCTCGGTCACCCGCACCAGCTCGAGCGCGAGGTTGCGGTCGGTCACTTCGCCCGGTCTGGAAGTCCTCTCGCTGCTCATGCCCCTCTCCCTCGCTTCCCGCTCAGCCCGGCTCGATCCGGATCAGCGTCGGCTCCTCGAGCACGGCCTCGAACGCGGCGATGCGTGCGAGCGCCGCCCGCACCGCGGCCTCGTCCGTCTCGTGCGTCACCAGCACCACCGGCACCGCTTCGCCGGGCGCACGGCCGCGCTGGAGCATCGATTCGAGCGACACGCCTTGATCGCGCAGCACCGCGGTCACGTCGGCGATGACGCCCGGGCGATCGACGACCATCAGGCGGAGATAATAGCACCCGGAGTGATACTGCATCGGCACCGAGGCGGACGCCGAAAGCTCCGACGCCGCGGCGCCCCAGACCGGGGTGAGACGGCCGCGCGCGAGATCGATCAGATCGGCGACGACGGCGGAGGCGGTGGGGCCGGCGCCCGCGCCCGGGCCTTCGAGGACCACGCGGCCGACGAAGTCCCCTTCGGCGACGATCGCGTTGGTGACCCCATCTACGCGGGCGAGCGGCGCGCCCGCGGGGACCATGCAGGGATGGACGCGGGCCGAGATCCCTTGGGCGATCCCGCCATCACCCTGCCCGGCGATGCCGAGCAGCTTGATGCGATAGCCGAGCTCGCCGGCGAAGGCGATGTCGAGCGCGGAAATCCTGCGGATCCCCTCGACGTACACGTCGGCGAAGGCGACCGGGCGGCCGAAGGCGAGGGCGGCGAGGATCGCGAGCTTGTGGGCGGCGTCGATCCCGTCGATGTCGAAGGTGGGGTCCGCCTCCGCGTAGCCGAGGCGCTGGGCCTCCGCGAGCACCTCGGCGAACTCGCGGCCCTCCTCGCGCATCACCGAGAGGATGTAGTTGCAGGTGCCGTTGAGGATGCCGGTGACGCGCGCGATCCGGTTGGCGGCGAGCCCCTCGCGCAGCGTCTTGATCACCGGCAGCCCGCCGGCGACCGCGGCCTCGAAGCCGAGGGCGGCGCCGGAGCGCTCGGCGAGCGTGGCGAGCTCGGCGCCATGCACCGCGAGCAGCGCCTTATTGGCACTCACCACCGGCTTGCCGGCCGCGAGCGCCGAACCGACGAGCGCGCGGGCGATGCCCTCGGCGCCGCCGATCAGCTCGACGACCACGTCGACCGCCGGGTCGGAGGCGAGCGCCAGCGGATCGTCGAACCAGCGCAGGCCCGAGAGCGGGACGCCGCGGTCGCGCGTGCGTGTGCGCGCGGCGACGGCGGTCACCGCGACCGGCCGCCCGGCGCGGGCGGCGACGATCTCGGCATTGTCGCGCAAGAGCCGGAGCACGCCCACGCCCACCGTGCCGAGCCCGGCGACTGCGACGGAGAGCGGCCGGTTCATGCGATCGGATGGGTGCGGGAAGGTTCTCGTCGCACGCCTCTGCCCTTGGGTCGCGATTCGGGGAGCGGCGAATTCTCGCGCGCGGGAAAGCGCGGGTTCAAGTGCCCGCGCCCGGGTTGTGAAGCAGGCGAAGCGTGGCGCCGCCGCCCGAGGCCTCGGCGCCGAGGCGGAGCGCGCTCGCCGGCACGCCGTCGGAGGCAAGCGCGGTCGCGATCACGCGCGCACGCGCGAGGCCAAGGCCGAGCGCCGCCTGCTGTGCGGCGCCGTCGCTCGCACTCGCATCGCCGTAGCCGACCACGGCGATGGAGGCTTTGCCGCGGGCGGCGGCGATGCGGGCGATGCCCGCGCGCTCGGCGGCGGTGAGCGCAGAGGAGCCCGCGGCGAAGTGGATGGTGAGCGCGGCGGAGCGGGCGAGGCTGAATGGCGCGGGCGGCGGGCCGGGAGGTGGGGGGAATCCGGCGATCGCCGGCGGCGGCGGAGGTGCCGTCGGGACGGCGGGCAACGAGGCGGCGGCAGCGGCGAGCGCGGCGCTCGGGGGCGGCGGCGCCTCGTCCGTGGCGGGGGCGGGCCCGCTGGTTGGGGCCGGGCTCGCGCCCGCCGCGGCGGGCGGAGCGGCGGGCGCGGGCGCCGGTGCCGGCGCGGGGGAAGCGGGCTGGGTCGCGCTCGAGGCCGGGAGCGGTGCGAGGAGCGCCTGCTGCTGGGCGCGGGTGCGCTGGGCGAGAAGGGCGGCCGAGATGGCGTCGCGCTCGGCGGGCGGCAGATATTGAGGCGCCTGAGGCACGTTGGCGAGGTTCGGATAGGGAGCGTTGGCGCCGGGGATCGGGGCGCGTTTCTGGGCGATCGGACCGCCCTCGATGTCGTGGTACCAATCGACCGGATCGATCGCTGCCGGGGCCGAGGCGCAGCCCGAGAGAAGCAAGAGACCAAGCGCGCCCAACGCCGCGCAAGCGCGGGGCCGCAACCGCGCCCCGGCTTGAACCGCTCCCTTGTTCCCACTAGGTTCCGCGCCGTTGCCGATCATGGTTTTGCCACGGCCCCCGAGACGCCGCGTGCCGCTATGGTGATGTAGCGCGGGCGAGGCGCCCGCGGAAAGGACACTGCTATGGCCGACACGGAGAAGCCCGAGGGACCCGCCTTCAAGCTGCCCGACCCGGCGATGATCGGCCGCTCGATGGCGGACGTCGCGGAGCGCTCGCAGCGGATCGTCGGCGAATGGCTGAAGCGCCAGTCCGAGGAGGGGCAGAAGCTCGATCCGCTCAATATCGGCAACGCATTCCTCGAGATGACGACGCGGCTGATGACCAACCCGGCCGAGCTGATGCACGCCCAGCTCGGGTTCTGGCAGGACTACATGACGCTCTGGCAGAACACCGCGCGGCGGGTGATGGGGATCGAGCAGAAGCCGGTGATCGAGGCCGACCCGGGCGATAGGCGATTCAAGGACGCGGCCTGGAACGAGAACGAGATTTTCGACTTCATCAAGCAGTCCTATCTGCTGTCGGCCCGCTTCGTGCAAGACGTGGTCAAGCGGGTGGACGGGCTCGATCCGAAGACGGCGCAGAAGGTCGATTTCTATTCCCGCCAGTTCGTCGAGGCGATGAGCCCCAGCAACTTCGTGCTGACCAACCCCGAGGTGCTGCGCAAGACGGCCGAGACGGGCGGCGAGAACCTGCTCAAGGGGCTCTCCAACCTGCTTGCCGATCTCGACCACGGCAAGGGCCGGCTGCACATCAAGATGACCGACCTCGACGCCTTCCAGGTCGGCGGCAATATCGCCGTCTCGCCGGGCGCGGTCGTCTATCAGAACGACCTGATCCAGCTCATCCAGTACGCGCCTTCGACCGAGACGGTGCTGAAGCGGCCGCTGCTGATCATCCCGCCCTGGATCAACAAGTTCTACATCCTGGATTTGCGCCCGAAGAACAGCTTCGTGCGCTGGGCGGTGGCGCAGGGCCACACGGTCTTCATGGTGAGCTGGGTCAACCCGGACGAGAGGCTCGGCGACAAGGGCTTCGACGATTACATGCAAGAGGGCGTGCTCGACGCGATCGAGGCGATCGCCCAGGCGACCGGCGAGCGCGAGATCAACGCGATCGGCTACTGCCTCGGGGGGACGCTGCTCGGCGCGACGCTTGCCTGGCTCGCCGCCAAGCGGCGCCAGCCGATCAAGACGGCGAGCTTCTTCGCCAGCCTGCTCGACTTCACGGAATCGGGCGAGCTCAACGTCTTCATCGACGAGGAGCAGCTCAAGGTGCTCGAGGAGCGGATGAACCGGCGCGGCTTCCTCGAAGGCAGCGAGATGGCCGCGACGTTCAACATGCTGCGGGCGAACGATCTGATCTGGTCGTTCGTGGTGAACAACTACCTCCTCGGCAACGACCCCTTTCCCTTCGACCTGCTCTACTGGAACGCCGATTCGACGCGCATGCCGGCGCGCATGCACAGTTTCTACCTGCGCAAGATGTACCAGGAGAACAAGCTCGCCGAGCCGGGCGGGATCGCGCTCAAGGGCGAGCCGATCGATCTCGGGCGCATCCGGCTGCCGGCCTACTTTATTTCCACGCGCGAGGATCATATCGCGCCGTGGAAGGCGACCTATCGCGGGGCGCGGCTGCTCGGCGGCAAGACCCGCTTCGTGCTCGC
>DATJTV010000118.1:0-6938 GCA_035503055.1 Acetobacteraceae bacterium
TAGCTCGCCGCGCGCGCCGCCCGCGGCGCAAGGAGCGGCAGCCCGAGCCCGCCGCCGGCGGCGATGCCTGCCGCAAGAATTGACCGCCGTCCGAGCGTCGGACCATATGCATGGGTCATTGTCGCCTCCCTGAGATTATGCCCGCAAATTTCATAACGCGCCTCCGGGCGTGATACCAGAGGGACGCGCGCCGATCGCGCTCAATCGGGCCAGGTCGGAGGATGCATGCCGAGCTTCGCGGCCGGCCGGTCGTGGCGAAGCGGGCTCGCCGGAAGTTCGGCCGCGGGGCGCACGACGGTGAGGCGCCCGAAGCCCGAGTCCGCCTCCTCGAGCCTGTCGGCGACATCGGCGGCGCCCGGATCGGGGCAGGCGAAACCACCCTCCACGCGGCCGAGCGATCGGAGCCAAAGTCCCGTCCGTGCGAGCGAGACGCGGACGCGAAAGCCGCCGCCCTCCTCGTGGCGGCGCAGCAGAGCCGCGATGATCCCGAAGGCGAGCAGATGCCCCGAGCCGTGGTCGAGCGCCTGGGCGGGGAGGGGCTTTGGCACTGCCTCGCCGGCCGCCTTCGCCTCCGCGTCATTGAACCCGCTTGCCGTCTGCACCAGGCTGTCGAAGCCGCGGCGCCCCGCCCAGGGACCTGCGAACCCGTAGGCCGAGAGCGTCGCATGGACGATCCCGGGCCTGAGCCGCGCCACGTCCTCGGCGCCGAACCCGTGGCGCTCGAGCGCGCCCGGCCGGTAGGACTGGAGGAACACATCCGCCGAGCGAACGAGCTCCCGAAGCCGATCGCGCGCCCGCTCCTCGCGGAGATCGAGGAAGGCGGAGAGCTTGCCCCGGCCGGTGTCGATCACCGCGGCCCCCAACTGCGGCAGGTGGGGTGCTGCGATCGCGAGGACATCGGCCCCGTAGGCGGCGAGCGCCCGGCCGGCGACCGGGCCCGCGATCACCCGCGTCAGGTCGAGCACGCGCACGCCTGCGAGCGGGCGCGATGAAGGCGGGAGGGGAACTGCCAGAGCATCGCCGAACCGCGTGAGCGAGACCGTCGGCTGCGCAGAGAGCGCCGCCCCTTCAGGGCTTGCGTGCCAGTCCGCGAAGGAGCGGAGCCAGGCCACCGCAAGGCCCGCCGCGGTTGCCTCGCGGTCGAACGCCTCCGCTTGCCGCTGCGAGAGCGCGCGAGCCACCGCCGCCTTGTCATGGGCGCAGCCGAGGAGATGCAGCAGGCCGTCATGGTGATGCGGGAAATTCGTGTGCAGCCGGACCCAGCCGTCCGCGGTGCGATAGAGCCCGTGGATCGAATCATGGGGATCGGGCGGCGGCGCGCCGTTCACGCGGAGATAGCGCTCGGAGCGGAACTCGATCGCCGCGTCCCTGAGCGCCACGCGCGCCGCGGGGCGCGGGGCCGCCTCGGGTGCGTGCCCGCCGCGCCGCTCGAGCAGCAGCGCCGCCGCGAGCGCCTCGGCGCCGATGCTCGCCGCCGCCGCCGTGCCGATCGCGAAGGAGGAGGGCAGCACCGGGTCGGTGCCCGCGAAAGCGATGCCGCCCAGCGCCGCCTCGGGAAGGCCGGCCTCGCGCCAAAGCCGCGCGAGCGCCTCCGCCGGCGTCACACGCGCATCTCGACGCACACCGGCACGTGATCGGAGGCGCGCTCCCAGTCGCGTGCGTCGGCGAGTACGGTCTGTCGCGCGAGCGTGCCCGCGAGATCGTCGGACACCCAGATATGATCGAGCCGACGCCCGCGATCGGAGGCGCGCCAGTCGCGGTTGCGATACGACCACCAGGTGAATAGTTTTTCCTCTTCCGGAACGAAATGCCGCACGGCGTCGGTGAACCCGGTCTCCCGCCAGGCCGTGAGCGCCTCGGTCTCGACGGGGGTATGGCTCACCACGTCGAGCAGCTGGCGGTGGCTCCAGACATCGTTCTCGAGCGGGGCGATGTTGAGATCGCCCACCACCACCACGCGCGAGAGGGAAGGCATCCCCGAAAAATGCTCGTGCGCCTCGGCCACGAAGGCGAGCTTGTGCGCGAATTTCGGGTTCTTTTCGGGATCGGGCACGTCGCCGCCGGCCGGCACGTAGAAATTATGCAGCTCGACCGGGCCGCCGGGCAGATCGAGGCGCACGGCGAGATGCCGGCAATCGCGCTTGCCGCACCAGTCGGGCGATTCCGCGATCGTCTCGAAGGGAATGCGCGAGAGGATGGCCACCCCGTTGTAGCTCTTCATTCCGCGCCGGGCGAAGTGTGGCAGCCCGACCGAGGCGGGAAGCAGCTCCGGGAAAAGCTCGTCCGGGACTTTCGTTTCCTGAAGGCAGAGAATGTCCGGCTCGAGCGCGTCGACGAGGGCGCCGAGCCGGTCCTGGCGCAGGCGGAGCGAATTGATGTTCCAGGTGGCGATCCGGAGCCGCGAGCGTTTGCCGGCTTTCATAGAAAGCCGGCAAACGCTGTTTGTCCAAGTATCGGATTCACGCGACGCTTCGCGGTCGCTCCGCTCCCCGCGAAACTCTGCGATCCGATACTGTCCATCAGACGATGCGGGCGCGCACGCTGCCGACGCCCTCGACCTCGCCTTCCAGAAGATCCCCACGCCCCACCTGCGCAACCCCGGAAGGCGTGCCGGTGAACATGAGATCGCCCGGGGCGAGACGCACCAGGGCCGAAAGATGGGCGATAATCTCGGGTAGGCTCCAGATCATCTGCGAGAGATCCGCCTGCTGGCGCACCGCTCCGTTCACGCGGAGCACGATCCGCCCGCGCGCCGGATGGCCGATCCGCTCGGCCGCGACGAGCGTGCCGATCGGCGCCGAGAGGTCGAACCCTTTGCCCATGTCCCAGGGCTTTCCTTCCTTCTTTGCCTGGCCCTGCAGATCGCGCCGCGTCATGTCGAGGCCCGCCCCATAGCCCCAGACATGGGCGAGCGCCTCCTGCTCGGTGATGTCCGCTCCGCTGGTGCCGATCGCCGCCACCAATTCCATCTCGTGGTGCAGATCCTTGGTTGCCGGCGGATAGGGCATGTCCGCGCCATCCAGCACCAGCGCGTCGGCCGGCTTCATGAAGAAGAACGGCGGCTCGCGGTCCGGATCACCGCCCATCTCGCGCGTGTGCTCGGCATAGTTGCGCCCGACGCAGAAGACCCGCCGCACCGGAAACCCGCCGCCCCCGGCCACGGGCACCGCGACAACGGCGGGCGGGGCGATCACGTACTTGTATTCCGCCATGGCGGCTTCTCCTTCGATGCGCGTGCGAGGGCCCGCACCTGAACCGTGCCGCGCGGGTGCGTCAAGAGACATGCGGGCGGCAGTTGCGGCGTTGCATCGGGTGCGTTATGTCTTACGAGGTTAACAGATGTAACGGCATCGGCGAAATGGCCGCATCGGGCAAGGTTGCGCTGCTTCTTTGGCTTGCCATCGCCCTTTCGCCCGTCCCTGCCTTTGCCGCCAAGACGATCTCGCTCGCGGGGGTGCCGCATTACGCCACGCTTGCCGCGGCGCAGAAATCCTGCGGCAAGGAGACGGTCGTTTGGGCGAACCTGCGCACCGACGTCTATCACCTCTCCGGGTCGCGATGGTTCGGCAAGACGAAGAAGGGCGCCTATTTTTGCGAGAATGCCGTCACGAAGGCAGGCGTCCACGCCTCCAAGGAATGAGGATCAGCCCGGTTCCGGGGTGAACTCGATCCGCCGGAGATCCACGGTGACCGCATGGTCGAGCGGGCGCGGACCCGCGCCGACCGCGGGTGCGGTGGCAATCGCCGCCTGAAGATAGGCCCGGGCACGGCCGACGGCGTCGGCAAGCCCCATCCCTTGGGCAAGACCCGCCGCGATCGCGCTCGCCAGCGTGCATCCGGTGCCGCGGCACGGAACCCCCGGGATCCGCGGCTGCTCGAAGACGATGACGCCGGCCTCGGTTGCGAGCACGTCCACCACCGTTTGGCCCGGCAGGTGACCGCCCTTCACCAGCACCGCGCGCGCGCCGATGGCGCATGCGGCCCGCTCCATCGATGCGCGGTCGCGGATCTTCATCCCGGCGAGAATCTCCGCCTCCGGCACGTTCGGCGTGACGAGCGCGGCAAGCGGGAAAAGCTCCGCGCGGAGCGCCCCGAGCGCGTTCTCCGCGAGCAACCGCGCCCCGCTCGAGGCGAGCATCACGGGATCGACGACGAGCGGGACGCCGGCCGCCGCACGTAAGGCGCCCGCGACCGCCGCGATCGTCGGCGCATCGACCAGCATCCCCGTCTTCACTGCATCCGCCCCGGGATCTGCGAGCGCGCGCGCGATCTGCTGGCCCACGAGCGAAGGCGGCAGCTTATGGATCGCGTGCACGGCGCGCGAATCCTGAACCGTGATCGCCGTGATCGCGGTCGCGGCATAGGCGCCGAGCGCGGTGATGGTCTTCACATCTGCCTGCATGCCGGCCCCGCCGCTCGAGTCCGAGCCGGCGATCGCCAGCACCCGACCGCGCATCAGGAGGTGCGGGCGCCCGCCATGCGCGTGGCCGCCGCGATCGTCTCGCAAAGACCCGTGACGACGTCCTGCACCAGAGCCTCGTCCTCCGCCTCGACCATGACGCGGATGACCGGCTCGGTGCCGCTCGGGCGGATGAGCAGCCGGCCGGAGCCGTTGAGCCGCGCCTCGGCCTCGGCGATCTCCGCCATCACCGCGGGGGCCGAGAGCGGCGAATAGCCCGGCGCGAAGCGGACGCTGCGCAGAAGCTGCGGCAGAGGGCGGAAGACCTGGCACACCTCGCTCGCCCTCCGCCCCTCGGCAACGATCACCGCGAGCACCTGGAGCGCCGCGACCAGCCCATCGCCGGTCGTCGCGAAGTCGGAAAGGATCATGTGGCCGGACTGCTCGCCGCCGACATTGATGCCGCGCGCGCGCATCTCGGCGGCGACATACCGGTCGCCGACCTTCGTCCGATGGAGTGCCAGGCCCAGCCCGGCGAGGAACCGGTCGAGCCCGAGATTCGACATCACCGTGGCAACGATGGCCTCGCCGGAGAGGCGCGCCTCGCGCCGCCAGGAGCGGGCGATGAGGGCGAGGATCTGATCGCCGTCGATCAGCTCGCCGCGTTCGTCGGCGAGCAGCAGCCGATCGGCGTCCCCATCGAGCGCGATGCCGAGATCCGCGCCGTGTTCGACGACCTGGGCGCAGAAGAACTCGGGCACCGTCGAGCCGCAGCCGCGATTGATGTTGAACCCGTCCGGCGCGACGCCGAGCGGAACCACCTCCGCGCCCAGCTCCCAGAGGACCGTCGGCGCGACCTTGTAGGCAGCGCCGTGAGCGCAATCGACGACGATCCTGAGGCCGTCGAGGCGCAATCCGCGCGGAAAGGTTGCCTTCGCCCCCTCGATATACCGCCCGGCCGCATCGTCGAGCCGCGCGGCCCGGCCGAGGCGCGCCGGCGTGGCGAGCCGGGCGGCGAGGTCGGCGCCCATCAGCGCCTCGATCTCGGCCTCGGTTTCGTCCGAGAGCTTCTGCCCGTCCGGGCCGAAGAGCTTGATTCCGTTGTCCTCGAACGGATTGTGCGAGGCCGAGATCATCACCCCCAGATCGGCGCGGAGCGAGCGGGTGAGCATGGCGATCGCCGGCGTCGGCATCGGGCCGGCGATCGCCACGTCCATTCCCGCGCTGATGAAGCCCGCGATCAGCGCCGGCTCGAGCATGTAGCCCGAAAGCCGCGTGTCCTTGCCGATGAGGACGCGGTGGCGATGGAGGCCGCGGGTGAAGAGCAGGCCGGCCGCCTGGCCGAGCCGGAGCGCGGTCTCGGCGGTCATCGGGTCGGCGTTGGCGGTGCCGCGGATGCCGTCGGTGCCGAAGAGGTGTCGCGAAGTACTCATGCCGGTCTCGGAAATATCGCTCGCTCGGCCGTTCTTGCGCTAGCCGGCCGCGGCGGCAAATGAAACCGGCGCGAGCGGCGCTCCTTGCGAAAGCGCCTGCCAGACGCGGACGGCCTGCATGGTCTCCGCCACGTCATGGACGCGAAGCACGGCGGCGCCGCGGCCGAGCGCGAAGAGCGCCGCCGCAAGCGAGCCGGCGAGCCGGCCACGCGGCTCGGGGACGCCCGAGAGCCGGCCGATGAAGCCCTTGCGAGAGACGCCCACCACCAGGGGGCAGCCGAGATTGAGCAGAAGCGGCAGGCGGGCGAGGAGCTCGAGATTGTGTGCCGCGGTCTTCGCGAACCCAATGCCGGGATCGAGGGCTATGCGGTCGCGCGGAACGCCGGCCGCCTCGGCGGCGGCGAGGCGGAGCGAGAGCTCGTGGACCACCTCCACCGCCACGTCCTGGTAGTGCGCAAGGCCCATCATGCTCTGCGGATCGCCCCGCGAGTGCATCAGCACCACCCGCGCACCCGCGCGTGAGACGATCCGCGCCGCCTGGGGATCGTGGGCGAGCGCGGAGATATCGTTGACGATCGTGGCTCCTTCGCCCAGCGCTGCGTCCATCGTCGCGGCATGGCGCGTATCGACCGAGACGATAATCCCCTGGTGCGCCAACGCGCGGATCACCGGCAGGATGCGTGCCCGCTCGGTATCGGGCGGGGTGGGGGCAGCGCCCGGCCGCGTGCTCTCGCCCCCGACATCGATGATGGCGGCGCCGGCGGCCACCATCGCCAGCCCGGCGGCGGCGGCCTCACCCGGATCGACGTGCTTGCCGCCGTCGCTGAAGCTGTCGGGGGTGATGTTGAGCACGCCCATCACCGTGGGGCGCGGACACCAGGCGGCTGCCGGTGGAGAGATCAGGCGTTCGAGGGACCGGCGCCAAGCGGGCGGGATATCGGCAACGGGAACGGCCGCCGGATCAGGAAGCAGGCGGGCGAGGCTGAAGGCACGCGGCCCGCCGGCGAGCGGAAGTGCCGCGCCGGCGGCGATCGCCGCCGCAGCGCCCGGCCCGTCGAGGAGGCCGAGCGGCTCGATGAGCCCCCTCATCGTGCGCCGGGGCTTCT
>DATJTV010000119.1:0-20522 GCA_035503055.1 Acetobacteraceae bacterium
CTGGGCGATCAGGCGCGCACCGGTGGCGGCGCGGATGCGGTGCGCGAGCGCGAGCCCCTCCGCCGAGAGCGCGGCGCCGGTGAGCACGAGGATCGCGGGCTCGTTGCCGCGAAGGGTGCGGGCGATGCGGGCGATGACGCCCTGATCGGCGCGCGGGGCGGGGACCGGCGGGAGCGGCTCGCCGACCACGCCGCCTTCGTTCCAGGCCGTGTCGGCGGGGAGGATCAGCGTCGCGATCTGGCCGGGGGCGATGCGCGCCGCCTGGATGGCGGCGGCGGCGTCCACGCCCACCTGGTCGGCGCGCTGCGCCGTGCGGACGAAGCCGGAGACCGGGCGGGCCCAGCCCTCGGTATCGGCGGTGAGGGGCGCGTCGAGCGGGCGATGATAGGTCGCCTGGTCGCCCACGATGTTGACGATCGGCGAGCCGGCGCGGCGGGCGTTGTGGAGGTTGGCAAGCCCGTTGGCGAGCCCGGGGCCGCAATGAAGGAGCGTGGCCGCCGGCTTGCCGGCCATGCGCGCATAGCCGTCGGCGGCGCCGGTGACGACGCCCTCGAAGAGGCCGAGCACGCAGTGCATGCCGGGAACGCGATCGAGCGCGGCGACGAAGTGCATCTCGCTGGTGCCGGGATTGGCGAAACACGTATCGACACCGCCCTTCAGCAGCGTGTGCACAAGGCTTTCCGCGCCGTTCATCCAGTCCCCCATTCTGCGTATGAGCAAGAAGGCTGGCAAAAGCGGGCGGGTTGCGCAAGGCGAGCACCGCCCGCAGGATCGCCGGCTTTTGCGAGGAGGATGCGCTCGTCCATGACGCTTACGGTGCTCTACCCCGAGGCGATGTATCCCGATCCCACCGTCGAGCATCGCGTCTACGGCCCCGAAGTGAGGGTGCTGATGCGCGACACGGCGACGATCGGCGAGCTCGATGCGGCGGACTGCGAAGCGGCGGACGGGCTGATGATCTTCCGCCATTTCCTGCGCGGGGCCGACTTCGCGCGGTTTCCGCGGCTGAAGGCTGTCGTGCGCATGGGCGTGGGCTACGACCGGCTGGACCGCAAGGAGGCGGCGGCGCGCGGCGTGATGGTGTGCAACGTGCCGGACTACGGCACCGCCGAGGTCGCCGACCATGCGCTGGCGCTGGCGCTCGCGCTGCGGCGGGGACTCCTGCTGCACCATGAGCGCCAGCGCGCGACGCCGCCTGCGCCCTGGGCATGGTTCGCCGATCCGCTCATCAAGCGCTCCTCGGTCCAGACCTTCGGCATCCTCGGGCTCGGGCGCATCGGCACCGCGGCGGCGCTCCGGGCGAAGGCGTTCGGCTTCCGCGTGCTCGCTTACGATCCCTACCAGCCGAACGGAGTGGAGTTGGCGCTCGGGATCGAGCGCGTGCGCACGCTCGAGGAATTGCTGCGCGCGAGCGATATCCTCTCCGTACACGCGCCGCTCACGCGCGAGACGCGGCTGATGCTCGGGGCGGACGAATTCGCAGCCCTGCCGCAAGACGCGGTGGTGGTGAACACGGCACGCGGGCCGATCATGGATTTCGACGCGCTGATGGCCGCGCTGAAGAGCGGGCATCTCGCCGGCGCCGGGCTCGACGTGCTGCCCGGCGAGCCGCCCGTGGCGCCGATCCCGGCGCTGCTCGCCGCTTACCGGGCGCGTGCGCCCTGGCTCGAAGGGCGGCTCATCATCACGCCGCACTCGGCGTTCCACACGCCACACGCCTGGGAGGATATCCGAACCAAGTCCGCCGAGACGATGCGCGCGGCGCTGCTCGGGCCGCGGCCGCAGAACGTGATCTTGCCCGAGATGGAGTGACCCGGCAGGGGCTCTGCCCCTGCACCCCGGCAAAGGCGGAGCCTTTGCAATCCATTACTTTAAGCGGATGCGGGTCTGGGGCCTCAAGGCCCCAGCGGTCGGGTTCCCATCGCGCTCGCGGGGGCTCCCAACGCGCAATGCGCGTTGGGGACCCGCCGATGGGGCCCGGTCCAGGGGCGGAGCCCCCGGGTCATCGAAATGTCATCGAAACGCTTGCCGTGCTGCAACATCGGGCCGGCCATATGCGCCGGCGCCTCCGGGCGCCGAGGCGAAAGGCAGGGACGGTTTGACGCGAGGGGGCGATGGGGTCCAAGTGCCCCGACTGTTCCGCGTTTGGCGGTTGTGGCAGCTTGCACACGTGTGCACCGCGACCGGCGGAAGGTTCGCGGAGGAAGAAATCGGGGGAGGCGGGCGTGATGCCGCGTGACAGCGAGGCGGCAAACCGCGGCGCCGAGGTGGCGCTCCTCGGCGTGAGCAAGCGCTGGGGCAAGGTGCCGGCGCTCGACGATGTTTCCTTCGCGATCGCGGCCGGCAGCTTCACGGTGCTGCTCGGCCCTTCCGGCTGCGGCAAGACGACCTGCCTCCGGCTGATCGCGGGGCTCGAGAGGGCGAGCGCGGGGCGGCTCACGATCGGCGGGCGCGACGTTACGGCTGCGCCGCCGGCGGAGCGGGGCGTGGCGATGGTGTTTCAGTCCTACGCGCTCTTTCCCCATCTCTCGGTCGCCGAGAACGTGCTCTTCGGGCTCAAGGCGCGGCGGGTGCCTTCCGAGGAGCGGGCGCGGCGGCTCAAAAGCGCAGTCGAGCTGCTCGGCATCGGCGAGCTATTGGCGCGGCGTCCGGCCGAGCTTTCCGGCGGGCAGCAGCAGCGCGTGGCACTCGGCCGGGCGATCGTCGCCGAAGCGCCGGTCTGCCTGATGGATGAGCCGCTCTCCAATCTCGACGCAAAGCTGCGGGCAGAGATGCGCGCCGAGATCGTGGCGCTGCAGCGCCGGCTCGGCATCACGATGGTCTATGTCACGCACGACCAGACCGAGGCGATGAGCATGGCCGATCGGGTGGTCCTGCTCAATCGCGGCCGGATCGAGCAGGACGCGCGGCCCGACGAGCTTTATGCGCGGCCGCGCACGGTGTTCGTCGCGAGCTTCGTCGGCACGCCGCCGATGAACCTGCTGCCGCTGGCGCGGAGCGGTGCGGCGATGGTCGTGCGCGGCACGCCCGGGCCCGCGATCGCGATCGCGGGGAAGAGGGATCTGGTGGCCGGGATCCGGCCCGAGGCGATGGAGCTTGCCGAGGCGGGGTTGCCGCTCCGGCTCGAGCGCGGCGAATATCTCGGTGCCGATACGGTCCTGCATTGCCGCTGCGGCGCCGAGGCGCTGCCGGTGCTGCTGCGGCCGCCGGGGCGCGTCGATCTTGCGCCGGGTTCGCTGCTGCACGCCGCCTTTCCACCCTCCGCCGTCGCGCTCTTCGATGCCGAGAGCGGCGAGCGCGCCGACTGAACCAGCCCGACGCACGATAGCGAAACCCCCGATAGCAAAACCAAGGAGGACTGCCATGCCTGCCATCCGTCGCCGCAGCCTGCTCGCCGGCACCGCCGGCGCCGCCGGTCTCCTCGCCGCGCCCGCGATCCTGCGCGCCCAGGAGGTGAAGGAGCTGAGCTTCTTCTACCCCGTCACCGTGAGCGCGCCGATGGCGAGCATTATCGAGGAGTATTGCGCGCAATACGCGAAGGAGACCGGGGTCACGGTCCGGGCGACCTATGCGGGAACCTATGTGGATACATTGAGCAAGGCGGTGACCGCGATCCGCGGCGGGAATGGGCCGCAATTCTCGGTGATGCTGACGGCTGCGATCCACACGCTTCAGGCACTCGACGTCATCGTGCCGCTCGAGGACATCGGGCTCGACAAGGCAGGCGAGGACTGGGTTGCGAGCTTCTGGCCGGCTTTCATGTTCAACACGCGGATCGCCGGCAAGACCTGGTCGGTGCCGTTCCAGCGCTCGACGATGGTCCTTTTCTACAACAAGGCGGCCTTCACCAAGGCCGGCCTCGATCCGGACCATTATCCGGCCGATTGGAAATCGCAGGCCCTGGCTGCGCAAAAGCTGACCGACCGCGGCGCCTCGCCGGCGACCTGGGGCATCCAGTTCCCCGCCGACATCACCAACGGGCACTGGACGTTCGGCGCGCTCTGCGGCGGCAACGGCTTCGACCTGATGAACGCAGAGGGCACCAAGACCTACTTCGACGACCCCAAGGCGATCGAGGCGCTCGAATACTGGGTGAGCCTCTCGAAGACCTATCATGCGACGCCGCCCGGCGTCAGCTACTGGTCGACGCTGGTGCCCAATTTCCTGCGCGGCAGCACGAGCATCATCTGCTCCAGCTCGGGCAACCTCGCGACCATCACCAAGAGCGCCACGTTCCCCTTCGATGTCGCGCTGCCGGCGGGCAACCCCAACCCCGGCACGGTGGTCGGCGGGGGCAATATCTATATCTTCAAGCATGCCTCGCCGGCACAGCGGCAAGCCGCGCTGCGCTTCGCGCAGTGGCTCACGACGCCGGAGCGCGCGGCGGACTGGTCGATCCGCACCGGCTATGTCTGCGTGACCGAGCCCGCCTTCAGCGCGCCCAACATGCAGGCCTATATCGCCAAGCACCCGGTCGCGGGGCGGCCGAAGAGCTTCCTTCCCGTGGCGCACGGCGAGCTTTCGACCTACCAGGACGCGCGCATCTCAACGCTGCTCGAGAACCACATCGCCGCTGCGCTTTCGGGGAGCGCCACGCCGGAGGCGGCGCTCAAGGCGGCGCAGACGGAGGCCGACGCGATCCTGCGGCCCTACCAGCACGCCTGATGGATGGGGAGACGCATCTCGGCGGCTGGCTCCTCGTTCTGCCGGCCGCCCTCTTTATCTTCGCCTTCACGAACGTGCCGCTGCTCGCCACCCTGGCGAGCAGCCTCTACGCGGCGCCGATCGCGGGCCATGGCGGCGGGTTCGTCGGGCTCGCGAATTTTCGCGCCCTTTTCGCGGACCCGAGCTTCCGCACGAGTTTGGTCAACAACCTCGTCTATGCGGCGGTCACGGTTCCGGCCTCGGTCGTGCTGGCGCTCGCGATGGCGCTCGGCGTCAATCGGGCTATCCCCGGGCGCGCCACGCTCCGCCTTTTCTTCTTCCTGCCCACCATGCTGCCGATGATCGCGGTCGGCGCGATCTGGCTTTTTTTCTTCACCCCGCAATACGGGCTGCTCGACCGGGTGACGGGGCTGATCGGCCGCGGCGACATCAACTGGCTCGGCAATCCCGCGACCGCGCTGCCGGCGATGATGATGGTGGCGGTCTGGAAGCAGGCGGGCTTCTTCATGATCTTCTATCTGGCGGCGCTGCAGAACATCCCGCCGGTGCTGCACGAGGCGGCCTCGCTCGAGGGCGCCTCGCGGCGCTATTTCTTCCGCCGCGTCACGTTGCCGCTGCTCGGGCCGACGACGCTCTTCGTGATGGTCACCGCGACGATCAACGCCTTCTGCGTCGTCGATCACGTGGTGGAGATGACCGAGGGCGGGCCCGACAACGCCTCCTCGCTCCTGCTTTATTACGTATACACCGCCGGATTCCGGGACTGGCAGCTCAACGGCGCGGCAGCCGCGACGATCGTGCTGGTGGTGATCCTGAGCGGGCTCGCCGCTTTGCTCTTCGCCGTCTTCGGGCGGCGGGTGCACTACCGATGAGGCGCGCGGTATCCGCATCGCCGATGTGGCTCTTCGGCCTCGTCTGGGCGCTGCCGCTGCTCTATGCGGTCTGGAGCGCGGTCCATCCGGCCGCCTATTCGACCGTGTTCTCGCTGCTGGCACCACTGACCTGGCGGAACTTCGCCGACGCCTGGAACGCGGCGCCGTTCGCGCGCTATTTCCTCAACACGGTGATGCTGGTCTCCTTCACCGTCTTCTTCCAGTGCGTGTTCGCGACGCTGGCGGGATTTGCGTTTGCGCGGCTGAAATTTCCCGGGCGCGACCTGCTCTTCGCGGCACTCCTGCTGCAGCTCATGATCTCGCCCAGCATCCTGCTGGTGTGGAACTACCAGGAGATCAGCTGGCTTGGGCTGGCCAACACGATCCCGGCGATGGGCATTCCCTATCTCGGCTCGGCGCTCGGCATCTTCCTGCTGCGGCAGAATTTCCGCACCATCCCGAGCGAGCTCGACGATGCCGCGCGGCTCGAGGGCTGCTCGCTCCTGGGAAGGCTATGGAAGGTCTATGTGCCGCTGAGCCGCGGCACCTATGTCGCGTTCGCGCTGACCTCGGTCGCCTACCATTGGAACGACTTCCTCTGGCCGCTGGTGGTCAGCGATTCGGTGACGACGCGGCCGCTGACGGTCGGGCTCGAGATCTTCGCCACCCCGGACCAGGGCGTGCAATGGTCGCTCGTCACCGCCGCGACCTTGCTCAGTAGCGCGCCGCTGCTGATCGCTTTTTTGATATTCCAGCGCCAGTTCGTGCAGAGTTTTTTGCGCGTGGGAATTCGGTAACTTCAGAACGCCTGGTCCCAGGATTCGGGGACGAGGGTAAAGCCGCCATTGGCCCGCGCGACGTGGGCGAAGCCGGGGAAGTGCACGTGCATGCCGGCGATCGGCAGGCGCTCGCGCGCGACCATCTCGAGCACGCGCCGGCGGGTCGCCTCGGCCGCGACGGGATCGGTGTCGAACTCGATCGTCACCTCCGGGCGGGGGATCTGGATCTCGGGGACGTGGCAGATATCGCCCCAGATGAGCAGCCGCTCGCCGCCCGAGGCGATCATGTAGCCGGTATGGCCGGGCGTGTGGCCATGGAGAGGCATGGCGGTGACGCCGGGAAAAACCTCGGTCGTATCCGAGAAGGTTTTGAGGCGGTCGCGATAGGGCGCCATCTGCTCGCGGGCGGCCTGGAAGTAGAGCTTCTTCGCCCGCTCGCTCGCGCGCGCCATGGCGGCGTCGTCGTGCCAGTGGCGCGGCTCGTTCTCGTGCACGAAAAGCTCGGCGTTGGGGAAATTGCGGCGGCCGGAGGGCATTTCGGTGAGGCCGGCCGAATGGTCGGGATGCATGTGGGTGAGGATGACGCGCTCGACCGAGGCCGGATCGATGCCGGCGGCGGCGAGGTTGCGGGGAAGCTGGCCCGCGGTGCGCTGGAGATAGTTGCCCGAGCCGGTCTCGATCAGCGCGAGGCGGCCGGCGGAATGGATCGCGTAGCAGTTGACCGAGGTGCGGCGGCCGCCGCCTTCGATGCCGGGAAGCTCGGGGCGGAAGGCTTCGTGGAGGAGCCGGGACGACTCCTCCACCGTGATGTTGCGGAGCATGTCGAGCGGGCTGTCGAGATAGCCGTCCGAGAGCGCGGTTAGGATGATCTCGCCGACGCGCCGGCGATAGACGCCGGGAATCTGATGCGCCGGCGGTGCGGCGGGCAGGCTCACGACGTCACGGGCCAGACCGCCTTCGCGGCCGCCATGTCCTCGGGGAAGACGGTGACCGGGCGGCCGCCGAGCCACTGGACCATTACCAGCTGCGCGCCGATCCGCCGCCCCTTGGCGTCGAACTCGATGTGGTGGCCGGGGAAGTAGATCGCGGGCCCGTCGGTGATGTTCATGGTGCGGATCGCGGTCGCCACCTTCTGCTTGGTCGCCGCGCCGGCCGCGTTGAGCGCCCAGGCGAAGATCATGACGTGCGCGTAGGCGAAGATGTTGTCGTGGCCGAACCAGGGTTGGCCGGTGCGCTTGACGAAGCGGGCCGAGAGGTCGTTGAGATCCTTGCCGGGCCAGTTGGCGAGCCCGATCAGGATGTCCTCGAGCACCGCGGGGCCGGCGGCCTTGAGCAGCTCGGGGTTGGCCCAGTGCCCGCCATTGCCGATCAGCGGCATCTTGCTTCCGGGCATGCCGTATTCGCTGAAGGTGTCGGCGAGGATCTTGTCGTCGCCGCCGTTGGTCGAGAGGAGCAGGACGAAATCGGGGTTGGCGGCGCGGATCGGCTGCACCAGCGTCGTCGCGTCGGCGAGCGGGGGCGTGTAGATCCGTTTCACCACGAGATCGAGTTTTTCATCCTTCAGGATGTGGCCGAGCACCGGCTTGAGGAAGCTCACCGAGGCGGCGGTGTTGTCGCCGACGATCGCGACCTTCTTCGGCCGCTTGCCGGTGGTGGCTTCGGCGAGCCGCATCGCGATCGGCACGGTTTGCTCGGCCTGCGTGTTGCCGGTGGGCGAGGTCTGGAAGACGTAGTGGAAGCCGCGATCGGTGATCGCGTCCGAATAGGAGAGCGTGAGCCAGGGAAGACCGGCGCGCTCGCTCACCTCGGTGGCGGCGAGGGTGAAGGTGGAGAGCCAGCATCCCATCGCGCCCACGAGGTTCGGATGGTTGGCGATCATGCGCTGGGCCGCGTCTTTCGCGGTCTCGGCGGTCGAGCCGGTGTCGAAGATCACGAGCTTGAGGCGCGCGCCGCCGAGGGCGCGGATGCCGCCCGTGCGGTTCACGTCGTCCACCGCCATCTCGGCGCCGAGCCGCTCCTGCTGGCCGTCATAGGCCCAGGGGCCGGTGAGCGGCACCAGCATCCCGATTTCGACGTCGGTTGGCGCCGCGCGGGCCAATCTTGCTCCCGTGAGCGCCGCGGCGCCGCCGAGGGCGAGTGTCGTCCGCCGTCCGATCGCTTTGGTCATTTTGCTTTCCTCCCGGTTCGATTTCTCTTTTCAGCTCGCGCCGAGACCGAGATAAGAGCGCCGGATGCGGTCGTCCGCAAGCAGCGCGCGATAGGACCCTTCCAGCACCACCCGGCCGGTCTCCAGCACATAGCCGTGATCCGAGAGCTCGAGCGCCTCGGCGACCCGCTGCTCGACGAGCAGGATCGCGAGCCCGGTCTCGCGGTGGATGTCGGCGATCCGGGCGAAGATCATCTCCGCGATCGCGGGGGCGAGGCCCATCGAGGGCTCGTCCAGCATCAGGAGGCGCGGCGCGGAGGCGAGGCCGCGGCCGATCGCGAGCATCTGCTGCTCGCCGCCGGAGAGCGTGCCGGCGAGCTGGCCCGCGCGTTCGGCGAGGACAGGGAAGAGGGCATGGATGCGCTCGCGCGTTGCCGCCCACCCTGCCCTGCCCGCCCGCGGCCAGGCGCCCATCTCGAGATTCTCGCGCACGGTGAGCGTGGGGAAGACCTGGCGGCCTTCGGGGACGTGGGCGATGCCGAGATGGGCGCGCGCGGCGGCCGGTTGGGCGAGGAGCGATTTTCCCTCCCAGGAGACGGTGCCGGCGAATGCGGGAACGATGCCGGAGATCGCCTTGAAGAGCGTCGTCTTGCCCGCGCCATTCGGGCCGACCACCGTGATGAAGCGGCCGGACGGGACGGTGAGCGAAACCTCGCGGAGTGCCTGGAGGCCGCCATAGGCGACCGAGAGGGAGCTGATCTCAAGCATGCGCTTGCGCCAGGAACTTCGTGCCGAGATAGGCCTCGATCACGCGCGGGTCTTCGATCACCGCGTGCGGCGTGCCTTCGGCGAGCACGCGGCCATGGTCGAGCACGAGGAAGCGGTCCACCAGGCGGAGCAGCGCATGCATCGTGTGCTCGATGATGACGATGGTCATGCCGCGCGCGCGAAGCTGCCGGAGAACGGAGAGAAGCTCGTCGCACTCCTCGTGCGCGAGGCCGGCGAGCGTCTCGTCGAGCAGGAGCAGGCGCGGATTGCCGGCGAGCGCACGCGCGAGCTCCATCAGCCGGAGCTCCTTGTTGGTGAGCTGGCCGGCGGGGCGGCGGGCGCGCTCGGCGAGGCCCACCGTCTCGAGCGCGCCCATCGAGGCGGCGAGCGCATCCTCGTCGGCGAGGCCGGCACCGTAGGCGGCGACGATCACGTTGTCGAGCAGCGGAAGGCGGGGAAAGCTGCGCACGACCTGGAAGGTGCGCCCGACGCCGCGCCGCGCGATCTGATGGACGCGGCGCCCCGCGAGCTCTTCGCCGGCGAGGCGGGCGCTGCCGGCATCGGCGGCGAGCACGCCGTTGAGGAGATTGAAGAGTGTCGTCTTGCCGGCGCCGTTCGGGCCGATGATGCCGAGGATTTCGCCCACGGAGACGGAGAAGCTCACGTCCTCGACGGCGCGGAGCCCGCCGAAGGATTTCGAGAGGTGCTTCACGTCGAGCAGAATTCCGTGGCCGGGCGCGCGCGCGGGCGGCGGCGAACGGAGCGGTTGGGGGAGCGGCGGCGCGGCAATGGGGCGAAAGAAACGATCGCGAATGGTCCAGAAAATCCCTTCGGGCGCGGCGAGCATCACGGCGATGATCGCGCCGCCATAGACGACGCCCTGGATGCCAGGCACGATATTGCCGAGCTTGGCGTTGAGCGTTTCCGCGAGCGGCACGAGCACGGCGGCGCCGATGAGCGGGCCCCAGACCGTGGCGACGCCGCCGAAGAGCGTCACCACCAGCGCCTGCGCCGAGACGATCACGCCGAAGACGGAATCGGGCGTGACGACGAGCAGAACGCAGGCATAGAGCCCGCCGGAAGCGGCACCGATCGCGCCGCTCGCGACCATCGCGCGCATCTTCCACCGCCAGGTGTCGAGCCCCGCCGCCTCGGCGGCGAGCTCGTTCTGGCGGATCGCGAGCAGGGCCAAGCCGAAGCGGCTGTTCTCGACGAGCATCGCCGCGATCATTGCGAGCGCGAGCAGCCCGACCGCGACGAGGGTGGAAAGACGCGGATCGTTGAATTGCAGGAAGAGCGCGGGATGCTGCCGGTGCATCGGCAGCGGCACTTCCTGGAAGCCGAGATATTCGAGCACGTAGAGGATCGCCAGCGGATAGGCGAGCATGGCGAGCGCGAAATAATGCCCGCGCAGGCGGAAGGTGGGCAGGCCGATCAGTCCCGCCGCGACCGCGCCCAGGATCATGCCGAGCGGAATGCCGATCCAGGGCGTGAGATGCCAATAAACCAGCGCCAGCGTGACGGTATAGGCGCCGATGCCGAAGAAGGCGGCGTGGCCGAAGGAGACGAGCCCGCTCATCCCCGAGATCACGTTCCAGGAGAGCCCGGCCACGGCCCAGATCGGGATCAGCGTGAGCAGGAGCTGCTGGTAGCTGTTGTGCACCATCGCGGCGAGCGCGAGATAGAGCGCGCACGCCACCGCGAGCACGAGGGAATCGCGCTTGAGGCGGGCCGCGCCGCCCGCCCTCATGCGCGTTCCGCCGAACGGCCGAAGAGTCCCTGCGGGCGGAATCCGACGATGAGGAGGAAGACGACGAAGATCGCGGCGTTCTGCAATTGCGGCGGCAAAACGAGCGCCGAGACCTGCTGGACGAAGCCGACGGTGAGCCCGCCCCAGAAGGCGCCGAGGATGCTCCCCATGCCGCCGAGCACAACGCCGGAATACATGATGATCACGTAGTCGAGGCCGACGAAGGGCGTGAAGGAGAGATAGGTCGCCATCAGGCCGCCGGCGATCGCGGTGATCGCCGCACCGAGGCCGAAGGCGAGGCGATAGGCGCGATCGACGTCGATGCCCATGTAGGTCGCGGCGATGGGGTTGTCGGCGGCGGCGCGAAGCGCGCGGCCGGGCCGCGTGCGCTCCATCAAGAACCAGAGCGCGCCTGCTACGATCACGGCGACGATGCACGCGAAAAGGCGCGCCTGGTTGAGGAAGAGAAGGGCGTGGCCGAAGAAGGGGCCGAGGATGAAGGCGCGCGCCGAAAGCGGGGTGAGCACGCTCTCGGGCGTCGAGCCGAAGAGAATGAGGCCGCCGTTCTGCAGGATGAGCGAGAGGCCGAGGGTGACGACGAGCTGGCCGAAGGCGCCCTGGTCGAGCCGTGCCGCCGTGTTGAGCCCGGAGACGCGCGAGAGCAGGAAGCGGTGCAGCAAAGCCCCGCCGGCGAAGAGGACCGGCCCCGCGATCACCGCCGCGACGAAGGGTGCGACGACGGGGCCGAGCAGATGGAGGGCTGCGAAGCCGCCGACGAGATAGAGGCTCACATACATGCCGAGCATGAGGAGCTCGCCCTGGGCGAAATTGACGATCCGCATGATGCCGAAGATCAGGCCGAGCCCGATGCACATCAGGCCATAGAGGCAGCCGATGATCAGGCCGGCCGCGAGCGCATTGAGGATGTTCTCGATCAGGACGTTCTTCCCCTGGACGCGGATGGTGCCGGGGTTCGCCGGCAGATGTCCATGATGTCATTTAACGGCAAGGAAAATATGGGGATTTCGCCTTGCGATCGCTTCGGCTCCGAGCCAGCTTGAAACCCCGATCGCGTTGCCGGAGGTGAAATTGGGCGAGCTCAGCATCTGGCACTGGCTGATCGTGCTGATCGTGGTGATGCTGCTGTTCGGCAGCGGCAAGGTCAGCACGCTGATGGGCGACTTTGCGAAAGGCGTGAAGACGTTCAAAAAGACGATGGCGGAGGACGACAAGCCCGCGCCGCCCCAGGCCATCGCCCGCGAGGAGACGGTCGAGACGAACGTCGCCGCCGAAAAGACGCCGGTGCACCACGAAGGGTGAGGCCCGGGCGCGCGCCGCGCCGACCGCGTCCGAAAATGGCGAGAAGGATTTCGCGCGGCGGCGCATGATGGGTCCATGCATCTCGACCGCGAGGCCTGCTACCGGGCGCTTCTGACGCGCGATGCCCGCTTCGACGGGCAGTTCTTCGTCGCCGTCCGGACTACCGGGATCTATTGCCGGCCGATCTGCCCGGCCCAGACGCCCAAGCTCGCGCATGTGATCTTCCTCCCCAGCGCGGCGGCGGCGCAGGCGGCCGGGTTTCGCCCGTGTCTGCGCTGCCGGCCGGAGACCTCACCCGAGACCGCCGCCTGGCGCGGGACCTACGGCACCGTCTCGCGCGCACTCGCGCTGATCGCCGCCGGCGCGCTGGACGAGGACGATTTGGAGGGGCTGGCGGGGCGGCTCGGGATCGGCGCGCGGCAGCTCCGGCGGCTCTTTCGCCAGCATCTCGGCGCCTCGCCCAAGGCGGTCGCCGGCACGCGCCGGGTGCTGTTCGCCAAGCGGCTGATCACCGACACGGCGCTGCCGATGACGGACGTCGCCCTGGCGTCGGGGTTCGGGAGCCTGCGCCGGTTCAACGACATCTTCCGCCGGCTCTATGGCCGGCCGCCGTCCACGCTGCGCCGCGCCGGCCCGGAGGACGGGGTAGCGCAATCGGGCGTCGCGCTGCGGCTTGCCTTCAAACCACCCTATGACTGGGCGGGGCTGATCGGGTTCCTCGCCGCGCGCGCGATCCCGGGCGTGGAACGGGTGAGCGCCGATGCCTATGCGCGGACGATCGCGCTCGGCGGGGCGAGCGGGACGCTCATCGTCCGCCCGGACCTGGGGCGGCAAAGCCTCACCGCCACCATCCGCTTTCCGGCTATCGGCGAGATGGGCCGGATCGTGAACCGTATTCGGTGCCTGTTCGATCTTGGCGCCGATCCGTGCCTGATCGGCGCGCAACTCTCCGCCGACCCCGAGATGGCGGCTCGGGTGCGGGCGCGGCCGGGGCTCCGCGTGCCGGGCGCGTGGGACGGGTTCGAGCTTGGCGTGCGCGCGATCCTGGGCCAGCAGATCAGTGTCGGCGCGGCGACGGCGCTGGCGGGCAAGCTGGTCGCCGCCTATGGGACGCCGGTTGCGGCGGACGAGCCGGGGCTTACCCACGCCTTCCCCTCGCCGCTGCGGATCGCGGCAGCGGCCGACCTAGCCGAGAGGCTCGGCATGCCTCGGGCGCGGGCCGCCGCGATCACGGCACTCGCGGCTTCCGCGCTCGAAGATCCCCGGCTCTTCGAGCCCGGGCGCGGCCTCGAAGCGAGCATCTCGCGGCTGCGTTCGCTGCCCGGGATCGGCGAATGGACGGCGCAATACATCGCCATGCGCGCGCTGCACGAGCCCGACGCGTTCCCCGCGACCGATATCGGGCTGTTGCGTGCCGCGGCCGGGGGCGAGGGACGGCCGAGCCCGGCGCAGCTTGCGGCGCGGGCGGAGGCGTGGCGGCCATGGCGGGCCTACGCGGCCCTCCACCTCTGGGCCGCGCCACGTGCAATCAAGGAGAGGCGCAATGAAGCTCTGGCGCGACCGGCTGGCATCGCCGATCGGAACGATTCTGCTCGTGTCTGACGGCGAGGCGCTCCGCGCCCTCGACTTCGAGGAGTGCGAGGCGCGGATGTGCGTGCTGCTTCGCCGGCAATACGGGGACTTTGCTTTGGGCGACGGCGCCGGGGACGACGGGGCGAAGCGGCATCTCGGCGATTATTTCGCGGGCGAGCTCGAAGCGCCGGAGCGGATCGCGGTGCGGACGGAGGGTTCGGCGTTTCAGCGCCGCGTCTGGGCTGCCCTCAGAGAAATCCCGCCTGGCGAGACACGGAGCTACCGCCAGATCGCCACCGCGATCGGCACGCCCACGGCAACCCGCGCCGTGGGGCTCGCGAACGGGGCCAACCCCGTCGCCATCGTCGTGCCCTGCCACCGCGTGATCGGGGCGGACGGCAGCCTCACCGGCTACGGCGGCGGCCTCCCGCGCAAGGCATGGCTGCTGGAGCACGAGCGCGGCGGAGCAAGGCCAAGGGGGCAGGCCGCCCCCTGGTCTTACTGTGCCGGGCTCAGCGACGGTTCGACGGCCGTGTAGGGGCGGCGGCGGATCCGGTCGAGGTTCATGCCTTCGATGCGGATCAGTTGGGTTGCCTTCTCGCGGCGGGGCGAGTGGAGCGCGCCGGGCTCGTAGAGGTAGGCCATGCCGGGCGTGAGCGTGTAGTCGCGGACGCGGCGGGCCTTGCCCGGCTCGGTTTCGGTCGGGCGGGCGAGGCATTCCCAATCGGTCATGATGGTCTCGCCGGCGGCCTGGCCGTAGATCGCCCAGGTCGGGCCGTGGTCGTGCGGGGCTGAGTTCTTGGCGCCCTGGTAGGCGTGGGCGAGGATGGTGAAGCCGAGATCGGGGTCCTCGTAGAGGACGTGGCGTTCCGGCCCGTCCGCGCGCGTGGTGGCGGCGATGAAATCCTTGTCCTGGAGGGCATCGCGGAGCAGCGCGCAGACCTTCTCGCGCCCCGCGGGCCCGGGATCGGTCTGGAGCGTTTCGCGGCAGGCGGCGGCGAACTGCTCGAGCGTGTGCGGCATGGACCTTCCTCCCTCGTCCGAAGAGAGGTTGAGTATAGCAGCGAGAGGGGAGTGAGCGGGAGTGGACGATGCGGCGCTGAAGAGATTGGCGGCGTGGCTTGGGGTGGGAGTCGAGATAAGGGAGGTCGAGCGTCTTTCGGGGGGTGCGATCCAGGAGAATTGGGGGCTTCGGATTGCGCGGGCGGATGGGAGCGAGGAGCGGCTCGTTTTACGCCGCGACGCGGCGGCGACGATCGCCTCGAGCCGGAGCCGGGCCGAGGAGTTCCGCGTGCTCGAGGTGGCCGAGGCGGCGGGGATCAGGGTTGCGGCGCCGGTCGCGCTTTGCGTGGATGAGGGGGTGCTGGGGGGCCCGTTCTTTCTGATGCGGCGCGTGGAGGGGGTTGCGGATCCGCGGCGGCTGGTGCGGGAGGATGCCCTGGTCGGGGACCGGGCTTCGTTTGGGGCCGCGCTTGGGGCGGAGCTTGCCCGCATCCATGCGATCCGGCCGCCGCGGCGGGAGCTGGGATTTCTGGGGGACGCGGCGGCGGACCCGGCGATGGCGCGGATCCGGGCGCATCGGGGGAGCCTCGATCGGCTCGCGGCGCCGCAGCCGGCGATCGAATATGTGCTGCGCCGGCTCGAGCAGAGCCGGAAGCGGCCGGAGGCGATCACGCTCGTCCACGGCGATTACCGGATGGGCAATATCATGGTGGCGGAGGGGAGGATCGCGGCGGTGCTCGATTGGGAGTTCGCGGATTGGGGCGACCCGGACGAGGATCTGGGTTGGTTCACGGCGCGATGCTGGCGGTTCGGGCGGAAGGACCGGGAGGCAGGGGGCGTCGCGGACAGAGCGGATTTCTACCGCGGCTACGAGGGGGTTTCGGGGAAGAGGGTGGCGGCCGAGAGGGCGCCCTATTGGGAGGCGATGGCGGCGATCCGCTGGGCGATCATCGCGCTCCAGCAGGGCGAGCGGCACCGGGGCGAGGAGAAGCCGGGGCTGGAGGCCGCACTCTCCGGGCGGATGGCGCCGCAGCTCGTGCAGGAGGCGATGGGGGTGCTTGGGGAGGTTGAGCGTGCGTGACGGGCCGGAGGGCGCGGTGCTGCTGGCGATCGCGCGGACGAGCTTGCTCGAGGAGGTGCTGCCGAAGGTTCCGCCGGGGCAGGTCTATGCGGTGCGAATGATCGCGAATGCGATGGCGATCGCGGCGCGCGAGCTTGCGGCGGCGGACGACGAGGCGGTGGGGCGGGAGCGGATTGTTGGTTTGTATCGGCGGGCGGGGATGGCGGAGCCGGAGGGAGACATCGAGCGGGCGCTGGCGGCGGATATCCGGGCGGGGCGGTTCGACGCGCACGAGGCGGCGCTGGTGGATCTGCTCGAGTGGCAGGTGGACGGGAGGCTGGCGCTCGCGAACCCGAAGGCGCGGCAGGAGCGCAAAGACCGGGGCTGAAGGCCGGGACGCGGCGGTGCTAGCCTGCGGGGAAAGAGGAAGCGGAGAGAAGCCCATGACGGTACCGTTCCGGCGGACGGTCCGCGGCCAGCCACCGGCGCAGGGCAGCCAGCGGACGGTCCGCTCCCAGCCGGCGTACGACACGCCCGCCTATCGCAGCACCGCGTTGCGCGCGCCGCTCGCCGAGCCGGTGCAGTTCGCGGGAAGCGCCACCGAGGCGAGCGGGCCACGATTCTCGGCGATTCACTTTCCGCCGCTTGCCGACCTCACGCGGGTGGCGGGGGGCGAGGCGCAGGGGCAGCGGATCATCGTCGCGGGCCGGGTGAGCGACGAGGACGGGCGCGCCGTTGCGAACACGATGATCGAGCTTTGGCAGGCGAACGCGGCGGGGCGCTACCGCCATCCGACCGACCAGCACGACGCGCCGCTCGACCCTCATTTCCATGGCGCGGGGCGTGTGTTCACCGATGCGGAGGGGCGGTACCGGTTCGTCTCGGTGCGGCCCGGCTCCTATCCGTGGCGCAATGCGGAGAATGCGTGGCGGCCGAGCCACATCCATTTCTCGCTGTTCGGGGCGGGCTTTGCCCAGCGGCTGATCACGCAGATGTATTTCGAGGGCGATCCGCTGCTGGAATTCGACGCGATCTTCCATTCGGTGCCGGATCGGGCCGCGCGCGAGCGCCTGGTGGCGCGCTTCGAGATCGGGCTCACCGAGGCGGAATGGGCGCACGGCTATCGTTTCGATATCGTTCTGCGGGGGCGCGAGGCGACGCCGCAAGAGGGCTGAGATGGCGACGGCGACTTCGCAGCAGACGATCGGGCCCTACTGGCACTTGCTCGCGGATCCGGGGTGGGCGGACCTCACCCGATTCGGGGCGGCGGGGGCGACGATCGTGCTGCAGGGACGGCTGTTCGACGGGGCGGGCGCGCCGGTCACCGATGCGTGCGTGGAGCTTTGGCAGGCCGAGCCGCCGGCCTCGGAGATATTTCCCGGGTTCGGGCGGAGCGGGACCGATGAGGAGGGACGGTTCCGGTTCCGCACGCTGCGGCCGGGGCCGGTGCGCGGGCGGGGGAATGCGACGGAGGCACCGCATGTGGCCCTTGCGATCCATGCGCGCGGGCTGACGCGGCCGCTCTTCACACGCGTTTATTTCGCGGGCGAGGCGCTGAACGAGAGCGACCCGCTGCTCGGGATGATCGAGGATCCGGCGCGGCGAGCGAGCCTGATCGCGGCCGAAGCGGGCGGCGATGCGTGGGAGCTGGACATCCGGCTGCGCGGTCCCGGCGAGACCGTGTTTCTCGAAATCTAGGTTCAGGAACGATCGGGAAGGAAGCGATGAAGGCGCTCGTCTATACGGGGCCGCACGAGCTGGCCTATCGCGAGGAGCCCGAGCCGATGCCGGGCAACGATGAGGTGCTGGTGAAGGTCGAGGCCGTGGGCATTTGCGGCTCGGACATGCACGCCTATCACGGCCACGACGAGCGGCGGCCGCCGCCTTTGGTGCTGGGGCACGAGGCGGCGGGAATGGTGCTCGCGGGTCCGCGCGCCGGCGAGCGCGTGGCGGTCAATCCGCTCGTCTCGTGCGGGCGGTGCACGGCGTGTTTGGACGGGCGGTCGCATCTCTGCCGCGAGCGGCAGGTCCTTTCGATGCCGCCGCGGCCGGGCGCGTTCGCCGAGCTGGTGCGCGTGCCAGAGGCGAACGTGGTGGCGTTGCCGGAGAGGCTCGACATCGTGCGCGCGGCGCTGGCGGAGCCGATCGCGGTTGCGTGGCACGCGGTGCGGATCGGCGCACGGCTGCTGCCGCGGCCGCTTGCCGCGTCGCGATGCGTGGTGATGGGCGGCGGGGCGATCGGGCTTGCGGCGGCGCTGGTGCTCGTTCATTTCGGAGCACACGATGTGGCGGTCGCGGAGACCAATGCGTTGAGGCGCAAGACGGTCGCGGCGGCGGGGGCGCTTCGCGCGTACGCGCCCGGGGAGCGGGGCGAGCCGGAGGCGGGGACCGTCGATCTCGTGATCGATGCGGTGGCGGCGGAGGCGACGCGGGCGGCTGCGTGCCGGCTCGCGGCACCCGGCGGGACGATTGTGCATGTGGGATTGCTGCCGGGCGCGGGCGGGCTCGACGTGCGGCGCATCACGCTTCAGGAGATCACCTTCGTCGGCTCCTATTGCTATACGCCGGTCGATTTCGCCGAAACGGTGGCCGCACTCGGCGCGGGGCGGCTCGGGCCGCTCGGCTGGATCGAGGAGCGTGGGCTCGCGGAGGGCGCGCGGGCGTTCGCCGATCTCGACGGGCAGCTCGTGGCGGCGGCGAAGATCGTGCTCCGGCCGTAGGGGGCTCGATATTCCAGGAGCGGTTTTGCGGCCGGTGGGATGAACGGACGCCGGGCGGAGGTGAGGCTGGAGAAATTCGGGCCGGAGATCTGGATCGCCGACGGCCCGGTGGTGCCGTTCTTTGGCGCCTTTCCCTACCCGACCCGCATGGCGGTGATCAGGCTCTCCAACGGCCGCCTGTTCGTGTGGTCGCCCGTCGCGCTCTCATCCGTGCCGAGGCCGGAAATCGATGCGCTGGGGCCCGTCGGCTACCTCGTCTCCCCCAACCCGCTGCATCACCTTTTTCTCAAGGAGTGGAAGTCGGCTTATCCGGAGGCACGGCTCTATGCGCCTCCGGGCTTGCGCAGGCGGCGAAAGGATCTTTCCTTCGATGCGGATCTGGGCGATGCGCCAGATCCGGAATGGGCCGCGGATATGGACCAGGTGCTCGTGGGCGGCAGCTTCGCGATGACGGAAATCGTCTTCTTCCATCGCGCCAGCGGCACCGCGATCTTCGCCGATCTGATTGAAAACCTGGCGCGCGACTGGTTCAAGGGCTGGCGTGGGCTCCTCGCGCGGCTCGACGGCATCGTGGCGCCCAATCCCGGCGCGCCGCGCGAATGGCGCGCGAGCTTCGTCAATCGCCGCAGGGCGCGCGCCGCGCTCGCCCGTATCCTCGCCTGGCCGATCGAGCGAGTGTTGATCGCCCATGGCGAACCCGCGGCCGCCGATGGCGCTCTGTTCGTCCGTAGCGCCTTTGCCTGGCTGCTCGGACCTCCGAAATCTCAAAGCGCGATCGGGATTCTTACTCGTCAGTCGGTAATTTAGGCGACACCGGGCGCCTTGCCTCCTTTCCCCGACAGCTTGAGACGCCGCAGGGATTTGCGCGCGTGCCGGAAGTCCTCGACCTTGTCAACCGCGATGGTCCGCCGGATAGTCCGCGCAATTGGCATCTTGTCGAGCGGTGATTCGGGAAAATCGACAGGCGAGGGAAGGAACGTCGCGATGCGAACCATGGTGCTCGCCCTGATCGCATTCTCAGCGATGGCGCTGCCGGGCGCGGCCCGGGCCCAGGCGCCAACGCCGGCGGCAGGAAGCCCGCAAGTCTTCTGGGTGTTCACCCTCAAGGTGGAACCCGATCAGTTCGCCCAGTTGAAGCAGCTGATCGGCGAGACCGTGGCCGTCGTGGGAAAAGACCCGGGCGCGCTCGAATATGAATGGAACATCAGCGCCGATCACCGCACGCTGGTCGTGGTCGAGCGCTATGCAGATTCCACGGCGGTGCTGCAGCATGGCAAGGATTTCGGCCCGTTCGCCAAGCGCTTCTTCGCTCTCGCCAAGCCGGTCAGCCTGGTGGTGTTCGGCGCACCGGACGCGGATGCGAAGAAGGCGATCGCCGGCCTCCATCCGGTTTACATGACGACGTTCGACGGCTTCACCCGCTGACGGCATCGTCAGCGCGGGCCCCGCCATTGATCCCTCCGGGCTGATCGTCGCGGATCTCATGCGCCCGGCAATGCGGGGAGCAGCACATCGCGCAGAACGACCATGGGCGCGCGCGATTGGTCCGGCGCGTTGTAGTTGCCGGCCGCGACCGCAACGACAAGATCGAGCCGCGGGAGAAGGAAGAGCCGCTGTCCGCCATTGCCGATGGCGAGGACCATCTCCTGCCAGCGCGTGCCGCCCGCGCCGTCATCGGTCGGGACGCGGCCCATGTACCATTGATAGCCGTAGCGCATGCCGTCGGGGAGCGAGACGGCGGGCGTGAAGCAGGCCGCGAGCCAGTCGGCCGGAACGATCCGGCGCCCGGCCCACTGGCCGCCGCCGAGCGCCATCACGCCGATGCGCGCGAGGTCGCGCGGCGTCATGCGCAGGCCCGAGGCCGCGAG
>DATJTV010000120.1:0-6644 GCA_035503055.1 Acetobacteraceae bacterium
AGCCAACCCGCGCATCAGAGTCTGATCAACCGTCGTCTTGCGCTGCCGCGTCCTCCGCTGCGCAGCCCATCAACCCGTCAACCCGTCAACAGGGTCGGAATCCCGTGTCAAATGCCCTTGACGGCGAACATGAGAATCATAACGCCCTCTGCGCACAGCGCTGGGGCGCGGGGCGTCGGCCTCGCTGCCGGGCAAGCGTTCGGGGGTCTGGGGCCTCAAGGCCCCAGCGGGGGGGCGGGGGCAGAGCCCCCGACCTACGCCGAGGGGCGGCGGGTGAGCTCCATCGTGGCTACCAGCGGACGAGGCGGGGCAGGAGGAGGCGGGCGAGGATCGTCACGAGGCCGCAGCCAACGGTGTACCAGACGGCGATGTAGAGCGGATCGTTGTAGGGGCAGGCGAAGACGAACACGAAGGCGCCCCAGGCGGCGGCGGTGATGCCCACGGCGAGGGATGTGCCGGCGCGGTCGGTGGGTGCGCCGCGGCGCATCAGGAGGCCGAGGCCCGCGAGGGGCGGGATGGAGAGGGAGACCATCTTGGCGACGCATTGGATGCCGTCGTGCCAGTCGAGCCGGGCTGCGAGGGAGGCGGCGTCGAAGCTGCCCTGGCGGATGAAGAGGCCGGCGGCGAGGCAGGCGGCGACGGCGAGGGCGAGGCGGCGGAGGCCGCGGCGCGGCGAGGCGACGGGATCGAAGGAGGCGATGGCGGTGGCGGCGCCGAGGACGGCGATGAGGAAGAGGCTCGCGAGGCGCCACCAGAAGGTGGGCTGGTGCATCGCCATCTTCATGTCCGGCTGGGCCATGCCTAGGCGGAGGAAGAGGGCGAGCTCGAGGAGGCAGAGGGCGGCGACGATCAGCGCGTCGGCGCGGGCGGTGCGGCGGCGGACCGGCTTGAGGTCCTTGACGAGGCTTTCGATGAGAGGGCTAACCGGCATCGGAGCGCCCCCGGACCTTGGCGACCAGGCGGGCCAGGCCGCGATGGATGTTGACCTTGACGAGGGAGACGGACTGGCCGGAGCGGGCCGAGGCCTCCTCGATGCTGAGGCCCTCGAGCTTGACCATGCGGATGACGTCCGACTGGGCCGGCTTGAGCTCGGCGAGCAGGCGCTCGAGGGAATTGGCGCTGGTCACCGCTTCTTCATGGTCGGGAACGGCGAGGTCCTCGGTGAGTTCCACGGAAGCGGCGGATTTCAGCGCGCGCAGCCGGTCGATCCATTTGTAGCGGGCGATCGCCGCGAGCCAAGGGCCGAAGGGCCGCGCCGGATCGTAGGTGTGGCGCTTCTCGTGGATGGCGAGCAGGGCGTCCTGGACGGCGTCCTCGACGGTGGGCGGCGGGAGGCGGCGCGCGTAGTAGCGGCGGAGCCAGGAGGAGACCTCGACCAGCAGGCGATGGTAGGCGCCGGCGTCGCCGGACTGGGCGGCCTCCATCCAGGCGCCCCAAGGGGCATTGTCGGGGGCGTTGTCCGCGCTATCGCCCATGGGGCGGCGCCGGGTGAGCGGCAGCGGGACGAGCACGCGCGTCCTCGATGCCATGGACGGGTCCTGCAGAGCCAATTCCACAGGCGTTCATTCGCGACGGCACCCGGTTCGGTTACGGGAGCGCAATTCTACACGGTTCCGTGAAGCGGCTTCCCGGCATTGCGAAGGCGGGGCGCTCACGCCTTATATTGCGGCGATTTCCGCGGGGGGCGGAGGATAGAGCGGCGTCATGGCGTACGTTCCGGGCTACGATTTCGATATCTTCATCAGCTACCCGAGGGAGGTGAATTTCGAGGCGTGGGTGGAGAAGTTCCACACGACCCTCAAGGCGCGGCTCGATACCATTCACCCCGGCACCAGGATCTATTTCGACAAGCGCGACTACCGGGCGCTGAACCACAAGGATTCGATGCTCCGCGCCGCCGGCGCCTCCGCGCTTTTCCTGCCGATCCTGGTACCCGCCTTCGTGATCAAGGGCAAGTTCACGCTGCTGGAGCTCGAGGCGTTCCAGAAAAGCCGCGGGGAGCCGGACCGCATCGTCATCGCCGAGCTCTATCCGTTCGAGAAGGATCGGCCGGCGGCGCTCGACGGCCCCAACCGGAACAAGTTCTACCAGGACGCGGAGCCCTACACGCGGCTCACGCCGGGGACGAGATCGTTCCAGACCAGGATCGAGATGCTGGCGGGCCACATCTGCGAGCGTCTCGACGAGCTGGCCGCGCGCCGGCGCAAGACGATTTTGCTCGCGCGGTGCGCGCGCGAGGTGAGGGACTACGCGAAGCTGATCGCCGAGGATCTGCGCGCCTCCGGGTTCGAAGTGCTGCCCGAGGAGGACTATCCGGATGAGAGGCGTGGGTTCGAGGAGAGCTTCAAGGCCGACCTCACCCGGGCGGACTTGTTCGTCCAGCTGCTCGGCCCGTTGACGGCGGGAGAGAGCGGGCCGGAGGCGGACGAGCTGGCGCTGAGCGCCTTTCAGTACGACGAGGCGAAACGGGTGGGCGTTCCGGCGCTGCAATGGGCGGCGCGGGATACCGACCCTGCGAAGGTTTCCAACGCTCTCGGCAAGCGGCTGCTCGAAGGGCCGGATGTCCGGGTCATGTCGTTCAACGAGTTCAAGAAGGCGATCAAGGAGGCGCTGCGCGCGCTGATCGAGGGCGGCGGCGCGGAGGGCGGCGCGAAGGCTCGCGATTCGGGCGTCTATATCGCGGCCGATCGGGCGGACGGGGAATATGTCGACCGGCTGAAGCAAATGCTGATCGATCTCGGCTTTCGCGACTACGAGCTGCTGCGCCCGGAGGACAGTCTCGCCAACCTGAAGGACGTGATCGAGACCGCCTATGCGTTCGTGCTGCTCGACGGCAACGCCGATCGGGAGTTCGTCAACAACTGGCTCAGGAACTATCGGCGGCTGAGGTCCACCTGCAGGAAGCATCCCCCGGTCGAGGCGCTGGTGTACGCACCGCCGCCGCGGCAGGACAAGGCGAGCCCACCCGACGTGCATTTCGACGGGCTGCACCGGTTCATGCCGCCCGAGGAATTCCCGCAAAAGGGCCTCGAAGAGAAGCTGCGCGGGCGTCCGGCGTGACGTGATGCCTGGCGTGCGGATTCCCTATCCCGGACTGCGCTCGTTCGAGCGCGACGACATCGATGTGTTCTTCGGGCGGGACGAGTGCATCGACGGGATGCTCGCGCGGCTGAGGGAAACGCAGTTCCTGGCCGTGCTCGGGGCTTCGGGAACCGGGAAGTCCTCGCTGGTCAAGACGGGGCTGCTCTCGGCGCTCGGGATGGGGCTCATCGGCGGCGCGGGGTCGCGCTGGCGGGTGGTTGTCGTCCGGCCCGGCGACGAGCCGTTGCGCAACCTTGCGCGCGCGCTCGTCGCGAGCGTTCTCGGGGCGAGCGGGGAGACGGCGGCCGAGCCGTGCAAGTCCGCAGCCGCGGTCGAGGCGCTGCGCGGCCAGCTCGCGGGGCGCGGGGCGGAGGCGGTGGTCGCGTGGTGCCGCGCGGCGCTGGCGGAGGGGGAAAACCTCCTCATCATCGCCGATCAGTTCGAGCAGCTCTTCAAGTCGCGCGGCTCGCGCGCGCAGGACGAGGCGGAGTTCTTCGCGACGCTGCTGCTCGAGAGCGCGCGGGCGGTCGAGGGTGGGATCTTCGTCACCATCACGATGCGCTCGGAGTATCTCGGGCCGTGCGCGCTGATCGAGGGGCTGGCGGAGGCGATCGCCGCGGGGATGTACCTGGTTCCGCGGATGACGCGGGAGCAGTGCCGGCAGGCGATCGAAGGGCCGGCGAAGGTGTTCGGCGGGAGCGTTGCCGAGCCACTCGTCAATGTGCTGCTCAACGATCTCGCGCGGCTGGCGCCGTGGGACGAGGGCGGCGACGAGGATCAGCTCGACCGGCTGGCGCGGCGCGCCGATCAGTTGCCGCTGTTGCAGTTCGCGCTCAACCGGATGTGGGTCGCGGCGGCGGCGCGGGCGGGCGAGGGACCGGTGGTGCTCGAGCTTGCCGACTACGAGGCGGTGGGCGGCTTGAAGGGCGCGCTCAACAGCAGCGCGGAGACGATCCTGAAGGAGCTGGGCGAGCGGCGGAGGCCCGTGGTGCGGGGCGTTTTCGCGGCGCTCACCGCGGGCACGACGATCGCCGACGCCACCTCTAACCCGCTCCACTATCAGGAGCTGGTTGCGATCTGCGGCGCCGAGGAGCGCGAGGTGCGCGCGGTGGTCAATGCGTTTCGCGCGCGCGGCTGCGATTTCCTGCTTCCGGGCCTCGGCGCCGAGGATGTTGGAGCGGAGACGCCGATCGAGCCGGACACGCGCATCGAGATCACGCATGAGAGCCTGATCCGGCAATGGCGGGGTCTCTCGTCGTGGCTCGAGGGGGAAGGGCGCGCGGGGCAGAGGTGGCGGCGGCTGAAGGAGGACGCCGACCAGCGGTTCGAGACCGGGCTGCTCGGCGGGCAGAGGCTGGCGGCGATCAAGGAGTGGCGCCGGCGGGAATGGCCGAATGCGGCGTGGGCGAAGCGTTACGGCGATGATTACGAGAGGGTGACGAAGTTCGTCGATGCGAGCCTCGACGCCGAGAGCAGGCAAAAGCTTCGGCGCTACGCACTTGTCGGAGTGGTTGCGGCGGTGGTCGTGGTGGCCGGTTTCTGGGGATGGCGCCAGCGTGTCCATGCGGTGGCGACCGCGACCGCGGACAAGGTGGATAGCGGCTATCGCCGGGCGGCGGAAACCTTCGCCTACGGATTGCCGGGGAAGATGGAGCCGCTGCTCAACGGCGATTCCGACATGTCCGGGCGGGCGTCGCCCCAGGCCATCCAGCAGCTCGCGATTGCGCAGGCGCAGCTGCTCGATGCGATGTGGAACATCAACCAGCACGACAATGTTTTCCTCACCGCCGAGATCCAGACGCTTCGCTTCTCGCTGCCGCTGATCGCCGAGAAGGACGACAAGGCCTCGGCGGGCCGGCTCGCCACGCTTGCGACGGTGGTGTTCAAGGAAAAGCCGCTGAAGGACCAGGATCTGGACATCGCCTTCTTCGCACTCGATGCGATCACCCAGAACTACGACCAGTATTCCGACGAGCGGACGGACGCGCTCGCGGCGGCGAACGAAGAGATCAAGGAGGTGGCGGCGATCAAGCCCGCGGGGAAGGGGTCGTACGAGCCGCTCTACCTCACGAGCTACGGGTATTGGCGGAAGGGCCAGGTCCTCTGGGATATGGACCTGCTGGGCGAGCGCGAGGACCGGTTGGGCGAGGCGGCGGCCGCCTTCCGGCAGGGGATCCAGATCGGCGACACGTGGCAGCACGAGAGCGGCGATGTCTGCCAGGCGCTTTCCGCGGACCTTCACAACGACCTTGCCCAGGTGCTGACGCAAGCCGGCCAGCGGAAGGGATATCCGCAATCGAGCGATGCCGGCGGCGGCGCGATCGCGGAATACCGAAGCGCGCTCGACTGCGATGCCGCGAAGCAGAAGGTGGACGATTCCGAGATCAACCGCCAATGGGTGGCGAACCGCGCGAGCTGGCTTGCGCAGGCGGAAGAGGACGCGGGGTTGTTCGCGCAAGCCAAGAAGGATTTCGAGCAGGCGCTCAATGTCCGGATGCAGGTGGCGACGTCGGACGCGGGCAATCCGCAGGCGACGCGCGATGTTGCGTCTTCGCTGCGGTCCCTCGGCTACCTCTTGACGGACGAGGGCGATCCGGCGGGCGCGGTTTTGTACTTCAACGAGTGCAAGCAGCAGATCGAGACGCTCGGCGCGAGGAGCGCGGCGAGCGAGTACGCCAACAACATCGAGGCGCTCGGGCTCTGCGAGCGCGGATTGGGCGTGGCACTCAGGCGCCTGGGACGGGACAAGGATGGAAACTCGACGCTGCCCGAGGCGGCGGCCGCGTTCCGGGCCTCGATCGACGACCTCGACGCGGCGGCGCGGAGGGGCAACGACGAGACAGGCTCGCTCGAGGTGGCGTGGGGCGCGCTGACCGGGACGCTCATCCTGGGCGGGGATGCGGGCGGCGGATCGGCGGCTGCGGTGAAAGAGGCCGCGAGCGAGGCGATGCGGCTGGATGCGCAGATCCTGGCCGGGGACCGCAGCGCGTACCAGCAGACACCGACCGTCAACGCCGCGGTGAACCTGGCGAACGATCTGGGCTACGCCTCCTACAACGCGCTGATGGCCGGGAAGCCGGACGTTGCGCTGCGCTATGCGACGGAGGCGGCGGCGCTGCCGGTCAATCCGTCGAGCGACACGCGGATCAACATGGCGCATGCGTATCTGCTGAATGGCGACGTGAGTGAGGCGGAGGCGCTCTACGCGGCGAGCAAGGGAAGGCCGGACCAGCTCGCGGGCATCAAGGAGGATTTCGCGATCTTCACCAATGTCGGGATCGCCGTGCCGGCGATGGAGCAGGTGAGGAAAGAGCTCGGGATTTGAGCCCGCGTTTGGGCGGGCGTTTGGGCGGGCGTCTGGCGCCCTCTGGCCTTTCCGGCGGTTGGTGGGAAGATGGCGGATGGGCGAGGACGGCGAGGACGGCGCGTGGCGGTCGGACCGGCGGGGCAGCCTGCTCGTGCTCGGGCTGGTGGCGCCGCTCGGGGGGCTGGGCGCGGGGCTGATCGGGGCGCTGTTCCGGCTGACGCTCGATGAGGCGGACCGGGCGCGCGGGGCGCTGATC
>DATJTV010000121.1:0-45207 GCA_035503055.1 Acetobacteraceae bacterium
ATGTTCGGCCGGCTCCACGGGTCGCGGTAATAGTCCTGATGGGTGAAGACATATTCCAGTTCGGATTCGGGAAGGTGCATGAAGCGGGCGATGATGCCGATCGCCGCCGCATGGTTCTCCGGCGTCATGAACCACCGGCGCGAGCGGACCCAGTCCTCCATGAAATCGGCGACCGCCGCGCTATTCCTGCGCAAGTAAGAAGCGCGGGCGGCGAGGAAGACGGTCTCCGAGGCACCGAAGATGTCGCGCGCGTCGAAGAGCGCGCGGTATTTCCCAGTCTTCAGCATCTCGGCGAGCTCGGGCATCAGGATGATCGCGCAATCGACCTCTCCCTTCTCGAGCAGCGAGGGCATGGCGCTGAAGGAGGCCTGGATCGTTACGTAATTGCGCCTATCACGCAGCCCGTGCTCGAGCAGGAGCGCGCGCATCGCGGTGTCGGAGGCGGAGCCGATGGCGTTGGTGGCGATCCGCTTCCCCTTGAGGTCCTCGATCTTGCGGATCGGGCCGGCCTTTTTCACGAGCCAGGTGTCCGAGTGCCAGGCGGGCACGCCGTCCTGAATGATGTCCGAGACGACCTGGAGGTCGAGATGCGCGTTGGTGACGCCGAGTGCGAGCGTCGAGGCGGCGGAGGCGAAGAAGTCGAGCTCGTCGCCGGCCATCGCGGTGAGCTGAGGCGAGGAGCCGCGAAAAAGGATCGGCCGCACCGTATAGGATTTGCCGTAGTGCCTGAGGCCCTGTTGTGGAGGGTTCGCGAACAGAACCGGGATCAGGTGGCCCGGCATGGTCGCCCAGCCGACGCGGATGGCGAGCGGGGCCGCGCCGGCCCTGCGCGTCGTGGTAGCGACCCCGAGAACGGTGGCGCCCGAGACCAGCGCGCGGCGAGAAAGTCTTCCGGTCTGCATCGCGTTTCCCCCTTTTTCCGGCCGGCGTCCCGGTCTCGCTTTTCTGAATTCGGCAGACTGCGCCGCCTGCGGCTGGCGAGAGCACCGCTGCCGGCCTGCTGCCGCGCGGCCGGAACTCGCCGCCAGCACAAAGAGGCGTACCTGCTTTCCTGGCTCCGCCAGTTTCCGCGCTTTCGCACGTCGGTTCAAGACCCTCGAAGGGAAAGGCCGCTTCTCAAGCGGAAATCCGAAGCGGCGGCGCCCGATCGTGGAGCGTGGCCTCTCGGGCAGCCCCCGCCGCTCGGCCGTTGGAAAGGCCGGCCTACGCGGCGGAATATCCGAGCCGGACGAGCCTCTCCGCCTGCTGGACGAACAACCCGGCATGCGCGGCCTTGGACGGAACCCGGGCATCGCCGCATGCATCGTCAGGCTCGCCACTCGTGATGTGGTGGCCAACCTGAGCCCGACTGGCGTCAACCACTTTCCAGGCGGCGGCGACCGCAGGCGGCGAGGGGTCCGCGCTCAGAGCTTCCAACAAAGAGCGCAGCGCCGCGTCGCGCCGGTCCGGGTCAGTCAGCTCCTCGTAGCGGCAAAGGACGCCGCGGAGGCGCGCCTGATCCTTGATCTGCTGCTCCTCGAACCGGCAGATCGTCTCGAAAAGCCGGGCATCGTCGCCGGTGTCGTTGAAGCTCGCATAGCCGCGTCGCGCGTTGAAACGCCTCACCGAGAGGAAAACATCGCGCGGGTCTCGCAACAGGAAGATGGGAAGGACGACATTGGTGACATCGAACGCCCTTATCATGCGGACGAGATCGAAGCCGATGAATTTCTCGCCCAGCCATCGGTTGCCGCGGCGGGCGCCGGCAGCGATTCCCTCGGCAAGTTTTGCCTCGACGGCCAGTACCTCTTCGTAGTTGTGCGCTTCGGCGAGCATGGAGCACGTGCAGAGCGCATTGTTGAACGTGGCTTGACCATACGAGCCGGGGGATGCGCTTTCGTCCCCCGCGGCTGCCAGGGCGTGTCGCAGCCAATGCAGCAAGCTGACTTGCGCGGTCCGCTCCTCGAACGGAAATCGACCGAGGACAGTAACGCCGGACGCCCGCAAGAGTTGCATGAAGAACGAAGTGCCGCTGCGGCCGAATGAGCACAGAGCGACAATGCGGACGCCATGCCTGCGAAACGGATCAAGGATCATTCATATCACGTGAATTGGGTTGGCCTTTGTCACGGTCCGGACATCTAGCCGTCTTCCGTCCGACCGTCGAGGGCGGAGCGCCCGCTCCGCGCCTTCCGATTGTCGGCCGGCGAAGATGCCTTGGTGGACCTCACCCGTGGATGGAGAGCGCGATCTCGCGAAAGAGCGTCGCGGGAAGGCTGCCGCCGTCAACGTCCCTGGTCGGAGCAGCATTGTCGTTGCCGAGCCATACGCCGATGACATCTCCGTCGGTCCAGCCGACGAACCAGGCGTCGCGGAAGTCGGAGGTGGTGCCGGTCTTGCCTGCGATCGTATGCCCGGAAATGGCGGCGTTGCGGCCGGTGCCGCGGGAGACGACCGCGGTCATCATCTTGGCCATCATGGCGGCAAGGCTCGGGTCGATCGCGGGCAAGGGTTGCGGCACCCCGAGCGCGACGCTCCGGCCTTCGCTGCTGATCGCGACAAGGCCGTGCGGCATGACGAGGAGCCCGCCGTTGAAGAAGCTGCAATAGGCGCCGGCGAGCTGGAGCAGGCTCACGCCGCCGGTGCCCAGCGCGAGCGAGGCGTTGTCCGGCAGCGGTGTGGTGATGCCGAGCCTCCGCGCGACACGGATCACCGCGCGCGGCCCGCCGGCGCGGAGCAGCAGTCGGACCGAAGCCGTGTTGAGCGAGAGCGCCAGCGCATCGGTGAGCGTGACGCGGCCGAGATAGGTCGGATCGAAATCGTGCGGGCGATAACCGGCGACGTCGATCGGCGCATCGAGCACGGGGCTCGAGGGGCGGAGGCCCTTCTCGAGTGCCGCAAGCCAGACGAACGGCTTGAAGGCGGAACCCGGCTGGCGAACGGCGAGCACCGCGCGGTTGAACGGGTTCTCCCGGTAATCCCGCCCGCCCGCCATCGCCAGCACGGCCCCCGTGGCGGCATTCAGCACGACAACGGCGCCCTGGTGCACCCCGGCGGCGGCGCCGGGGCCGGCGAGCAGCCGATCGAGCCGGCTCTCGACCGTCGCCTGAAGCGTCCCGTCGAGCGTGGTCTGCAGAACCGCGTCCTGGCCCGGCGGAAGGTCAGGGCGAGCGGTCTCCGCCACCCAGTCGGCGAACCAGCCGCCGCCGACTGTGACAGGCGGGGGAAAATGAATGGCCGCGGCGGCTCTTCTTGCCGCGGCCGGCGTGATGGCGCCGCTCTCTGCCATCGCCGCAAGCACCTGCCGGCCCCGCGCCGCCGCGGCTTGCCGGTCGGCGAGCGGATTGAGAAGCGATGGAGCTTGTGGCAACCCGGCGAGCACGGCCGCCTGCCAGAGCGAAACATCGCGGGCGGAGACGCCGAAATAGATGCGCGCGGCCGCATCCACCCCCCAGGCGCCCGAGCCGAAATAGACCCGGTTCAGCCAGATCTCGAGGATCTCCCGGCGCGTGAAAGCGTGCGTAAGCCAGAGGGTGAGCAGTGCCTCCTGCACCTTGCGCTTGAGGGTGCGGGCATCGGAAAGGAAGAGATTCTTCGCGACTTGCTGTGTGATCGTCGAGCCCCCTTCGACGACACGGCCCGCGATCAGGTCGGCGAGCGCCGCGCGCAGCATGCCCACGGGATCGAAGCCTGGCTCGGACCAGAAGCGCCGGTCCTCGATCGCCACCACCGCCGCCGGAAGATAGGGCGGCATCTCTGCGAGCGTGAGCGGCTCGCCGACGAGATCGCCGTAGGTTGCGAAGATGCGCCCCGCATGGTCCTCGAGCACGAGGCTCGGGCGGCGCACCGCGAGCAGTGCGTCCTGCGGGCGGGGCAGGTCGCGCGCAAACCACAAAACGAGGGCCGCAAACGCCAGCGCGCCCCAAATCGCCAGAATGACCGCCAGCCGCAGCGCCCGCCAGCCGCTGCCCGCCTGCGGCCTGCCCGGGACGGACCGAGGATTTTTCGCCGGCCTCTGCCGGGTTGCTCGGGCAGGGTGCTTGACGCTTGGCATCGCCGCGGCAGCCGGACCATGCGCGGGTGAGGCCGCGAGCGTCAATCATCTCCGTGCGGTGCCTCCCTTGCTGCCGCGCCGAGGCTTCCGCACTATCCCTCCCGGGGCAGGCGGAGAACGTGCGGCATGAAGGGTGTGTTCATCGACGCGAGCGATGAGCTCGGCGATGTCTACCGGAAGGTCAGGCGGCCGACCGACCCGCCGGTTACGCTCTACGAGGACCATCACGTCCCGGCCGAAATCCTGCCCCGCCTGCTCGCCGGGCATGATTTCGTGATGGACGATCACAGCCAGATCCCGACCGAGGCGATGCGCGCGTGCAAGGGGATCAGGCACGTCATCTTCCTCGGCACCGGCGCGCGCAGCTACATGCATCCCGAGGAGCTGGCCGCGCTCGGCATCGAAGTCCATATCATCAAGGGCTACGGCGATACCGCCGTCGCCGAGCACACGATCGCGCTGATGTGGGCGGCTGCGCGCGGCCTCGCGCGCATGGACCGCCTCATCCGCGAGGGTGGCTGGCCGCGCACCGAGGGGCTGGAACTCACCGGCAAGACGATCGGGCTGATCGGTTTCGGCGGCATCGGCGCGGAGGTGGCGCGCATCGCTGGCGGCTCGGGGATGCGCGTGCTGGCCTGGAATCGCACGCCCAAGCCCGCTCCGGGCGTGAGCTTCGCGCCGCTCGAGACCCTGCTCGCCGAAAGCGACGTCATCTCGCTCCACCTCCTGCTCACCGACGAGACGCGCGGCTTCCTCGGCGCCGAGCACCTGGCACGGCTCAAGCCGGGCGCGATCCTCGTCAACACCGCCCGCGCCGCGCTGGTTGACGAGGATGCGATGATCGCGGCCCTCGCTGACGGCAGGCTCGCCCACGCCGCGCTCGACGTTTTTGCCACCGAGCCGCTCCCCGCCGGCCATAAGCTCGCTTCGCTCGATAACGTGACCCTTTCGGCGCACAGCGCCTTTCGCACGCCGGAGGCGAGCGAGAAGCTGATCCGGCGTGGCCTCGACATCGCCTGCCGGCTTGCCGCCGGCGGCTGAGGAGCGGAAGCTTGGCCATCGCGCGCGGACGTGGCGGAACGGCAGACGCGGCAGACTTTGGCTCTCGGAGTGCCCGCGGGGAAACCCGCGGTGCAGAACCGCTCAAATTCGGGGAACGCCTACGGCTCCTTGGGGCCGGGCCGATCCCGAGCCAAGCCCCGGGCCCTCTCGTCCGGGGAAGGTGTAGAGACTAGACGGGCGGCGCCCGCACGGCCCATCCGGGCCGGGGCGAAGGGATAGTCCAGACCACGAACGCCGCCGGGCTCCCGGCGGCGGCGGCGGAAGCCGAAGTGGTAAGAAAATCTGCTTCCCCCGTGGGGAGTGCGGGTTCGAATCCCGCCGTCCGCATAAAATTCATCGAACAAAATCAACATGTTATACATCCATAATCCTATGGATGGGCCAGATCGTGGGTACCCGGTGCTAAAGTCCCGCCGCGCTCACCGGGAGACCTGAACGATGTACGGCTTTTCAGCTGGCCCGATCCTGCTCTGGCATCTCATCCCCCTCTTTGCGATGCTCATGATGGTGACAGTGAATGTCGGCACCAATCGCGGCTTCGCGATCGTCCAGGCGCGCCGGGACGGGCGCCGGTATCGCGCTGCCATTGCCGCCGAGCTCGCGAGCCTCGCCGAGCTCGTGCGGGAGAACATCCGGCTGCTCCGCACCGAGGCGGGCTACGTGCTGTCCTGCCGTTCGGTGACAGCGGTCTATCGCGGGACAATGGGGCGGCTCACCTTCCTCGGCGAAGAAGAGATCGCGGCGGTGGTGGCAACTTATGTGCTGATCGATCGGCTGGAAGGATTGGCGGCTGCGCGCGGCAAGGCGGCCGGGCCCTCCGTCTTCCGCCTCGAGGGGGCGAAGGGTGAGCTCGGGTTGCTCCGGCGCGAATACCACAAGGTGGCCGGCGAGATTGAGAAGACGCTGGTCGTGCTCGGGGGCCGCGTTGCCGAGCCCGTTCCCACCCCGCTCCCCGCGCCTGCCCTCGCTGCGGCTGCCTGAGCGTGGCCCGGAGCTACACGACGATCACGCTCGGACAATCGGAGGGCGGGGTCTGCGAGATCACGCTCAACCGCGCCGAGGTCTCGAACGCCCTTAACACCGAAATGGCGCTTGAGCTCTTCGAGGTTTTCGATCGCCTCAATGCCGAACCCGGGCGCGCCCGCGTCGTGCTGCTGACGGGCGCCGGCGAGCGCGCCTTCTGCGCTGGCGGCGATCTCAAGCAACGGCTCGGCATGACCGACGCCGAGTGGCAGGCCCAGCATCTCATCTTCGAGCGCATGGTGCGGGCGATCCTGCTCGCCCCGATGCCGGTCATCGCGGCGGTGAACGGCGCCGCCTATGGCGGGGGCTGTGAGCTGGCTCTTCTCGCCGACTTCGCGTACGCCGCCGCCCACGCCCGCTTCGCGCTCACCGAAGTGACGCTCGGCATCATGCCCGGCGCCGGCGGAACCCAGACCCTGCCGCGCGCGGCAGGGATCCGGCGGGCGAAGGAGATCCTCCTCACCGGCCGCCCCTTCGCGGCTGCCGAGGCGCTGGAGTGGGGCATCGTCAACCGCGTCTGTCCAGGGCCAGATCTGCTCGCCGAGGCGCGCGCCACCGCCCGCGCAATCGCGGCCAACGCGCCGCTCTCGGTCCGCCAGATCAAGCAATCGGTGAACGTCGGCGCGGCGATGGATCTCGGCGCGGCGCTGATGCTAGAGATCGAGGCCTATAACCGCTTGGTGCCGACCGCGGACCGGCGCGAAGGCATCCGCGCTTTCAACGAGAAGCGCCGGCCGCTCTACACCGGCCAGTGAAGATTCTTGCCCTCGATTCGGCGCTCGCGCGCGCCTCCGCCGCGGTGCTTGCAGACGGGTGCGTGGTTGGTGCGGCTTCCGGTAGCGAGAGCCGGGAGCTCGCCGTTCTCGCCGCGCGGGCGCTTGCGTCGTCCGGCCTGGCAGTGGGGGATCTCGACGCCGTGGCATCGACCATCGGGCCCGGCAGCTTCACCGGCATCCGCGCCGGCCTTGCACTCGCAGCCGGAATTGGGCTCGCCGCCGGCATCCCGGTGGTCGGTGTGAGCGTCGGCGAAGCGATCGCCGCTCTGCTGCCCGAGGTCGCGTCGGACCGCCTTTGGGTCGCGATCGATTCGCGGCGTGGGCGCATCTTCCTCGAGCGCGCGGGCGAGATCACCTCATGGGACCGCGCGGCGCTGCCCAAGCCCAGCGCTCCAGTGGCGCTGGCGGGGGACGGCGCGGCAGCGGCTGCCGCCTCCCTCGGACCCGTGGCGCGGTTTGCGGGCATCCTCCTGCCGGACGCCGCAGGCGTCGGGCGCGCTGCCACCCTCCGCCTTGGCGGCCAGCTTCCGCCACGCCCGGCCGCACCCCTCTATGTCGATCCACCGGCGGCCCTGCCATCCAAGGGCGCCCGCCCGCCGCCCGCATGAGCGGGGAAACGATGCTCGTCGCCGGTCGCGCCCACACCCGGGCGTTGGCCGCGATCCACGCAAGCGCCTTCCCGCGCGGCGCGCGCTGGAGCGCGGAGGCTTTCGCCGCCCAGCTTGCTCTTCCCGGCGTGTTTGGCCTCATCGATCCGGCGGGAGGCATCGCGCTTGCCAGGGTTACCGCCGACGAAGCCGAAATCCTTACCCTCGCCGTCAGTCCCGCCGCCCGCCGCCGCGGCCGCGGCCGCTTGCTGTTGGCGAGGGCGATGGCGCGCGCCCGCGCTCAGGGGGCGCAGCGGATGGTGCTCGAGGTTTCGGCCGCGAACGAACCGGCACGCGCCCTATACGCCGCCGCCGGCTTCGCCGCGGTCGGCAGGCGCCCGCGCTACTATCCGGACGGCTCGGACGCGCTCGTCCTGGCTGCCGTGCTATAGGTTCGCCATGGCGATCGATGTGGCGGCGGCCGCCGATTTCTATGCAGGACGTCAGGGCGTGGTGACGGCGCGGCTGCTCCGCGAGCGACTTGCCTCGTTGTGGCCCGACCTCGTCGGCAAGTCGCTGCTCGGGCTTGGCTACGCCCCGCCTTATCTCCGCCTCTGGCGCGACACCGCCGAACGTTGCATCGCGCTCACCCCGGCGCAGATCGGCGCGGCGCGGTGGCCGGCCGGGAAACCCGGGCTCTCCTGCACCGCGGAGGAGGACGCGCTGCCTTTTCCCGACCTCCTGTTCGACCGCGTCATCCTCGTCCACGGGCTTGAGGCAGCGGAGAACGCACGGCGGCTGCTGCGCGAGGTCTGGCGCGTCCTCAAGGATGACGGGCGGCTGATGGTCGTCGCACCCAACCGACGTAGCCCCTGGGCCTATGTCGAGGCCACGCCCTTCGGCCACGGCCAACCCTATTCGGCCCGTCAGCTTGGCGCGCTGCTCGCAAACTCGTTGTTCCGGATCGAGCGGCGCGAGACCGCGCTCTATCTCCCGCCGATCAATGGCCGTCTGGTGCTGCGAACCGCTCCGGTCTGGGAACGCGCAGGGCGGCGGCTCGCGCCACAATTCGCCGGACTGACCATCTCCGAGGCGGTGAAGGACTCCTTCGCCGCCGTCCCGGCGCTCCGGCGGAAGGAGCGGCGGCTCGTGCTTTCCGAGGCGGCGTAAGGGGGAGGCCTATGCGGAGACCGGCAGAAGCTTGATGCGGCGGCCTTCGACGCCGAGTGCGATCCCGCCGGCCTTCAACGCCAGCGCGTCGGCCCCGAAGATCTCCCGACGCCAGCCGGAAAGGGCGGGAATCTCCGGTTCGTCCTCGGCGGCGAGCCGCTCGATCTCCTCGGCGGAGGCGAGCAGTCGCGGGGCGACGTGATGCGCCTCGCACTTCGCCGCGAGCAGGACCTTGAGAAGGGCGACGAGCGCCGGGGCGGCACGGCTTCCCGGGCGCGCCGGCGTCGGCGCGGGCAGCGCCGCGTCGGGAAGCGCCTTGGCCGCGGCAATGACAGCGAGGAGAGAGGCGCCAATCCTCCCTTCGGCGAAGCCGCGGCCGAGGCCACGCGCCCGAGCAAGGGCGTCGGGCGTGGCGGGTGCGGTCGCGGCGATCTCGAGCAACGTCTCGTCCTTGAGCAGCCGCTGGCGGGGAATGTCCACCCGTTGCGCCTCGCGCTCGCGCCAGGCGGCGACGGCGCGGAGGACGCCGAGCATGCGTCGGTTCGCGGTACGTGACTTGAGCCGTTCCCACATCGTCTCCGGATCGTTGCGGTAGGTCGCGGGGTCGGCGAGCACCGCCATCTCCTCGGCGACCCAGGCAAGGCGGCCCTCGCGTTCGAGCCGGGTGCTCAGCTTCTCATAGACGGTGCGGAGATAGGTGACGTCGGCCGCGGCATATCCGATCTGCGCCGCCGAGAGGGGGCGGGCAGACCAGTCGCTGAAGCGGTGGGCCTTATCGATCACGCCACCGGTGAGCGAGGAGACGAGCTGGTCGTACCCTACTTGGTCGCCATAGCCCGCGACCATCGCCGCCACCTGCGTATCGAAGAGCGGCTCCGGCACCCGACCGAAGACCAGGAGAAAGATTTCGACGTCCTGGCGGGCGGCGTGGAAGACCTTGGTCACCGCCGGATCGGCGAGCAACGTTCCGAGCGGCGCGAGATCGATCCCCGGTGCCTCGGCGTCGATCACCGCGGTGTCGGTCGCACCCGCGAGCTGGACGACGCAGAGCCGTGGCCAGTACGTGCGCTCGCGCATAAACTCGGTATCGACGCTGACGAATGGCTCCCCGGACAGCCGGGCGCAGAGCGCAGCCAGCGCATCGGTGCTGTCGATTAGGGCAACGGGCGGAGATCCGGGGCGCGTCGCGGCAGCGGGCGCGCGAACAGGACGGTCCATGTCCCGCTTCTACACGCGCCGTCCGTGGCGGGGAAGGGCAGCAGGTGACGGCAGCGGGTTGACAGGGCTGCGTCGAAAGAGGCTTCTGCCGGGCTTTCCTTGAGCGGATCTGCCTGATGCATCCTTACCGCACGCATGACTGTGGTGCGCTTCGCGCCGCCGACATCGGAACCACCGCCCGGTTGTCCGGGTGGGTGCACGCCAAGCGCGACCACGGAGGGCTGCTCTTTATCGATCTTCGCGACCATTACGGCCTCACGCAATGCGTGGTCGATCGCGAGAGCGCGGTGTTCGCCGAGGTCGAACGCATTCGGGTAGAAAGCGTGGTGACACTGACGGGCAAGACAGTGCCCCGCGCGCCGGGCACGGTCAACCCGAAGCTGCCCACCGGGGAGATCGAGCTTCGGGTGGCGGAGTTTGCCGTGCAGTCCGCGGCGGAGGTGCTGCCCCTCCAGGTGGCCGGCGAGGCGGAGTTCCCAGAGGATCTCAGGCTTAAGTACCGCTTCCTTGACCTCAGGCGGGAAGAGATGCATCGGAACATCATGCTCCGGACGGCAGTGATCGCCTCGATCCGCCGGCGGATGCAGGAGGCTGGGTTCGTCGAATTCACGACGCCGATCCTGACCGCTTCCTCGCCCGAGGGCGCGCGTGACTTTTTGGTGCCGGCGCGGCTACATCCCGGGAAGTTCTACGCGTTGCCCCAGGCGCCGCAGCAGTTCAAGCAGCTCATCATGGTGGCCGGGTTCGATCGCTACTTCCAGATTGCGCCCTGCTTCCGCGACGAGGCCTCGCGCGCCGACCGCAGCCCGGGCGAGTTCTACCAGCTCGATTTCGAGATGAGCTTTGTGACCCAGGAGGACGTCTTCGCCGCGATCGAGCCGGTGATATCGGGCGTTTTCCGCGAGTTCGCGGGTGGGCGGGCGGTGACGGCGCCGCCGTTCCCGTGCATTCCCTACGATACGGCGCTTGCCGAGTACGGCACCGACAAGCCGGACCTGCGCAATCCGCTGAAGATCCGCGACGTGACCAAGCATTTCCGCAATTCCGCCTTCGCGCTTTTCGCCCGAATCGCTGCCTCGGGCGGCGTCGTCCGGGCGATCCCGGCGCCCGGCGGGGCAGCGAGGCCGCGCAGCTTCTTCGACCGGCTCAACGAGTGGGCGCGGACGGAGGGCGCAGGCGGGCTTGGATACATCGTATTCGATCGCGAGGGGCTGAAGGGGCCTCTCGTTCGCAACCTCGAGGCCGACCGGGTCGCGGCGATCTGCTCGACGTGCGACGTCGGTATCGGCGATGCGGTGTTCTTCGCAGCGGGCGAGCGAGGGTCAGCGGAAAAGTTCGCAGGCGCGGTGCGGATGCGGCTCGGCGAGGAGCTCGGCCTTTGCGAGCGCGGTGCGTTTCGCTTCTGCTGGATCACCGACTTCCCCATGTACGAGCGGAACGAGGAGACCGGTGAGATCGACTTCAGCCATAACCCCTTCAGCATGCCACAGGGCGGGCTGGAGGCGCTCGAGACCCAGGACCCGCTCTCGATCAAGGCCTATCAGTATGACATCGTGTGCAACGGCGTGGAACTCTCCTCGGGCGCGATCCGCAACCACCGTGCCGATATCATGGTGCGCGCGTTCGCGATCGCGGGCTATGCCCCGGAGGAGGTCGAGCGACGGTTCGGCGGCATGTTGAATGCGTTCCGCTACGGTGCGCCGCCGCACGGCGGTTCGGCACCGGGGATCGACCGGATCGTGATGCTGCTCGCGGACGAGCCGAACATCCGAGAGGTGATCCTCTTCCCGCTCAATCAGCGGGGGGAGGACCTGATGATGGGCGCGCCGGCGGAGGTGTCGCCGGCAAGGCTCAAGGAGCTTGCGATTCGGCTCGATCTGCCGCCTAAGGCCGAGGCTGGCTGACAGCGGCCACCGATTGTCTGTATGCTGAGATTGCGCAACCTGGAGTTTGCATGCGCCGAATCCTGACGCTCTCCGTGGTCGGTGGGCTATTGGCGGTGGTCTCGGCACGCGCGGCGCCGGAATTGCCCTTCGTCGGCCAGGACGCCCTCTACCAGCTCCAGCTCGGGGCGCCCGCCGGCGGGGACGTGGTCGCGGGCAGCGGCCAGATGGGCTACGAGGTGATCGACGCTTGCAACGGGTGGGCCGTACGCCAGCGTCTGGAAATGACGCTGATCAACGGGGACGGGCAGGTGACCCGCACGGTGTCCGATTACGCGACCTGGGAGGCCAAGGACGGGCTGGCCTTCCGCTTCCACACGGTGGACACGACCGACGGCGAGGTCGACGACCGGCTGGACGGCGAGGCGCATCTCGACCGGCAGGGCGGGCCGGGAGAGGTGACGTACACGGCGCCGAAGGCCGCGACCGTGAAGCTGCCGGTCGGCACGATGTTCCCGATGTGGCAAACCGAAGCAATCATCCGCGCGGCCCGGGCGGGCGAGAAATTCATCGCCATGCCGCTCTTCGACGGGACCGGCGAGAACGGCGCCTCGGACAGTTCGGTGGCGATCGATGGCTGGGAGCCGCCAGTCGTGGCGCGCGACGCGGGGGACGCGTCGCGGTTCTCCATGCTCGCGAAACTCCCGAGCACGCGCGTGCACGTCGCCTTTTTCAGCCGAAAGCCGGATACGGTGGTCCCGGATTTCGAGATCGGCATGCGCTACTTCCTGAACGGCGTGGCTGACGGTTTGGCGATGAATTTCGGCGACTTCACCATGGATGGGAAGCTTGTTCATCTGGCGATCCTGCCGAGCCATTGCTGACGTCCCGCGGGACAAGTATTCATAGGCCGGGAAACGAACGGAAAAAGCATGAGCAGCGACGCGCATGATGCCCCCTTGGGCACCCCCCTGGTGACCAGTTCCGGGATCAAGCAACCGTACCACCTCGTCAACCCGAGCCCCTGGCCGATCATCGGAGCGCTGTTCGGCGCGATGGTGCTTGTCGGCATCATCATGGTCGGCAACTTCGACAACTACACGCTGCTGGTGATCGGCGTGCTCGGCGTCGCCGTCGTGATGTTCATGTGGTGGCGGGATGTGATCCGGGAGAGCAGGACGCCCGGCCTCCATTCGCCGATCGTACGGCTCGGCCTACGCTACGGAATGCTCTTCTTCATCACCAGCGAGGTGATGTTCTTCGTCGCCTTCTTCTGGGCGTTCTTCAACTTCGCGCTGTTTCCGGACCACGTCTCCTTTGCCAAGATCGCCGAGTGGCCGCCGGCTGGGATCCATACCGATAACCCATTCAGCGTGCCCTTCCTGTTGACGATGATCCTGCTGCTCTCGGGCACCACGGTGACCTGGGCGCACCATTGCCTGCTCGAGAATAATCGTAAGGGGCTGATCACCGGGCTCGGATTGACGGTGCTGCTCGGCATCTCCTTCACCTGTGGCCAGCTCTACGAGTACACGCATTCGCCGTTTCCGTTTCACGGCGGGGTCTATCCGTCGGTCTTCTTCCTCGCCACCGGCTTCCACGGCTTCCATGTCATCGTCGGCACCTGTTTTCTTACGGTCTGCTACTTCCGGGCGCGGGCGGGGCAGTTCACCCCGGAGCGGCATTTCGGCTTCGAGGCGGCCGCCTGGTACTGGCACTTCGTCGACGTCGTATGGCTCTTCCTTTTCACCTTCATCTATCTCTGGGGCGCGAGCGCGGTCACTGTCGGGTAATTCGGACGCGGCCGGACGGCCGCCCGGCCACCTGGGGGCGGCCGAGGGCTGGCGGGGGCTGATACTGCCCGGCGCGCTTGCCGCCCTGCTGGCCGCGGCGCTGGTCGGGCTCGGCGTTTGGCAGCTTCACCGCCTCGCGTGGAAGCTCGCCATCCTGGCCGAGATCCGGGCGGCCGAGGCACGGCCGGGCATTCCCCTCTCGGATCATCCGGGCCCCTACGCCAAGGTCGCCGTCAGCGGCCGTTTGCTGCGGGGCCTCGCCGCGCTCTACGGCGACCAGGTGGAAACCACCGCGCAAGGCTCCGAAGAGGGCGGCCAGCTCATCGTGCCGCTCGAGCGCGGCGCGGCGCCGCCGGTCCTGGTGGATTTCGGCTGGGTACCGATGTCCGATCGTCGTCTAGCGAGTCTGCCCGCAGGCCCGACCTCGGTCGCCGGCTATCTCCGCCCACCCGACTTCCCAGGGCTCTTTTCCGCGCCCGACGATGTTCCCGAGCGCCGGTTTTACACTCTCGATCCGACCCGGATCGGTGCGGCGCTGGGGCTGCCACAGGTCGCGCCCTTCACGCTGGTCGTGCTCGGCAGGCCGGTCCCGGGCGTTTATCCAATGCCTGCCCAGCACCTGCCCCATCCGCCGAACAATCATCTCGAATACGCGCTCACCTGGTTCGGGCTTGCCGCGGTCGTGATTTTCGAGTTCTGCTTCTGGGCCCGCCAGAGGCTGCGCGGGTGAAAGCGACCGCGATCACACCGGCGTACGAGCGCCTGGTGGCGCGCTTCGCCCGCATCGCCGCACTCGACGAGGCGAGCGCCATGCTGGGCTGGGACGCCGCTTCGATGATGCCGCCCGGCGGGGCGGTCGCCCGCGGTGACCAGCTGGCCGTGCTCGCCGGCCTCGGCCACGAACTCCTAATTGCTCCGGCGGTCGCTTCGGACCTCGCGGCCGCCGAGCAGTCCCCCGATCCTGATCCCTGGCGGGCGGCGAACCTTCGTCTGATGCGCCATGCCCATACACGGGCCGCGGCGCTACCGGGCGACCTCGTGGAGGCGGCGACGCGGGCCAACTCGGCTTGCGAGAAAATTTGGCGGGAGGCGCGCCGGGCCGCCGACTACGCGGCGGTGTTGCCAGCCTTCAACGAGGTGGTGCGGCTCGCCCGGGAACAGGCGCACGCGCTCGGTGCCGCCCTCGGCCTTGCCCCCTACGATGCGCTGATGGACGGCCACCAGCGCGGCATCGGTGCCGCCGACGTCGTTCCGGTCTTTGCGGTCTATGAGGAGTTCCTCGCACGCGCGCTGCCCCGCGCGGAGATGGTCGCGGCAGGGCGCCAGGCCCCGCGCCGGCCGGCCGGACCTTTCCCTATCATGGTCCAAGAGGCGCTCTGCCGCTGCATGGCCGAGCGCGTTGGGCTCGCCTTCGACCATGCGCGGCTCGACCGTTCCGAGCACCCTTTTTGCGGCGGCACGCCAAGCGACGTGCGCATCACCACCCGCTACGACCCGGCAGACGGGCTCAAATCGCTGTTCGCGGTGCTGCACGAGACCGGCCACGCACTCTACGAGCGCGGCCTGCCGACCGCCTTTGCCCGCCAGCCGGTCGGGGCCGCCGCCGGAATGGCGGTGCATGAGAGCCAGTCGCTCATTGTCGAGATGCAGGCCTGCCGCTCGGACGCCTTCCTCGGCTGGCTCGGGCCGGAGCTCGCGCGCGCCTTCGGCCCCGACCCGGCATACGAGCAGGGTAACCTTGCCTGTCTCTGCCGACGGGCCGAACGGGGCTTGATCCGCGTCGATGCGGACGAGATCACCTATCCCGCACATGTGATCCTGCGCTTCCGGCTCGAGGTTGCCTTGATCGTAGGCGACCTCGAGCCTGCCGACCTGCCGGCCGCCTGGAACGAGGGAATGAAATCGCTGCTGGGGATCACTCCGCCCGACGACGCGGCCGGGTGCCTGCAGGACATCCATTGGTATGATGGCGGCTTCGGCTATTTCCCGTGCTACACCCTCGGCGCGATGGCCGCAGCGCAGCTGATGGTGGCCGCCCGCAGGGCGGCGCCCGGGCTCGATGCGGCGCTCGCCGCAGGTGATTTCGCGCCGCTCAGTGGCTGGCTCGCCGCCAATGTCCACGCCCGTGCGAGCCTTTACGGGTTCGACGAGCTGCTGCGCATGGCCACCGGCAAGCCGCTCGATCCGGAAGCCTTTCAGGCTTACCTGACGGAGCGGTATCTGAGCTGATCCGGGCGCTGCCGGGCCCTCCGCCTCCGTCCCACCGCTTGCGCTCGCCCGCAGGTCTGCCAGTTTTGCCGGCTCGCCACGCATCCGCCCCGCCCCATGCGTCTTAGCCATCCCGCTATCAAGCCTGTTGGACGACCGCTCACCATCCGCTTCGAAGGGACCGAAATCCCGGCTCTCGAAGGGGAGACCGTCGCGGCTGCGCTTGCCGCCGCCGGCGCTCTTGCGGTTCGAAGGACCTCATCCGGCGCGCCGCGAGGACTCTACTGTGGCATCGGCGCCTGCTTCGACTGCGTGGTCAGCATCGACGGGCGCGTCGGCCAGCGCGCCTGCCTGGTCGAGGTCACCGAGGGCATGGAGGTGACCGGCGTGCCATCCGCCTCTTTCGCTCCGCTCGCCCCGCAATCGAGCCGGCTTCAGCCGGAGGAGCGGGCCCCCGACATCCTCGTCATCGGTGCCGGTCCAGCCGGCCTCTCGGCAGCGATCGCCGCCCAAGAGGCGGGCGCATCCGTCGTCCTGCTCGACGAGCGGGCGAAGCTGGGCGGGCAGTTCCTCAAGCCGCTCGCCGCCAGCCACGTGCACGGCGCGCCGGATGCCCAATTCCGCGAGGGAGACGCGCTGCGTGCGGCCCTCGCCGCGGCCGGCGTTGCCGTCGAGACAGGGGCCCTCGTGTGGGGGGCGTTTGCCGCAGACGAGATCGCCGCCCTCGTGCGCGACCGCGAGATCATCTTCCGCCCGCGCCGCGTCATTCTCGCCCCCGGCGCCCACGAGAGCCCGGTGCCGCTCCCCGGCTGGACGCTCCCGGGCGTGATGGCCACGGGGGCTCTCCAGACGCTCGTCCGCGCTCAGCGCGTCTGCCCGGCAGAACCCGTCGTCATCGCGGGCAACGGGCCGCTCAATTTCCAGCTCGCTGCGGAACTGCTCGCCTCCGGCGTCCGTCTGGGCGCGGTCGTCGAGGCGGCGCCGCGCCCCGGCCTCGTCGCACTCAGTCAGACCCTCGCCCTCGCCCGTGCCGCGCCCGATCTTCTCCGCGCCGGTTTCTCCTACCTCCTTGGCCTCCGGCGCGCCGGCGTTCCCGTCTTCTGGAAGAGCAGGATCACTGCGATCGAGGGCGAGGATCGGCCATCGTCCGTACGTATCGCGACCCCGGCCGGAGAACGCAGTGTCCCCGCCGGTTTGGTCGCCCTAAACGCAGGCTTCCAGCCGGAAACGGCGCTCGCGCGGGCGCTCGGCGCCGCGCACCGATTCGTCGATTCCGGCCTCGGCCATCTCGCGACCGTAACCAACGAAGAGGGCCGAACCAGTCTCCCCCAGCTGTTCGCGGTCGGCGACGGCGCCGCGTTCGGTGGCGCCCGCATCGCCGCCGCGCGCGGCCGCCTCGCCGGGCTCGCCGCCGCTCGCGATCTCGGTTTTCGCGCCCCCGATTCCAGCGCCACCCACGCCGCGCTTGCCCGCGCCGGGCAGTTTCAACGCGCGCTTTGGCAGATGTTCTCGCCGCTCCCTTTCGATCCCGCCACTCTCGCCGGTTCCACCGTTGTCTGCCGCTGTGAGGAGGTCACGGCCGGCTGCATCCGTGCCGAGATCGCTGCCGGCACCACCTCGCTTGCCGCGCTGAAGAAGGCGACACGCGCCGGCATGGGTCCCTGTCAGGGGCGGTTCTGCGCTGCTGCAATTGCCCGTCTCTGCCCCGAGCAACCCGAGCCCCTCGCCTTCGCCTTTCCGCGCCCGCCCGTGCGCCCGGTGCCAATGGCGCCGTTGATGTTCCCAGGGCCGGAGTTCGCCGCGGCCCACATCCATGACCCCACGCCCCCGGAGCGCCGCCCCGCCGCCCTGCCCGCCGCCGCTCCTCGAACCGCCGACGTCCTGGTGATCGGCGGCGGCATCGTCGGCCTCGCAACCGCCCTGTACCTCGCCCGCGAGGGAACCGACGTGCTCGTCGCCGAGCGGGCGGAGAGCTTCGCCATGGCGGCAAGCACCGCCAATGCCGGCAGCCTGCACGTCCAGTTGCTTGCCTATGATTTTTCCGAGTCGGGCCCGCCCGACGGCGGCCGGGCCGCTTCCACCCTCCCCCTCGGTCCGCAAGCGATCGCGCTCTGGAAGGAGATCGCCGCCGAGGCGGGCGAATCGCTCGGCATCGTGGCCGAGGGCGGGCTCATGGTCGCCGAGGATGAAGGGGCGCTGCGGTGGCTCGCCGCCAAAGTCGCCATGGAGAACCGCCACGGCATCCCAAGCCGCCTGATCGGAGCCAATGAGCTGCGCGCGCTTGCGCCCGCCCTTTCGCCGGATCTCCTCGGCGCCGATTTCTGTCCGGGGGAGGGCTACGGCGATCCCCTCCGCGGCAGTCTTGCCCTTCGCCATCTCGCCGAGAAGAGCGGCGCTCGGCTCCTGGCCGGGGCCGAGGTTACCGCGCTCGAGCGCGCCGGCAGCTCCTGGCACGCCGAAACCGGAAGCGGCCCGATCAGAGCCGGCTGCGTCGTCAACGCCGCCGGCCCCTACGGCAGGCGCATCGCCGCCATGGCGGGCCTCGCGGTGCCCGTGAGCGGCACCGTCCAGCAGGTGATTGTCACAGAGCCTGTCCTGCCCCTCACGCGCCATCTCGTGCTGCTCGCCGGTCGCCATCTTTCGCTCAAGCAGCAGGCGAACGGCAGCTTCTTGATCGGCGGCGGCTGGTTCGGCGATTACGACGAAGCGACCGGGGCCACGAGGCCGCTTCGGCGCAATATCGAGGCCAATCTATGGGTCGCCGCGCGCACGCTCCCCGCGCTCGCCGGCCTCTCCGCCGTCCGTGCCTGGACCGGCATGGCCCCCGAGATCGACGCGGCTCCCCTCCTCGGCGAGGCCCCCGGCCTCCCTGGTTTCTTCAACGCCCTCGCTGCCAACGCCTATACACTCGGTCCCCTCATCGGCCGCCTGGCCGCCGGTGCGATCCGCCACGACGAGGCGCCCGATCCCGCCTACACGCTGGCCCGCTTCGCCGCCCGATGATCCGTTATGCTCCGTTATGCTATAGACTCGTCGCCTGCTCAGGATTCCCCCATGCGTCCTCGCCTGACCTCAGTTCTCTTGGTCCTCCCCCTCCTCCTCGGCGGCTGCGGGCTCTTCGGCGGCCCGACCGTCAAGAAGCAGGCAGGGCCGGTGACGGCCCAGGGCCTCTACCAGAGCGGCGTCGCCCAGATGAATGCAGAGAACTACAAGCAGGCGATCAGCGATTTCGATCAGGTGGAGGAGGACTTCCCCTTCTCCCCCTGGGCGACGAACGCCCAGCTGATGCACGGCTACGCGGCCTATCTGCAGCAGGACTACACGGGCGCGATCGACGCGCTCGAACGCTTCATCCAGCTCCACCCCGCCAATCCCGACATCGCCTATGCCTATTATCTGCGCGCCCTCTGCTACTACGAGCAGATCTCCGACATTCTGCGCGATCAGCAGGCCACCCGCGAGGCGATCACCGCGCTGCAAGAGGTGGTCAACCGCTTTCCCGGCAGTGCCTATGCCAATGACGCACGCCTCAAGATCGATCTCTGCCGCGATCATCTGGCGGGCCACGAGATGGTGATCGGCCGCTACTACGAGCGCCAGAACGACTATATCGCCGCGATCGGCCGCTATCAGACGGTCGTCCAGGACTACCAGACCACCAACCACGTCCCCGAGGCGCTTGAGCGTCTAGTCGAATGCTATCTCAAGCTCGGTATGAAGACCGAAGCGGCGCATGCCGGTGCCGTGCTCGGATACAACTATCCCGGCAGCACCTGGTATCGCGACGCCTATGCACGCCTGCACGAGGCCGGCGTCGTCACCGCCAGCGCGCCCCAGCCGCCAGGGGGGCCCGGTTTCTTCGGCGGTCTCTGGAGCGCGATCTTCTGATCCCGCCCGGACGGAGATGCTGACGGCTCTCTCCCTCCGCGACGTCGTCCTGATTGACCGGCTCGATATCACCTTCGGCCCCGGCCTCGGCGTGCTCACCGGCGAAACCGGCGCTGGCAAATCCATCCTGCTGGACGGCCTTGGCCTTGCCCTCGGCGCCCGCGGCGATGCCGCGCTCGTCGCCCGGGAGGCGGCGGAGGCAAGTGCCGCCGCCTCATTCTCCCCACCGGCCGACCATCCCGTCCGCGCCCTGCTCGCCGAGCAAGGCATCGAAGCGGAGGACGAGGTCCTGCTCCGCCGCGTCCTCTCACGCGACGGGCGCTCGCGTGCCTTCATCAACGACCAGCCCGTGGGGGTCGGGCTTCTGCGCCGGGCCGGCGCCGCCCTCGTCGAGATCCAGTCCCAGAACGCGCAAATCGGGCTCGCGGAGCCATCGATCCAGCGCACGCTGCTCGATGGTTTTGGAACAGAGCCAAATCTCCTCTCGGCCGTGAGCGTTGCCTTCGCCGATTGGCGCGCAAGGGTGCGCGCCGCCGAGGAGGAAGAAGCGGTGCGTGCGCGGACGGAGCAGAACGCAGAGTGGCTTGCCCACGCCGTTCAGGAGCTCGACGCGCTTGCGCCCGAGCCGGACGAGGAAGAGCGCCTGGTGGCCGAGCGCCAAGCCCTCCAGCAGGGCGAGCGGCGCGCCGCTGCCCTCGCCTTGGCGCTCGCCGAGCTCGCCCCGCGCGACCGTCCCGGCGCCCCTCCGGCCGCCGCGGTGCGGGCGGCGGTGCGCGCGCTTTCCCGCTTCAGCCCCCCTGCCGCCGAGCCGCTCGCCGCGCTCGAGCGCGCCGAGGAGGCGCTCATCGAGGCCGAGTCGCTGCTCGAGCGTCTGGCCGAGACCGCGGCGGGGGATCCTCGCGACCTTGAAGACGCCGAAACGCGCCTCTTCGCCCTGCGCGCCGCCGCCCGCAAACACGCCGTGCCCGTGTGCGAGCTGCCAGATCTCCGCGCACGCCTGCGCGAAGAGCTCGCGGTGATCGAGGACGGTGCCGCTTTCGCCGCCGCCCGCGCCGGGGAGGCCGCTTCGGCGCGCGCTGCCTATATCGAGGCCGCCACCCGGCTTGCGGCAAGCCGGGCCGAAGCGGCGGGACGCCTGGAAGCCGAAGTTGCGCGTGAGCTGCCGCCGCTCCGGCTCGAGAAGGCGCGCTTTTGGTGCCGCCTTGCCCCGCTCGCCGAATCGGAGTGGGGGCCGGAGGGAACCGAGACCGTCTCGTTTCTGCTCGCCGCGAACCCCGGCCAGGAGCCGGCGGCGGTCGCCCGCGCGGCCTCGGGCGGCGAGCTCGCGCGCCTCATGCTCGCCCTCAAGGTGGTCCTGGTGAGTGCGCGCAACCCGGGTACCCTGATCTTCGATGAGGTCGATGCCGGCATCGGCGGCGCCACCGCGGCCGCGGTGGGCGCGCGCCTGGCCCGCATCGCCGAGCAGATGCAGGTCCTGGTGGTCACGCACAGCCCGCAGGTCGCCGTGCACGGGCGCGCGCATTTCCGCATCGTCAAGGAAGAAGCGGGCGGCCGTAGCGCGACCCGCGTGGCAGCGCTCGAGGGCATGCTGCGCCAGGAGGAGATCGCGCGGATGCTTGCCGGTGCCACGGTGACCGACGCGGCCCGCGCCGCCGCCGCCAGCCTGCTCGCCGATCCCGGGCACGCCGCGCTCCGCCGCGGCAGAGCGCAAGCCGGAGCATGAAAAAGCCCGGCGACGCCCCGGTAGAGGCGCTGGACGAGAGAAAGGCGAAGGCCGAGCTCGCCCGCCTCGCGATCCGGATCGCCGCCGCCGACCGGGCCTATTATGCGGCGGACGCTCCGGTGATGACGGACGCCGAGTACGATCGGCTGCGCATCCGCAACGAAGCCATCGAGGCGCGCTTCCCCGCCCTCGTGCGCCCCGATTCCCCCTCCCGCAGGCTCGGCGCCCAGCCCGCCGCAGGCTTCCGCAAGGTTCGCCACCGCGAGCCGATGATCTCGCTCGACAACGTCCTCACGCCGGCCGAGTTTTCCGAGGTCGTCGCCCGCGCCCACCGATTCCTCGGCCTCGATCCCGCCCACCCGCTTCCCATGGTTGCGGAGCCGAAGATTGATGGGCTCTCGATCTCCCTCACCTACGAACAGGGACGATTGGCGGTCGGCGCCACGCGCGGCGACGGCGTCGAGGGCGAGGACGTGACCGCCAACCTCAAGACGATCGAAGCCGTGCCCCAGCGCCTCGCCGACCGGGCTCCCTCCTTCATCGAGATCCGCGGCGAGATCTACATGACGAAGGCCGACTTCCTCGCGCTCAACGAGGCGCAGGAGAAGGCCGGCGAAAAGGTCTTCGCCAATCCGCGCAACGCCGCCGCCGGCAGTCTCCGCCAGCTCGACCCAGCGATCACCGCCTCACGCCGCCTCTCCCTCTTCGCCTACGCGATGGGTGCGGCGAGCGACCCGGTCGCGGACACGCACTGGCGCTATCTGGAGCGGCTCCGTGATTGGGGCTTCGCCGTCAATCCACTTTCGCGCCACGTGCGCGACGAGAACGAAGCCGCCGCATTCCAGGAGACGATGGCTGGCGAGCGTGCCGGGCTCGGCTACGACATCGACGGCGTCGTCTACAAGATCGACGATCTCGCGTTGCAGCGCCGGCTGGGCTCGGTCGGCCGGGCGCCGCGCTGGGCCGTTGCATGGAAATTCCCGGCCGAGCAAGCGATAACGAAGCTCGAGGACATTCTCATTCAGGTCGGGCGCACCGGTGCGCTCACGCCCGTGGCCCAGCTCACGCCAGTCAATGTCGGCGGCGTGCTCGTCTCGCGCGCCAGCCTGCACAATGAGGACGAGATCGCGCGCAAGGACGTCCGCATCGGCGACTGGGTGCGGATCCAGCGTGCGGGCGACGTGATCCCGCAAGTGCTCGGGGTGATCGCCTCCCGCCGGCCCAAGGGCGCCAAGCCCTTCGTCTTCCCAGACATTTGTCCGGTCTGCGGCAGCCGCGCGGTGCGGGAAACTGGCGAGGCGGTGCGGCGCTGCACCGGCGGCCTTACCTGCCCGGCGCAGGCGGTCGAGCGGCTGCGTCATTTCGTGTCCCGCGCCGCCTTCGATATCGAGGGGCTCGGCGAGAAGACGATCGCCGAATTCTACGCCGATGGCCTGCTGCGCAGTCCGGCGGACATTTTCGCCCTTCCCGCGCGCGAGGGCGAGATCGCCAAACGCGATGGCTGGGGCGAGACCTCGGCGCGGAATCTCTCCAACGCCATCGCGGAGCGGCGAAGGATCCCGCTCGCCCGCTTCATCTATGCCCTCGGGATCCGCCGCATCGGGGAGGCGAATGCGCGCCTGCTCGCCCGTCATTACGGCTCGTATCGCCATTTCGCGAGCGCGATGCGCAAAGCCGCCGATCCCGAATCCGCCGAGCGGCGCGCGCTCGATTCGATCCTCGGGATCGGCCCGGCGATCGTCGAGGAGATCGTCGCCTTCTTCGCCGAGCCGCGCAACATCGCCGCCCTCGAAGCGCTCGAGCGCGAGGTCACCATCGCGGATGCCGAACCGGCCTCGAGCGGGTCCTCGGCCCTCTCCGGCAAGACGATCGTCTTCACCGGGTCACTCGCCACCATGACGCGGGCCGAAGCCAAGGCCCGCGCCGAAGCGCTCGGCGCGAAAGTGACCGACAGCGTCACGCGCGCGACCGATCTTCTCGTCGCCGGCGCCGATCCCGGCTCGAAGGCGCGCAAGGCCACGGACCTCGGCGTTCGCACGGTCGGTGAAGACGAGTGGCGGGAACTCGCCGGGCTCTGAGCCTGCGTTACGAACTACGGTAAAGCTTGGTCAGCACGAATTCGCGGTGGCCGAGCGCCTCGCTCGCCGTGAGCCTGCCGTTCGCGGTCCGCAGGGTCATGTCGATCAGCGCGTCCCCCGCATCGGCGATCGTCATTTGCCGCCGCAGGATCCCCGAGACGTCGAGATCGATATGCTCGGACATCGTGCGCACCGTGCGCGGATTCGCGGAGATCTTGATCACGGGCACGATCGGATTTCCGACGATGTTACCCTGGCCCGTGGGAAAGGTGTGGACCGCGTAGCCGGCAGCCGCCATCAGCGTCACGCACTCGGCCGCGGCCGACGAAGTATCCATGTAATAGAGCCCGGGTCCCTTCGCCGGCGCCACGGCAGGCCCGAGCACGTCGATGTAGCGGGACGTCCGGCCGATCTTTTCGAGATTGCCGAAGGCCTTCTCCTCGATCGTCGTCAGTCCGCCCTCGATATTGCCCTTGGTCGGCTGCGATTCCGAAAGATCGTCCACCTTGTAGGGCTCTATCACCTCGTCCTGATAGGCCTTCCACACCGCGTAGAACTTCTCGCCGACCTCGGGCGTGGCCGCGCGCGCCTTGCACACATGCTCGCCCCCGGTGATCTCGGAGGTCTCGCCGAAGACGCCGTAGATGCCGCGCGGGAGCAGCTTGTCGTACATGTTGCCCACGGTCGGGCAGGAGCCGAGCCCGGTCGTCGTGTCGCTCTCGCCGCACTTGGTCGAGACCCAGAGCTCGGAGATGTCGCACTCCTCCTTCTTCATCTCCGAGGCTTCCTGCACCAGGTCCTTGGCCCTCCGCGAGGCGGCGGCGATGGTGTTGATATCGCCGTGCTGCTCGATGGCGAACCCTTCGACCTTCTTCCTGGTCTTGGCGATCCCATCGACGACCCGCGCGGTCCAGCCCGGCTCGATCCCGATCACGATGACCGAGGCCACGTTGGGGTTGGCGCCGGTGCCGATGATGGTGCGGAAGAAGAGATCGAGATCGGCGCCGAACTGGAGCCGCCCATAGGCGTGGGGCAGGGCAAGCGCGCCCTTAATGTTGTTGGCGACCGCCTCGCAGGCGGCATTGGAGAGATCGTCGAGCGGCAGGATCGCCACGTGGTTGCGCACGCCGACGCGGCCGTTCGCGCGCCGCCAGCCCGAGAAGCGAAGATTGCCGGGTGCAGCCATCGGTCTTCTTCCCCTACCAGCGCTTGGTCTTGAGGTTATGGACGTGCACGTGGCCGCCCTTCGATGCCCCGGCAACCATTCGCCCGATATCCTCGCCGTACTTGACGGCGGTATCGTCCGCCTTGAGATCCTTGAGAGCGACCTTGTGGCCGATCGGCACGTCCGCAGTCGCGGTCAGGCGGAAGGAGGAATTGTTCTCGGTGATCACGCAGAGCATGTCGGTGCCCGCCTTCAGGCCCTCGACCACGACGACCCCGACATTGTCCTTGGGGTTGTGCACCAGCAATTGGGGGATTTCCATGACGCTCCTCTTGCCACGTGCGCCGGCCGCTTCTGGCGCTCTAATCTTGTATAAGACAGATGACTTCCGCTAGTGTCAACCCATCATGCCGCCCATTACCCGGCCCAATCGGAGCGCGCGGCGAGACGCAGCGGAGATCGTCTTTTTCCCGCTCTACCGTCAGGTGCGGGAAGGGCTGCTCCGCCGGCTCGCCGAAGGCGCTTGGCCGGCCGGCGCCATGCTGCCGAGCGAGCAGGTGCTGGCAGCGGAGCTCGGGGTGAGCCAGGGCACCGTGCGCAAGGCGCTCGATGCGCTGGTGGCTGAAAATCTGCTGGTGCGCCGGCAGGGTCGCGGCACCTTCGTCGCCCTGCACGACGAGAGCCGCATCCTCTTTCAGTTCTTTCGCCTCGTCTCGGAGACGGGCGAGCGCCAGTTCCCGGAAAGCCGTGTGCTCCGCGTCGGCGCGGGGCGGGCGAGTGCCGAGGAGCGGGCGCGTCTCGCGCTTGCAGCGCGGGCCCGCGTGGTGCGCATCCGGCGGGTCCGTGCGCTCGCCGGGCGTCCTTGCATCGCCGAATCGATCGTGCTGCCCGCTTCGCTCTTTCCCGGCCTCATCGAGCGCCCGCTACCCAACAACCTCTACGGGCTCTTCGCCGAGAAGTACGGGATCGGCATCGCGCGCGCGTCCGAGCGGCTGAGGGCAGTGGCGCTCGGCGCTTCGGACGCCACCTTGCTCGGCGTCGCCCAGGGCACGCCGGCACTCGCGATCGATCGTCTGGCGCTCGCGATCGACGGGCGGAGGGTGGAATGGCGCGTCTCGCACTGCCTCACCACGCACGTCCATTACGCCTCGGACCTCACCTGAGCGGGCGCCCCGAGCAGGCTTTGCCCCGGCCGGACCAGGGTGAAGCGCACCGGCTCGGTGGTGGCCGCGAATTCGCCCCCCATCAAGCGCGCCATCGTGTAGCGCGAGGTTGCGAGATCGGAAGTTTCGGGATGGTCGGTGCGGAAATGAGCACCGCGGCTGTCGGTGCGCAAGAGAGAGGCCGTGACGATCGCCCGGCTGACCAGCAGCAGGTTCTCGAGGTTGAGGCGATCGGTCCATGCGACGTCGTAACGGCGATCCGTATCGGCAACGCCGCTCTCCTCGAGCGCGGCGGCGAGTGCCGCAAGCGAAATCGCGGCCCGGGAGAGCGAGGCGGCATTTCGCAGCACGCCCACGTCCTCCCACATCACGCGCGCAAGCTCGCCGCCAAGCGCCGCACCATCGCCAGGCTTGCGTCCACGCGGCGCAAGGGCGCGCCCGACCGCGGCCGCGAGCACGTGCCGGTCGGGTTCCGGCAACGTCTCCCCAACCGGCGGCAGCCCTGCGGCCATCGCATCGCCGGCGAGACCGCCGAAGACGGTGGAATTGGCGACACCGTTGCCGCCCAGCCGATTGGCGCCGTGCACCCCGCCCGTGTCCTCCCCGGCCGCGTAGAGGCCGTGCCAGGGCGTGCGGCAGGCAGTGTCGAACACCACGCCGCCCATCAGGTAGTGCGCGGTCGGGATGACCTCGACGCGCCCGGCGGCGAGGTCGAAACCGCAATCGGCGCACCGTTCCACCATGCCCTTGAACATCCGGCGCACGTTGTCGGACCCGAGATGCCCCATCTCGATGAAGACGCCGCCGTGCGGCCCGCCGAAGCCGTTGTCGATGCGGTCCATGATGGCGCGGCTCACGATATCGCGCGTCGCGCGCTCGCCGGCGGGATCGTAAAGCGGCATGAAGCGCTCGCCCGTACCGTCCGTGAGAAACCCGCCCGCGCCGCGCAACCCTTCCTCGAGCACCGTGCCGGTCATGCGCGTGCCCTCGCCGGCCAGAAGGCCGGTCGGGTGGAACTGCACCATCTCCATGTCGCGCAACGGCAGGCCGGCGCGCAGCGCCATCGCCAGGCCATCACAGCTCTTGTCGCCCGAAGGCGTGTGATAGCGGTACATCGTCGGCCCGCCCCCGGTGGCGAGCAGCACGGCGTGCGCTCGGGCGAGAACAAGCTCGCCGCTGCGCATATCGAGCAGCAGCGCGCCGGCGATGCCCGAGCCGTCCGCGCGCGGTACGAGATCGAGCGCGCGATGATCCTCGAGGCGCGCGACAGAACGCGCGTACACCTGCTCGGCAAGGCGGTTGATGATCTCGATCCCGGTGAGGTCCCCCTTGTGCACGGTGCGATCGAAGGTCTGGCCGGCAAACGCCTTCTGGTGCACGGTGCCGTCAGGGTTGCGGTCGAAGAAGCAGCCGATCTCCGTCTCCAGCTCGCGGATCCGGGCTTGCGCGCCGGTGACGAGCCGCCAGGCCAGATCCTGATCGTTGAGCCACTTGCCGCCTTCCACCGTGTCCATGAAGTGGCGCTCGGCGGAATCGCCGGCCGCCAGCGCCACGTTGTAGCCGCCCTGCACCATGCGCGTGCAACCGCACTTTCCGAGCAGGCCCTTCACGACGATGGCAACACTGCGCTCCGGTGCTGCGCGCTTGGCATGGAGCGCGGCGAACAGCCCGGCGCCGCCGGCGCCCAGGATCAGAATATCGGTAGCGGTTTCGCGGATCGCCTCGGGCATCCGCTATTCGCTTGCCCCGATCGAGGCGAGCACGGCGCGGCGGCGCCGCGAGACCGCGTCGCCGACCCGATCGTAAAGGGAGTTTCCTTCCGCATCCATTCCGACCAGCAGCGGCCCGAAGCCGCGGATGCGGAAGCGCCAGAGGCTCTCGGGATTGAGATCATCGAGATCGACATCCTCGATCGCCTCGACCCAGGTCGTCTCGAGCGCCGCCGTCCCGCCGATGACCGCGAGGTAGGCCCCGCCAAGGTCGCGGAAAGCGGTGAGCGTCTCCGCCCCGAGCCCGCCCTTGCCTATGATGAGCCGCACGCCTTCCCGCTCCATCAGGGGCCGGGAAAACCGTTCCATGCGCATCGAGGTGGTGGTGCCGACGCAGAGCGGCGCATAGCCCGCCGGGTGCTCCGGCGAAACCGGCACCTTGCGCACGTTGGGGGCGGTATGGATCACCGCATGTCCCCGGAGATCGAAGCGGGTGCGCCGTCCCTGATCGAACAGCCCGATCAACGTCGCATCGCGGATCCCGAAGAGCGTGCGCTCGAGCGTCACCGTATCGCCGGCCGAGAGCGCCCGGACCGCCGCCGCATCGAACGGGGCTTCGAGAACATGATGGGCCATTGCCGCCTCCCTCCGACCCGAAGCATCAGAAACCGAACCGGACGCCGCCCGGCGTCAGCACGGCGCGCGCGCGCCGCGCCGAGTGGCACTGGATATTCACCGCCACCGGGTTCATTGTGATGTGCGTCGCTGCGATCTCGACATGCACGGCAAAGGCGGTCGATCGCCCGCCCAATCCCTGAGGGCCGATCCCGAGCTCGTTCACGGTGGCGGAGAGCTCGGCCTCGAGCTTCGCCCCCTCGGAATCCGGGGATTTCGATCCGAGCGGGCGCGTCGCGGCAAGCTTGGCGAGATGCATGCAAAGATCCGAGGTCCCGCCGATGCCCACGCCCACGATCGTCGGCGGGCAGACTTTTCCGCCCGCCTCGATCACGCGGTCGATGACGAAGCGCTTCACCGCGGCAACGCCGTCCGCCGGCACGAGCATCCGAAGAAAAGAGCCGTTCTCGGATCCCGATCCCTTCGGGATCATCTCGATCTCGGCGGTCTCCGGAGCAGCGATGAAATCGACATGGATCACCGGGACGCCGGGGCCGCAGGAGGTCTGCTCGTTCCGCCGCGTGATCGGGTGGACGATCGACGAGCGCAACGGGTGCTCGCGGGTCGCGCGCTCGCAGCCGCGGCGGAGCGCCTCTTTGAGCGCAACGCCCTCGAAATCTACGTCCCGGCCGATCAGCACGTTGTAGATCGGAATTCCCGTATCCTGGCAGAGGAGATTCTTAGTCCGTTCGGCAATGGCGACATTGCGTACCATCGTCTCGAGGATGGTCTGCCCGGTCTCATCCGTCTCGTCCTGCCTGAGGCGTGCAAAGCCCGACTTGACGTCATCGGGGAGAAGCTTGAGCGCCCGGATGTAGAGATCGCGGGCGATCCCTTCCACTTCGACCATGTCGAGCTTCAGCATATGATCCTCCCGCTTGGCGTCCGCTTATGGTACGCTCAGCGCATAGAGCAGGCCGACGAAGAGCCCGAGACCGACGCAGAGGGCGACACTTGCCGCCGTTCTTTCGCGAAAATCGAGAAGCTCGATCACGAGCACGCGCAGACCGCATGCGAGGTGGAGCGCCAGCGCGCCGACCAGCCCCGCCTCGAGGGTGCGCATGAGCGGATTTTCCGTGAGCTCGAGGAACCGCTCGAGCGCGGGCGCGCCGGAGAGCGCAAGTCCGAGCGCGATGAAGTGCGCGGGCAGGAAGAGCGCGAGCGCGATACCCGAGACGCGATGCAGCACGGAAGCCGGCAACCCGGGATGGCGGCGGGCGCGGGAGACGAGCGCTCCGCTCATGCCAGGAACACCGCGAGCGCCGCGCGCAGACCAAGCGCGGCGAGCAGGATGGCGAACGCGACGAGCAGCCGGTCCGCAAGCCTTCCTTCCCACCCGAACCATTCTGAGAGCACCAGGCGCAGCCCGATGGGCGCGTGCACCGCGGCCGCAAGGACGAAGATGCAATAGAAGATCAGGAAGGCCCAGTTCCCCTCCGTGCGCGCGAGCAGCGCGCTAGCCGTGAGGCCGTTGCGCACCGCATGGATGATCACCGCGAGATGCACGGCAACCGCAACGGCAAGGATGAGCGCGCTCAACCGGCTGGCGAGCAGAAGCGCCGGGTTCATCTTCTCATTCCCAGCGCGGCGCGCATGGCGAGCCGCTTCAGCCCCGCGATCGCGTAGGTGGGCGCGATCCCTTTCGGGCAGGTTTCGCTGCAAGCCATGTGGCTGTGGCAGTTCTGGCACCCTCCCGACTGGGCCACCGCGTCCAGCCGCGCAGTTCCGCCCCGGTCGCGCGCGTCGTTGACTAGCGTCCAGGCGCGGTTGAGCGCGGCCGGGCCGAGATAGTCCGGAGTCCAGCCCACCACGTCGCAGGCGGCGTAGCAGATCCCACAACCGATGCACTCGATGCCGGCATCGGCCGCGCGGCGCTCGGGCTCCCCGGGCGGCACGCGCGCGAACTCGGAAGCGGGCTCCGGGCCCGGATCGAAGCGTCCGTGCGCGCGCTGCCATTTCGCGAAGAACGGCGCCATATCGACCACGAGGTCCTTCACCACCGGCAGATGGCGGAGCGGCCCGAGGCGGAGCCGCCCGCGCGGTGCCACGGCGGCAACCCGTGTGCGGCACGTCCAGCGCGGACGATCATTGACCATCATCGCGCAGGATCCGCACATGCCGACGCGGCAGGAGAAGCGATAGGCGAGCGTCGCATCCTGGGTACGCTGCACCTCGGTCACGGCGTCGAGCACCGTCTGGGCTTCGCGTAGCGGGATCCGATAGGTCCGGAAGCCTCCCGTGGCGCCGCCGCGCCAGATCTCAAGCTGCAGCATGATCGCCTTCTTCCCGGGCGGTGACGTTTGCCGACCATCCCGCCGCCGTCCCCAGGGGCGCGGTCCCATGGACGTTCGACGGCGGCGCGCCTCCCTCCCTCAGTGTACAGCATCTCCGTTCCGCCGGGAAATACCTCGCCGGGATCCGCTCAGCGGGGCCCGCGCGCGCCTCAGAGGATGATGCCGGACAAGCGGAGTGCCACGATCTCCGCTTCCCCGAGGCCGAGGTCGCGTGCGATCTCCGTGTCGTGCTCGCCCGCCCGAGGCGGATCGCGTCTCAGCCCGCAATGCTTGCCGTCGATCGCGATCGGCAGGGCGGGCAGCTTGGTTTGCGTTCCGTCCGCCAACTTTATGTCGAGGAGTCCGCCCGAGGCGTTGAGATGGGGATCCTTGAAGAGGTCGGCCGGCTTGCCGATCGGCGCGAAGGGCAGGCCGAGCTCCTCGCAGCGGCGCGTCAGCCCCGCACGGGTATAACAGCGAAAGGCCGCGGCGATGCGCGGCAGCGTGCGTGCCCGTTCCGCGACCCTCGCGGCCTGCGTCGCGAGGCTGGGGTCGGCGAGGAGATCATCGAGCGCGAATGCCTTGCACAGCACGTGCCATTGGCCGTCCGTGACGGCGCCCACGAAAATCTGCCCGCCGTCGTCCGTTTCGAAGATGTCATAAACCGGCCAGGCCGGGCTGCGCTGGCTCATCGGCGCCGGTTCCCGGCCGGTGACTGCGATCTGCGCCATGTGCTGGCCCATGAGGAGTGCCGTGTTCTCGAACAGCGCGGTCTGGACATGCCGGCCGCGGCCGGTTGCCTCGCGCTCATGGAGCGCGGCGAGGATCGCGATCACGCCGAACATGCCGCCCATGATGTCGTTGACCGATGTTCCCGCGCGCAACGGCCGGCCCGGCAGGCCGGTCATGTAGGCAAGCCCGCCCATCATCTGCACCACTTCGTCGAGCGCCGTGCGGTGGTCGTACGGCCCGGGCAGGAATCCTTTGCAAGAGCAATAGATCAGGCGCGGATTGAAAGCGGCGAGCGCTTCATGGCCGAGGCCGAGCTTTTCCATCGCCCCCGGCCGGAAGTTCTCGATCAGCACGTCCGCCCCCACGAGCAGCTTCCGCACCAGCTCCATGCCCTCCGGGCGCTTGAGATCGACCGCGAGGCTTCGCTTGTTGCGGTTGAACATGATGAAGAAGCCCGCGCCCGAGCCGGTGAGCCGGCGCGTGTTGTCCCCGTCCGGCCGCGGCTCGACCTTGATGACATCGGCCCCGAGATCGGCGAGCACGAGGCCGGCGGTCGGGCCCATCACCATATGGACGAATTCGACGACCTTGAGCCCGGCGAGCGGAGCGGGAGGCATGGCTCAGGCGGCGGCGCGGAAGGTTTTCGGGATTCCGGCCCTAGGCACCTGTCCGTGCAGCGGCTCGCCCGGCAGCCCCTCATGCAGGAGCTTGCGCGCGGCGATCAGCTTCTCGAGGTCGATCCCGGTCGCAAAGCCCATGCTCTCGAGCATGAACACGAGATCCTCGGTGACGATGTTGCCCGACGCACCCGGAGCAAAGGGGCAGCCGCCGAGGCCGGCAAGAGCTGCGTCGAAGTTCCGGATGCCCTCCTCGATCCCGGCGAGCGCGTTGGCAAGCCCGAGCCCCATCGTGTCGTGGAGATGCAGTCCTTCGAGCTTCTCGCCGACCGCGGCGCGCACCGTACGGACCGTATCACGAACCTGCACGGGGTGTGCGTAGCCCACGGTGTCCGCGAGCGCGATCGAATCGACGCCCGCTTCGGCAAGGTCCGTCGCGACCGCGACCACGTTGCGGATCGGCACGACGCCGTCGATCGAGCAACCGAACGCCGTAGAGCAGCCGGCCTCCACCGCCATCCGCCGCTCCTGGCTCCGCACCCATGCGACGATGCGGCCCACCTCCGCGATCTGCTCGGCGGGCGTGCGGTTAAGATTGGCGCGGCTATGGCCCTCGCTCACCGAAACCGGGATGCTCACCCGGTGCGTGCCCGCCGCATAGGCGTTCTGCGCCCCCCGCAGGTTCGGCGCCAGCGCAACGACCGTCAGTCCGGGGATCGTCACGGTGCGCCGGACGATCGCGTCCGTATCCGCCATCTGCGGCACGAGCTTTGGGGGAACGAAGCTGCCGACCTCGATCTCGGGCACGCCGGCGGCCGCGATCGCCGCGATCCAGCGCACCTTGGTCTCGGTCGGCATGATGGCCTTGGCGATTTGCAGACCATCGCGTGGCCCGACTTCGCAGACGATGATCTTCTCCTTGGTGCTCATGGCGGGGTACCCTCCGCTTATATGGATGGAGCCGGTTAGAGCGCGATCGCCGGAGGTGGGGTAACCGCAGGCGTGAATCACGCGAGAAAACAACGATCTAGGCCGCGACGGGCGAGCCTGGGCGAACTCATTCCGCTCTCGGGGGCCGCCGTGCGGACCGGTCCGGAAGGCGCATGAAAATTCTTGCCCCAAGGGGCGGTGGCGGCGCAATCAACACGGCGGCAACCTGCGACCCGGCGTGGCCGGAGGCAAGGGGGCGGCGCGATTGTCTCGGCCGCGATAGGGGTCGCATCGGCATCGCCAACATTTCCAAGGGCAATGCTGTCGGGCCGTCGTCCCGAACGCTCGTGACGATCGGGAGGCGGGATCCAACGTACGTGGCCTTCGACGGGCCGGTGGTCGCTACCCTCAGGTCGAATCACCGCCATCGCGCCGAGGGCGGCCTCGGCGCCCTTGGTATAGACATCATTCCGCCGGATGGGCAGACCTATAGGCATACAGGCAAGTCGAGTTCATGAGCAACACGGTCTCGAACAGCACCGACACCATCCTGGTGCGCGGCATGATCGTCGATCCTCCACTGCCGGGCCCAACCACCCCCAGGCAACCAACCGCGAACTGACACCCGGCACGGCGATGATCAGTAGATCCTGGGGGGATGATATCCGGAATTTTCATCGACCAGCCGCCGGAAGGACAAATCAGCGGCGTCCAGTGCGTGTGCCGCGATGCCCTGGCGTTCGGCGCCCGGAGCGTTCATGCTGTAGCTCTGTCGGAGCAGCCTCGGAGAGCCTTATGACCAAGTTCGGCCTTGCCCAGTCGGTCCGCCGCGTCGAGGACCCGCGCCTGCTGGCCGGGCGCGGTCGCTATACGGACGACATCATGCCTGACGGCGTCGCGATCGGTGCGCTGGCGCGCAGCCCCCATGCTGCAGCGCGCATTGTCTCGATCGATGTCACGCCCGCCCGGAGCATGCCGGGCGTTCTGGCCGTCTATACCAGTGCCGATCTCAAGACGGATGGGATCGGCGAGCTGCCCTGTGTCGTGCCGATCACGAACCGCGACGGGTCGCCGCGGGCCGAGCCGGCGCACCCTGTCCTGGCCGATGGTATGGTCCGGCACGTCGGGGATCCCGTTGCCTTCGTCGTTGGCAAGACAGCGCAGGCCGCACGCGACGGGGCTGAGGCGGTAGAGATCGAGTACGACGTGCTACCGTCCGTGACCGACCTGGTGCAAGCGATGGATGCCGGTCAACCTGCGGTGTGGCCGGGTGCGAAGAAGAACGTTTGCTTCGACTGGGAGGTGGGCGATAGGGCCCGGGTGGACGCGCTTTTTGCCGAGGCGGCGCACGTCACCCGGCTGACGGTCGTGAACAACCGCGTCGTCGTCTCGAGCATGGAAGCACGGGCGGCGCTCGCCGAGTTCAACGCCGCCTCCGGTCGCTTCACCCTCACCACGAACACGCAGGGCGTGTGGCTGCTCAAGGAGCAGCTTGCCAAGGCCATATTCCGTGTGCCCGAGGACGACTTCCGCGTGATCACGCCCGACGTGGGCGGTGGCTTCGGAATGAAGCTCTTCCTCTACGCTGAACACGCGCTGGTCTGCTACGCGGCGCGCAAGCTCGGCAGACCCGTGAAGTGGGCCTCCGAGCGTTCCGAGGCTTTTCTGTCCGACACGCATGGCCGCGACAACGTAACCGACGGCGAGCTCGCGCTGGACCAGGACAGCAGGTTCCTTGCGCTCCGTACCCGAAATCTTGCGAACATGGGCGCGTATCTTTCCACCTTCGCGCCGCTCATTCCGACGCTTGCCGGCACGAAGGTCCTGGCGAGCGTCTACGGTTTCAAGGCGATCTATTCCAACGTCATCGGCCTCTTTACCAACACGGTGCCGGTCGATGCCTATCGTGGCGCCGGACGGCCCGAAAGCAACTATCTCGTGGAGCGTCTCGTCGACGCCGCAGCACGTGAGCTCGGCATCGATCGGGTGGAGATCCGAAGACGGAATATGGTTTGCCCGACAGCCATGCCGTACATGACGGCAATGGGGCAGACATACGATTCGGGTGACTTCCGCCGCGTCCTCGATACCGCCCTCGAAAAGATCGATTGGGTCGGCTTTCCGACCCGCCGGGCAGCCGCAGAGAAGCGGGGCCGAATGCGCGGCATCGGGCTTGCCTACTACCTCGAGGCGACTGGCGGGGACTCGACCGAGCGGGCTGAGATCCGCTTCGCGCCGGACGGGCTCGTTGACGTTTTCGTTGGCACGCAATCGACCGGCCAGGGACACGAGACCGCCTATGTCCAGCTGATCGCCGATCGTCTCGGCGTGCCGGGCGAGAACGTGCGCATCCATCAGGGCGATAGCGACGCGATCCCGACGGGCGGCGGTACGGGGGGCGCCCGCAGCCTTTACTCCGAGGGCCAGGCGATCCTCGCTACGGCCGCGGCGGTGATCGAAAAGGGCAAGCGCGCAGCGGCGGAAGCGCTCGAGGCCGCAGTGGCCGATATCGCCTTTGTCGAGGGCAGCTTTTCGATCGTCGGAACCGACCGCACAATCGGCATTCTCGATCTCGCGGCGCGGCAGCGCGCCCGGGCGGCCAAGGGCGAGGCGGTTGGTACCCTCGATGCCGCCGAAGTCGCGGCCATCGATCAGCATACGTTTCCCAATGGTTGCCACACGACAGAGGTGGAGGTGGATCCGGATACGGGCGTCGTCGACGTCGCTCGCTACCTCGTGTGCGACGATTTCGGCAGGATCGTGAACCCGCTCATCGTGCGCGGCCAGGTGCGAGGCGGGGTAGCGCAGGGAATTGGCCAGGCGATCCTTGAACGTACGGTCTACGACCCCGGGTCCGGACAACTTCTGTCCGGCAGCTTCATGGACTATGCACTGCCGCGCGCAGACGATATTCCGGATATCGAGGTCGATCTCGTGGACGTTCCAAGTCTGGCCAATCCGCTCGGCGTGAAGGGCGCCGGCGAGGCCGGTGCGGTGGGGAGCCCGCCTGCCGTGATCAACGCGATCATGGATGCGTTGGGAAGCCGTGGTGTGCGCCGCCTCGACATGCCGGCGACACCCGAGCGGGTGTGGAAGGCGCTGGCCACGGCACAAGCGGTTTAGCGCGTGACCATCGAAGGCGGAATCATCGGAAACGCGAATCACGCGATGCGACAAGTCGGTGGACCGGTATGGGTGAGCGCAAGCCCGCCCGTCCCGGTCTAACGTCTTCGTCGGCCAGGAGAGGGGATTCATGCGGCTGGTGGCAGTCTCGTGCGTCCTCAACGAGGACGACATCATCGAGGCATTCGTCCGTCATCACGCACCGTTCGTCGATCACCACGTGCTGCTCGACAACGGCAGCATCGATCGGACCGTAGCGATCCTGAAGAAGCTGGCAGAGGCGGGGCTGCCAATCACGGTGTTCTCGAACCGCGCGCCGATATTCGCGGAGACCGGTTTCAATACCTTCCTCTATCGTTATGCGCTCGAGGAACAGCGTGCGGACGCAGTTCTGTTCCTCGATGCAGACGAATTTCTCGATCTCCGGCGGTTCGGTTCGACCCTGGGTGGGCGTCTTGCGGAATTGCCCCCCGACGCCGGCGGATTGCGGCTGCCTATGATCAACTACCATGCGACGGCCGCAGACAACTCCAACGAGCTTACGGTCGTCCGGCGAATTCGCCTGCGCGACCCGATGCCCGGCGACGTGAGTAAGATCTTGCTCCGCCGTCTTCTTCCGTCCTGGGGTGTCGTCGTGGACGCCGGGAACCACAAGGCGACCTTCAACGGAAAGGAGGCTTTCTGCGTGCCGGACAAGCGTGTGGTGTTGGCGCACTTCTCCGATCGGAGCCGCTGGCGATGGCTCGCACGGGTGGCGATCGGACAGATCAAGGTGCGGGCGTCGGCGCAACAGGAACGCTCGCAGAATCGGGGCGTCCATTACCGCTCGACATACGAAATCATGCGAGATGCGCCTCACAGGCTAGGAATCACCCGGAATTTCGGTGCGTTGCCGCCGCCGCAAAAGGAATGGGTGGACGATCCAATTGCCTATCGCGGTGGAGTGCTCTCCTTTACGGAACGGAGCGACGAGCGGCTGAAGGCGTTGCGTTCCGCGATCGCCGTCGTGGAGGCGCTGGCCGACCAGCACGCTCGGCTGATCGACGCCAACCACGCGGTACGGCTGCAGGTCGAGCAATGGGCCGCTCAGTTCCGACGCGTGATTTGACCTGCGAAAGGCCATGGCATCGCCCCGCCGGGCCTCACGAGAGCTCCATAGCCGATCTGGCAGGCCAGTGGCGTTGGTTGCGAGTGGCCGGGTGGCGACTTTGGCCGGGGGCGGCAAAGCCGGTGGGGAAACGGGAGGAACGCGGCGGTACCCGGGGGAAATCCAGGCAGCCCGACTATCCCAAGCTCAAAGCGGACACGGGTGAGCGCTCATGTCGCCGGATCTCCGCCGGCGATGGGCGAAGTATGCAGGGAGGGCGAAACTACGGAACGCAATTGGTCGGATATATTTCATGGTGCACTCCATCGTCGGGTGGTATCATGTCAAATTAGAAAGATGGCTCGTGCTAATGCGGTATCGATTCGCGCAAAGCGATGCGGTCCGGGGAAGGTCCGCGAAAGACACTCTTTCGCCCGGGAGCTGGCCGAGTCCATGAGTTTGTCGCATTTCTCTCCGACGATGGAGGGCTCGGAGGTCTCGCTGAGTACCGGCGGCCGGCGTGCGGAAATCGCATTGCGCGTGGCCGACGTAGAGGCCCAGCGCGGCACATACATGCATGATTCAACATGCGCAAATCGTAATGAGACCGGGAGAGAAATGCCATGGTGGCCCTTGGATCGACTCCCCGCAGCGGAGTCCCGCCCGGTTTTGGCGATTGTGGCCCGCGGCTGGTGGCTTGCTGAAGGAGGGGAGCGGGACATCGCTTAGGCACCTGACCGATGGATGTCCTCGATAGTCACCGCCTCAGTGCCACCAGTTGAGGCGGTACTGGCGCACACGACCGTCGGCAGTAGAGGGCGCGCCAGCCGGCTGCCGGACGGCACGGCCGCCGCCCCGAGATCGGCAATCCCTTAAGACTGACTTCGCGTTGAGTCGGCTTGTCATCGGGTTTGCTGCGGGCCTCGAGACCTGTCGCGTAGGTGGGAGGCGCGGCGGTGCGGGACAGCACGCTTGCGTGCCACCCGCATTGCGTGGCACGAATCTGCCGACCTTGCCGGTCACCTGCGCCGCCCGTTTTGACGATTTGGAGAGGGAGCGTGATGAAGCCGCTGCGCAAAGCCGTACTCCCGGTTGCCGGCCTTGGAACCCGCTTTCTACCGGCCACCAAGGCGATGGCCAAGGAAATGCTGCCCGTGGTCGACCGGCCCCTGATCCAGTACTGCGTGGACGAAGCGCGTGCGGCCGGGATTGAGCTTTTCTGTATGATTACGGGTCGAGGCAAGACCGAGCTTGTCGAATATTTTGACGTTGCTTACGAATTGGAGACGACGCTGCGCGAGCGTGGAAAAAGGGAAGCCCTGGAGGCGTTGCGCGACAGCTCGACGGCGCCGGGCACGATGGTTGCGGTGCGTCAGCAGGTGCCTCTCGGCCTCGGCCATGCCATCTGGTGTGCTCGTGCGTTCGTCGGCGACGATCCCTTTGCCATTCTCCTCCCCGACGATCTCGTGCTTTCCCGGACGCCGTGCCTCAAGCAGCTTGCAGATGCCTACTACGAGACCGGGGGGAATGTCGTTGCCGTGGAAGACGTGCCACGCGAGCAAACGCATCGCTACGGAGTGCTCGCGGTCGGCACCGACGATGGCCGCCTGGTCGAAGTAACCGGTATGGTCGAGAAACCCGAACCCGCAAAGGCGCCTTCGACCCTCTCGATTATTGGCCGCTACGTGCTGCTGCCTTCAGTGCTGCGACACCTCGCAAACCTGGAGCGTGGCGCCGGCGGGGAAGTTCAGCTTACCGACGCGATGGCAAGAATGATCGGTGAGAGCCCATTTTTCGGGTTGCGTTTCGAAGGCCGTCGCTTCGATTGCGGTGACAAAGCAGGCTTCCTTGAAGCGCAGATAGCCTTTGCGCTCAAGCGTCCGGATTTGGGCCCTATGGTGCGTGCATTCCTCCCTCGCTATATCGCGCCCTGACCACAATCGACCGGATCCCGGCATGACCTTCACGCATTCTTTTCATCCTTCGGTACTGCGGGAATATGACGTTCGGGGTGTTGTTGGTGACACGCTCAGCGTTGCAGACGCTTTTGCCGTCGGTCGCTGCTTTGGCAGCGTGGTCACGCGGGCAGGGGGGCGGCGCGTGGCGGTGGGGTGTGACGGTCGCTTGTCTTCGCCCGAACTCGAACCGGCTTTGGTCGGGGGGCTGATGGCGAGCGGAATGACGGTACTTCGCATCGGCTGCGGGCCTACGCCGATGCTCTATTACACTTCGGTCAAGGAAGCTTCCGACGGCGCGGTGATGGTGACCGGCAGTCATAATCCGCCGGATCACAACGGCTTCAAGATGATGCTGCGAGGTAAGCCGTTCTACGGCGAGGCGATCCGGGCTCTCGGCCGCATGGCGGCCGCCGGAGACGTTGTCGCGGAAGCGGTGGGATGCGAGCGTCCTTTGGCCATGGGAGAAGCGTATGTCGCGCGCCTGATTGAGGGCTGGGATGGTGGCGACCGCGGGCTTTCCGTCGTCTGGGACAACGGGAATGGCGCGGCGGGCGGGATCCTCGCCACGCTGCTGGACCGACTTCCCGGCAAGCACGTTTTGCTCAACGGAACGATAGACGGAGACTTCCCGGCGCATCATCCCGACCCGACCGTGCCGAAGAATCTCGAACAGCTTGTCGCCGAGGTCCGGGCGCGTGGCGCCGATCTCGGCGTCGCCTTCGACGGCGATGCCGACCGCATAGGTATCGTGGATGACACGGGCTCGATCTTGTTCGGCGACCAACTGATGGTGCTATTTGCGCGGGACGTGTTGGGCCGCATCCCCGGCGCAACGATTATCGCCGATGTGAAGGCCAGCCAGGTACTTTTCGACGAAATTGCGCGCCTGGGCGGGCGACCCTTGATGTGGCGAACCGGCCATTCTCTGATCAAGGCAAAGATGGCTGAAACCGGAGCACCGCTGGCGGGCGAAATGTCGGGTCACATTTTTTTTGCCGAACGCTGGTATGGATTCGATGATGCGTTATACGCCGCGATTCGCCTTCTTGGTGTGCTCGGCCGCTATGGCTGTCGACTCTCGGAGCTGCGGCAGGCACTCCCACAGGCTGTGAACACCCCTGAGCTCCGTTTTCCCGTCCCTGAGGAGCGGAAGTTCGCGATCGTTGACGAGGTGGCGAGCCGGTTGCGCGTTCGCCGCACAACCTTCACCGACATTGACGGCGTCCGTGTCAGGACGCCGGACGGATGGTGGCTGCTCCGGGCGTCGAACACGCAGGCGGTCCTTGTTGCCCGTGTCGAGGCGAAGGACGATGCCGGCCTCGAACGGCTGAAGGCTGTTCTCATCGCTGAACTCGGCGCATCAGCGGTGGGGACACCGAATTTCGTTGCAGCAGAATCGGGACATTAGAGGCCGCCGATGCCGACAGTCGCAGCACGAGCTTTCGTGGGGGCAGAGAGGGCTGAACGGAGGGAGAAAACGCCCGCTGGCATCGGAAGGATTGCGGTGCCGCCTGTTTGGTCAACCGGTCGCCTCCATACTTTCGCCTCCCATTTTGGCAAAATTCGGCAGCGGCAAGCCGTGCGCCTGCTTAATAGCAGGGCGTGCCGTAACGGCCATGCGGCGGTGGCGGGCAATCCTTAACTTCTGTCGGATCATCATGCCGGGTCTCGATCTCGCAGTTATTGGCAACTGCACCGTTGCATCGCTGCTCACTCCGGCCGGGCGGCATGTCTGGTTTTGCTTCCCGCGGTTTGATGGCGATCCCGTGTTCCATTCCCTGCTGGGCGGGCGGATTCCCGACCGCGGATTGATGGACGTCTCGCTCCGTGACCAGGCGGGGGCGCAGCAGCGCTATCTCGACAACACTGCCGTGGTTGAGACCCTGCTCACCGATTCCGTCGGTGGGTCGATCCGCATACTCGACTTCTGTCCGCGATTTCGGCGCTACGGAAGGATTTTTCGCCCGCCAATGATTGTACGGCGGATTGAACCGCTCGCCGGACGGCCGCGCACGACGGTCCGTATCCGACCCGGCTTTGATTACGGCTCGATCGTGCCGTCGATCAGCGTTGGAAGCAACCACGTCCGTTTTGTCGGCGAGCATACGGTGCTGCGGCTTACGACCGACATGTCGCTTTCCTACCTCGTGCACGAAACGGACATGGTGCTCGACCGCCCGGTGAATCTCTTTCTCGCGCCCGACGAACCGATCCCGGAGAATCCGGACACTCTCGCACGCGAGTTCCGCGACGAAACGGTGCAGTATTGGCGGGAGTGGGTGCGCGGCCTCAGCGTGCCCTTCGACTGGCAGGACGAGGTGGTACGGGCTGCGATCACGCTCAAGCTCTGCAGCTATGACGACACAGGCGGAATTGTAGCCGCACTTACTAGTTCGATACCGGAGGCGCCGGGATCAGGGCGTAACTGGGATTACCGGTTCTGCTGGCCACGCGATTCATGGTTTACTGTCACCGCCCTCAATCGGCTTTCCGCCACGCGGACGATGGAGGGCTTCATGCGCTATTTGCTGGACACGGTGCTGCGCGAGAGAGGGCACGAAATAGCGCCGCTTTATCCGGTTGGGCCGGGATATTCGCTAGAGGAGCGGGTTGCCCGGGGGCTGACCGGCTTCGGTGGCGAACAGCCGGTTCGCGTCGGCAATGCCGCAGTGAACCAAAGGCAGAACGACGTTTATGGCGCGATCGTTCTTACCGCGACCCAGATGTTCTGGGACCGCCGGCTGCCGCAGCTGGGTGACCGCACCCTCTACGACGAGCTGCGTCCCGTCGCCACCATTGCCGAACGCATTGCGCTCGAGCCCGATGCCGGACTTTGGGAATATCGCGGGCGGGCGCGCTGCCACACCTTTTCAGCCGCCATGTGTTGGGCGGCGCTGCATCGCCTCGGACGCATCGCATTGTTGCTTGGAATTACGGAGGATGCGGCACAATGGTTCAATCGGGCCGAGAAGCTACGCCAATGCGTGCTCGCGCGGTCGGCGAATGGTGGGTCGATTTCCGGCGCACTTGACTGCGATGTCCTCGACGCGTCGGTGCTGCTTTTGCCGGAAATAGGACTGATCTCGTCCCATGATCCTCGATTCCTTGCCACGGTTGCCAAGGTGGAGAAGCGGTTGGTGCGCAACGGCTTTGTCATGCGCTACGACGAGGCCGATGATTTCGGAGAACCGGAAACCGCCTTTGTGGTCTGTACGTTCTGGTACATCGATGCGTTAGCGGCGACCGATCGACGGAAGGAAGCGCTGTCCCTTTTCGAGAACGTACTGCGACACCGCAATCATGTCGGTCTTCTCTCCGAAGACATAGATCCGCGAACCGGGTTGCTATGGGGCAATTTCCCCCAAACCTACTCGCAGGTCGGGTTGATCCTCTCGGCGATGCGGCTGTCGCGGAGTTGGGAGGAGGGACTGCGGGACTCGCCGTGACGAAGAGGGTCAAGTCTCATCGCGGCTGGAGCGTCTGCGGCAGTTGAATACCAGGGAATCTCTGATCAATCGGCTGCTTAGGGACCCGATGTTCCCAAGGTCCTGTCGATCCGAGTTGAGCCTGACGGCTGGGCCCATATCCGGACGGTTTCCGATTATGTTTAGTGTGGCCAGCCTCACACGGGGCGCGCTACGTGCCTGGGACCCGTAGCAATCCGTCGCGCGCCAGGAACCGATTGCCGAGTGCGCGGGTCACGGACAGCCGGTGCACCTTCTTGTGAACCCGGCGGTAGCGCAGCTTGACAAAGCCGAACGCCGGCCTGACCATAGGAATGGCCAGCTCGACCTTGGCGTGCGCCCTCGAATTGGCGCGCCCGCGCCACCTTATCTATGACCGCGTGATACGGTGGTGCCGGTTCGCGAAGTCGCGCGCATACCGAGCGTGTGCGCGGACCACCGGGCAGTCGCCGCGATTGGCCTTGACGTTGCCCCCGGCGGTTAGTCCCGGCTGAATTGGGGTCTGGTCCTTCTGGGAAGGGCCGGGCGATGAAGCGGTCGCGGTTTACCGAAGATCAAGCGTCACCCAGTCGGAAGGGCAAAGAGGACGTCCATCACGCCGCGGCTAGCGGTCGCGCACTTTCCAAAACTGCGGGCTTTTGGCTGGCGGTGCTGGTGGGTACCAAGTCACGAATCATATACCCTCGTCCCCATACCGTTCCGATGAGATGAGTCACCCCGGCCTTCGCAAGCTTTTTTCTCAGCTTGCAAATAAACACATCCACAATCTTGATTTCAGGTTCGTCCATTCCGCCGTATAGGTGATTTAAGAAGGCCTCCTTCGTGAGAACGAACCCTCTGCGTAGCGCCAAGAGTTCCAGAATTGAATATTCCTTGCCCGTCAGGTGCAACGGCGCGCCTGCTACCTTGACCTCCTTGCTATCCAGGTTGATTTCCACCTCGCCGATGCGCATCAGAGACTGGCTCAGCCCCTTGCTTCGGCGAATCACTGCCTGCATTCGAGCAAGCAATTCGGCCTTATCAAATGGCTTCGTAACGAAGTCATCGGCCCCCAGGCCGAGTCCCTTCACTTTGGCTTGGGGGCGCGAAAGCCCCGAGAGAATTAGAATAGGGGTCTCGATCCGTGCCGCACGCATCCTCCGTACGACTTCGTACCCCTCTATATCTGGCAGCATCAGATCTAATATCAGGACATCATAATCGTAATGGCGCACTAGTTCCAACGCCTCCTCGCCCAGATCCGCCTGATCAACGACAGCACCAACCGAGCGGAGCGCGAGTGACAAGAACTTGGCCGTATGTATGTCATCCTCGACAAGTAGGACGCGCATTTGCCGCTCCAGTTCGCCGCAGAGTTGCAAAATACCACCTGAGGAGGTGTAAGACAAGCTCATTAACCAAAAAAATTACCAATTCAATGATATGTATATTAATTGATACGTTTCGCGATTTTATTGGTCGTAATGTGCCGGGCACGAACCTACGCGTGATCCGCTGGACTGCATCGTAAGGTCTGGTGTGCCGCAACCGGATTCTTGGACACAAGGCAAGGCTGGGCGGCCTGCTTCAAGTGGGCATGGGTTTGACGTTGCCCCCGCCGTTTAATCCGGGCTGAACTGGAGTCTGGCCCTTTTGGGAAGGACCAGACGATGAAGCGTTCGCGGTTTACGGAAGAGCAGATCATTGGAATGCTGAAGGAGGACGAGCTGGGCGCGAAGACGGCGGACCTCTGCCGGAAGCACGGGATCAGCGAGGCGACGTTCTACAATTGGAAGAGCAAGTACGGGGGTATGGACGTCTCCGAAGCCAGGCGGCTGAAGGCCCTGGAGACGGAAAATGCCAAGCTGAAGAAGCTGTTGGCGGACGCCATGCTGGAGAACGCGGCCTTGAAGGATCTGCTGGGAAAAAAATGGTGACGCCCGCCGTGAAGCGGGAGGCTGTCGCCCATCTCAGGACGAGGCACGAGATGAGCGAGCGGCGGGCGTGCCAAGTGATCGGCTGCGCGCGGATGACGGTCCGTTACCGGTCTCGGCGGCCCGGCGATCCCAAGCTGCGTGAGCGGCTTGTCGCGCTCGCCCGGGAACGCCGCCGCTTTGGCTACCGTCGCCTGCTCATCTTCCTGCGCCGGGAGGGCTTTGTCGTGAACCACAAGCGGCTATTTCGCATCTATCGCGAAGAACGTCTCGTGGTGCGCAAACGAGGCGGCCGCAAAAGGGCTGTGGGCACAAGAACGCCCATGCCGGTTCCGGCGCTGCCCCACGATTTGTGGGTGCTGGACTTCGTGTCCGACCAGCTCGATTCTGGGCGCCGGTTCCGCATCCTGGCGATCTACGACGTCTGCACCCGGCAATGCCTGGCCGCGACCGCCGACTTCTCTCTGTCGGGCAGAAGAGTCGCCCGTGAGCTCGATCTTCTCATCGCACGCCACGGCAAGCCCAAGACAGTCGGCAGCGACAACGGTACGGAGCTGACCAGCAACGCGATCCTGTCATGGACGGCAAAGACCGGCGTCGGCTGGCATTACATCGATCCCGGCAAGCCCGTGCAGAACGCCTTCATCGAGAGCTTCAACGGCCGGCTGCGCGACGAGTTCTTGAACGAAACCTTGTTCACTTCGCTCGCCCAGGCACGCGCAGCCCTCGAGGAATGGCGTCGCGACTACAACACCGTGCGGCCTCATTCCCGCATCGCCTGGCTGACGCCCGCCACCTATGCCGCCAAGTTCTCGCCGCAACGGGCCATGACGCTTCGTATCGACAGCTCCGCGCCATGGCCCGTTGCTACGTCGGAGCAGATGGGCAAAATCACCGGTCAGACTCCAGCCCTCGCTGGATAAAAGTGGGGGGCAACGTCACCTGCCATTCTCTTC
>DATJTV010000122.1:0-9078 GCA_035503055.1 Acetobacteraceae bacterium
GCGGCTCACCATGACCCCCGGGCCGTGTTCACGATCACCGGAATCGACGTTCACGATCCACCGGATTGAGTGTTCAGGATCGACCGGAATCGGTGTTCACGATCCACCGGAATCCGCGTTCACGATTCACCGGAACGCGCAATGAAAATCAGCACGCGGCTCTCGGCCTCGAGGCCGAGGTCAGCGGCTGTCGTGGAATCAGCCGAGACGGCGATCAGGCCGGCGAGGCCCGCGGCACCCGAGGGCGTGGTCGACGGACCAGCTTCGTCGCGCAGCAGGTGCGGTGCTGCGATCAGCGTTGCCTCGGGGACAGTAACGACCCGGACGTCGTGCCGGAGCAGCACTGCCAAGGCCGGCCTGCTGGCCTTGCCGCATGAGAGCATCTCGGCGGCCGTCTTAAGCTCACCAGTTACCCGCACGGGCCGACCGGCGGCGAGTGCCGCGGCGACACAGGGCGCCTCAGCGGGCTCCACCACAGCGATCCTGGCTGGCGGCGCCATCCAGGTGTGCAGGCCGGCGGCGACGGCGGCGGCGAGGCCCCCTACCCCGGCCTGCACGAAAAGATGTGTCGGCCGCTGGTGAGCAGCCGCCTCGACCTGCTGTCGGATCTCGGCAGCTATGAGGCCGTAGCCCGCCATCACATCGGCGACGACCGGATCGGCGGGATCGTCCGTCGTGTCAGCCACCAGGATACCGGCGCCTCGTCGGGCCGCCTCGGCCGCGGCGTCGACGGCATTGTCGTAGGTGCCCTGTGCCCAAATTATCTCGGCGCCTTGGGACGCGATCCGCCGGGCGCGTGCCGCCGGCACGGTGCTGTGCAGGAAGATGCGGGCCGGCGCCCCTGCAAAGCGCGCCGCGGTCGCGACGGCGAGGCCGTGATTACCGTCGCTAGCGCAGATCAGGGCCGGCAGGTTACCCAGGCGGTCCGCGAGCAACTCGGCGATTTCCCTGCCGGTCGCGCGTGCGAGCGCCCGCAGGCCGGCGTACGTGCCACCCAGGGACTTGAAGCTGCCCAGCATGCGTTGCCCCTCGTTCTTGGCCAGGACCTGCCGGAGGCCCAGCCGCGCGCCGATCCGTCGGAGACTGAGCAAGGGGGTGGGCGCATAAGCCGGCGAGAGACGCAGGAGTTCCGCGGCAATGACGTCCGCGCTCTGCTGCGGGCGAGGATCAGTGTGCATAGTGGCATTTTGCCCCGCCCGGCGGCTCAATGGTGTCGATTTCGCGCTACGGAGCGGTGCGCAAATGGCGATTGTGTGCCAGCGGGACGAACTGCCCTCAAGGTTCAGCAGTGGGTGGCGGGATCGCCCCTCAACCAGTTTCGCACTTTGTTCGGAACGGCTGGAACTAACAGCAACGGTGCGCAGTCGGCATTCCTCAGGGTGCGGGTGGCCCCTACGTCACGTTCCGGCCCCCCTCCTCCCCTCCCCTCCCCTGCCCTCCCCTCGCCTCCGGAAGCCCGGGTTAGCGCGCGCCGGCGAGCTTTTCGATTTCGTCGAGCTTCAGCTCGCCCTTCGCACCCCACCCTTTCACTCCCTCAGGCACCTCAGGGCGGAAGTGCTCGTAGAGCTGGAATGCCACGCGGTTCAGCTCGTCTGTCGGCAGCGAGGTCGCCAGGTGCTCCATCGCGGCACGAGCCTCGGCCAAGCGATCCCCGAACGCGCGCGCGACATAGGCCGCGACGCTCTTCGCCGATGAGGGCTTTCCGTCGTCCTCGGCACGCAGCGTGCCATCCGGCGCAGGCAGGACCGGGATCTCCCGGCCGAGCAGGTGGACCGTCTGCCGCCGCTCTCGCAGCTCCCGTGCCCTCTCGCGGCGCTCCGCCGCGTCCTCCGTCTCTTCGACGATCCCGAGGCGCCTGGCTTTGGCCCGCGCGCTCGAGCCCGCCACGAACCGGCCAAGGGTGAGGGCGGTCTCGGGCGAGTAGCCGAGCCGCTCGGCCACCACAGCGGCCCACAAGGTCAGGACTGGGGCACGGTTGATCCGGATCGTGGTCGGCATGGCGTGCTATTCCTATCCGAAACGTACGCGACGCGGCTGATGGCTCTCATCGCCAATCCGGCGCTGGCCAGCGTGGCCGCTAATCGCGCGCTGCATGCTCGTGTTCCGCGTCAATGCCGAGCTCGCGACGGATGTGAGCGAATTTCTGGGGATCGGCGAGACGCTTATCACCCATGAACCAGCGCAGCGCGACAAGGCCCTTTCGGGTGAAAAAAAGCCGCGGGGGATAGAGAGTCGCATCGACACGCATCAGCCGTCGTTCGAGCAAGCTCTTCGCAGCAGGAGGCACCTTGGGTTGGCCTGTCCGGAGGCCGGTTCGCCAAGTCTTGAGCTGAAAGCCCTCTGCGACGGTCGGTAATGCACCGAGTAGCTCATCGAGTTCTTGGCGAATGTAGGCGCGCTCGGCACGGGAAAGCGCAGGACTGGTAGGGTCGGCTTTTCTCATGATCTCCACATAGCGTCCTAGACAGATTTCGCCCCATCTCGTGCAGGGTTGGTCTCGGTGAAATCGCGATAATCCTCGGCTCGAGTGATTCAGGCCGGTTCTCATGGCGCGCGCGCCTCAGGACCAATGCGCAACCGTACGAGCCCGGCTGGTCCGATACCAACCAGCGCGCACCCGTGCCCTTGACGCATCGAAAGACACGTTGGCTGAGACGGGCACAGGTGCTTTGGGGGAACAAACGCGGATTGCCCGCCTGGGAGTGGTCAACCTAATGCACTGGTGAGGACAGACCTTGTCCCGCGCAGGGTGCGTGCGGAGGTGCGCGAGCGGGAGCGACCTACCAGAGCCGTACTGGCGGCCGTGCCACCGGGGTAGTGTCATCGTCGTTGTCTCCGTGGGAACTGCCTCCCTATCCCCCAACTTGCCAAATAGCTCGCGACTCGTTGGCTCTGTGGGATTTCTGGACCGTCGCCGACCGCTGATAGATTGACCCGGCGGGCTCAAACGCCCCGATCCGTGAAACCGGCCAAAGCCTGGGTTGAGCGATGGATTGGTCGAGAAATCCCACACCGCCCGAACCCAGGCGCCGCGACGGGGATTTCTCGACCATGCTTGAGCCCACGTGGGCTCCTCCCCGTACGCTTTGACGAGCTGCCCTCGGGGCAAAGGGCTTGGAAAGGCAAGCCGCGGCTTTGTTATCCCCAACCGCAAGGCCGCAAAGGTTGCCCCTCGGTCAAATTGAGGTACTTCGCGTAGGATGCTGACCTCAGGTACCCGAGCTTTCGGTGGTCGAGAAATCCCACGCCAACATTCCTCTGGGCCTTGCGGGTCAGGAATTCCCACACGACCACGCCGGGCGGATATCCATCCTAGTGGCTCTCCTAAGTAACTAGCTTAGGAACGGGCGGCTTCGCCGGGTAAACTGTAACATTTTGCTCTCCAATATCAATTCGGCAACCCGGGTAGGCTGCGGTAGCAGCGTGCAAAGCGTCAGTGAAAAGTGGCTTAAAGTGCTTGAGCTGCCTTCCCGTTGTGTTGAACTGACTGTTCAAAGATAGCCAGGAGATTCCAACTGGGTCTCGAAGTTGGTGGCATCGCCAAGCGAGCCAAATATATACGTCAAGCGCAAGCGATCTATGCGCGAGCTGCTTGATTGCAGCTTCTTGGAGAGGAACGGGATGGTCCTTCAGGGCCTTCCAAAAGACTTCGTCGAGTACAACTCTGTCATCCCACGGAGTGCTTTCATGCCCAGTCGGACTGTTGAAGCGAAGTCCGGCAACCACGATACCACCCCGCGCCCATCGCTTTGCGTCCTCGCCCTCCCAGAAGAACTTTAGGGAGCATGCTGAAATTCTAACGGCCTGTTCTCTCAATGCTCTTGTGGTCTCGCCCCCGACGGAAACACCCATACGCTCCATCCAGCTACGCATGGACCTTCCCAGTTCTATTTCCCGGCTGCCCGTGCGGATGGCCTGCGTTTGGAGATAGAGAAGGATCATGCGTGCCCGGGAGCCGTAGGGAACGCCGTATTTCACCACATTGTCGCCATCGCGCATGGTGCCAGGTTCGACGAGCAGTGTGACGCGGTGTCCTCTCCGCTGCCAAACTTGATCGTCTGGGAGCTTCTTGTGCGGAAGACTTGTGAGGCAGAACCCTGTGTATGAGATCCCGATCTGCTGACGTTCGTCCGCCAGCACTTCGGCCGCTATGTCCACAAGGGCTCGATGCCGCGGGTCGAGCATCTCGCGAGCCTGATCGCGGCCGTAGTCAAGGACCAATTGGGCAACGTTTTGACTTGGCCCGAATGCCATGGGGGTAACCTTTCGAGACCGAGAGTAATCGACCGGGCGGAGTCGGTGTCAACTGTGGGATTTTTTGACGAAGCTACTTGAAGGTAGTTGATCTTCTTAGTTGGTACCGTCGATTTTTCCCACGGGGCGACTCGGATTTTGGTCGAAAAATCCCTTAGATCGGTCAGCTTTTCCCACGCACGGTCGCCCATGCCTGTGGACGCCGGCAGTTCGGGGGAAGCTCGGCCGAGAAATCCCACGAGGCTCACGCGGTCAGGTCGGGTGCAAGTGGCTCGACAAACCTCCCTTCGAGGTCCGTCACACTGACCCCCTGCCCTTCCCGGCGCGACAGCTCTGCCCGTGGGACGCGGACAAATCTGCTCTCGCTCGGGCCAGCTTTGGTAGATCCTCAGATTGGCAAGCTCCATCCCTCATGAGGTAATGAGGCAATGTTATCCCCGGTCCGGGATCCGAAGCTGATGGCCGTGAGTAGAGAGCCAGTCATTCAGGGCGGCCTTCACCAATTGGCTGAGCGTCATCCTGCGCCGTTTTGCAATGATACTCAGTTCGATGTGCGTTTCCTCTGGAATCGCGACTTGGACCAGCGACTTCCCTCGCCGCCAGGCATTGTGATCGCCCGGAGGGATTGGGGTTCCGGTCTGAGGCTGCGACCGATCAGGCGGGACGTTCGTCGCCATATCTACCGACGAGCCGGCACGGCGCCTTGCCAAGCGCTCCGCAAGTCCATCCTGATGAGTCAGGGCCTCACTCTCGATATCGAGGTCGGCCAAGGCGGTGGGTTTGCGTGTCATTGCCCCCCTCAGACAGCAATGCCGAGTGGCTTTGGACCAGCAAGGGCGATTTCCTTGCACAGCCATGCCCAAACGGCGCGGATCTCACGCGACGCTGATTGGTACGGTTGGTACTCCGTTACCCCTTGCCCTTGCTCGATCGCGACTCGGTAATCGGCTCGGTGGGTGTAGACGACCGGCGCCACCCTCCCCCCTGCCCTTTCGATGGCGGCAGTCGCATCGCTCCTTCGCCGAGCCGCGCCAGCTGACCAGTCTATCAGAAGGACGTAGTGTGGTTTTTGGTCGGCGCGCAGTCGCGCAAGCGTCGGCCCGAGGGTCGAGAGCTCTAGATCGGTCGGGTGACACGGGATTAGGACAAGATCTGCAGTCGCGATAGCCGACGAGATCGCATTGTTATCCCGGCCAGCTGTGTCCAGTAGGACGAGCTGAGCTCCCGCTTCCTTGAGCTCTGCCAAGCGGTCCTCGACTTGGATTGGGACGCACACCTCCGCAAACGGTCGCGGCGCGAGCCCGGCCTTCTTGCGGACACGCGCCCAACGTCCAACCGACGCCTGGGGATCGAGGTCAAGGATGGCGGCCTCGATTCCAGCATCCGCCGCCGCGCAAGCCAGGTTGATCGCTGCGGTCGATTTGCCCATTCCTCCCTTGTCCGACGCGAGTGCGACAACCTTCATTTCCTCAGTTCCTCATGATTCCATCCCCTCAAGAGCTATATTCCTCCTGTCCTCATGCGGCAATGATCTCTTGAGGAATGGCGTCTAACTTCGTTGGCGCCCGCGCCGCGAGACGAGCCTGGCCGTCGTTTGCGGTAAGGTGTCCCGGCTCGCGAATAAGACCCGCAAATCAATCTGTTACGCCTCGTGGCACCGCGCCCTTTTGCATGGCCAGGTAAGCAAGTGAGTAGCAGAGGCTATGAGCTCATGCTACTAGGAGACAATGAGCTCTAAGGATCATATCCTCAGGAGCATAAGCCCTCAATTTATCATGAGCGCGGTACCTCATAGGAATATGAGGAAATGAGTTCCGCCCCGCTGGAGGTCATCTGCAGGCGCGTCTGCCCGCAGCCTGGTTTGCAAAGTCCGGGAATTGATCCTCCAACCCTCATCTTCTCTTCTCCTCATGAGGGCACGGCTACCTTTGGCGCGGGTGATGCGCTCGCCCGCCATGGCGAGCCGGGGATCGCGCAGCTCGAGCGCCAGGCCGGCCAGGCGGTGGGCGGCCCGGATCGCCGCCAGGGCGAGCGGAGCGAGCTCATCGACAGCCCGTCGCGACCCGCGGCCCCCGGGTCAGCGGGGCAGGCGATGTACGTGGCGACGGTGTCGGGGTTGCCGTCCAGTGGCTCGTGTCCGAGCGAACAGCACCGGGCCTCGTAGGCGCGCCAGGCGGAACAGTAGGCGCGACGGGTACCGACGCCGTGGACGCGGTTGGCGTAGACGGAGGCGCGCGCCGGCGGACCCGACCAGGAGCAAGGTGAGGTCACGCAGGCCGCGCAGGTCCTCGGGGATTGGTTGGAGGATCTCGTGCAGGAGGGCGACGGTGGCGGCCAGCTTCTTTGCCGCGGTTTCGCCGCCATCGGTGGCGTCGCGGCAAATGCCGGCCATAGTCTTCGCGACCGGCGCCTCGGCAGTCGGCACCGGGCAGCCGGCGAGGAGGGCGACGACGTTCGACCCGTGGGCGGCGAGGCAGGGCAGGGGAGGGAGGGGACGCGCGGGGCCGGCCGTGCCGGCTGCCAGGGCCGATCGGGATCCAGGGGACTTCCCGCGTGCCCCTCGGGCCGGCTCATCGCGATGTCCGGCGCTGAAGCGGGCTCAGTGCCGCCGGAATGCGAGGGTATTCAAGGCCTTCGGTCAGGCAATCCCCTGGTCGCGCCGCGAACAAATGCTCGCTCGTGGCGCCCTCTACTCTTCAAAACCCCCATTTTGAAGAGGTCCCCCCAGCAAAGACCCAGTTGCCACAATCGGAGCCACTCGGGCAGACTCGCGCCCGGCAGCGCGGAGGCGGCGGCGTGATGGCGGGACCAGCGAGGCAGGGCAGGGGAGGGGGGCAAACCCTGCACGAATTCAACGCGCTGGCCTGGCAGGGACCGGCCGCCGTCAGGCCGCTCACCGAACTTGCAGACCCAGCCGTGCCCGTCAGTCGAGCAGTTCCGCCAGTACCCGTGGCAGATCCCGTTTCATGTGCACGATCCGCACGATCCGCGGCGGGTCGGTCGCGTCGGTGTAAGCCAGCAGATAGTGATAACGGGGGATCAACCAGAACCGGTAGCGCGGGCTGGCCAAACGCGGACGATGAACGCCGATCGCCGGGTTGGCGCCAATCCGGCGGGCTGCTGCGTCGACGGCGTCGTTCAAACCTCGGCGCGCCGCGGTGTTGTCAAGCCCGCGAACCGCTGCGCGCAGCTCTGCCTGCGCCCGCGGCGTCAGAATCGCGGGGCGCGTCACACGCGGGCGCGGTCCATCTCTTCGATGAGCTCGCTGATCTCCCGGTGGACCTCGTCGATCGTCAGGAAGCCGTCCCGCTCGCCTTCCGCCTCCGCCGCCTCCAGCGAGGCATTGAACTCGGCCCGTGCCGTTTCCGCCCGCTGCAGGAGGTTCAGCCCCGCCGTCACCACGTCGGCGACGTCCCGATAGCGCCCCGAGGCAACGGCCTCGGCGGCAAAACGCTCCAGTTCGGGGGGCAGGATCACGGTATCCATGACGTGATCATAGGCGCAGACGGCTCGGACTTAAAGCTTCCGCGCGGTCGGGCCGCTGCAGCCGCCGATGACGTGACTTGGGGCGGAATGCGAGCCCGGTATGGCTGACGATCTTGAGATCCTCCCCCCGTCTGTCCCGGCACGGGTCGACGCGGGCGCTGCCCGAGCCCTGGTCGGGCGGCTGGTCCGCAGCGGCGCCGCGCCCGAGAGCCTGCTCACGCTGATCGTGGGGCCGCTGGCCGATGCGGTTGCCACGGCGGCGGACTATGCCGGCAAGGCGATCGCCCCGGGCACGGTCGCGACCTACAAGGCCGACTGGGCGGATTTTTCGCAGTGGGCGCGGGAGCACGGGGTCGATCCCACCGCGCTGCCGGTGCATCCGGTGGTGGTCGCGGCGTGGCTGGCGACGCTCGCCCCGGCGATGGGCCGCAGCGCGCTGCGCCGGCGGGTCGCGGCGATCGCCTGGCACCACCGCAGCCTAGGCCACCCCTGGCCGTCGGGCCACGCCGCGATCCGCCAGACGCTCGCGGGCATCGCCCGGGCCCATCCCCGCCCGGTGCGGCCGGCGGCGGCGCTGACCTCCACGGAGGTCAAGCGGCTGATCGAAGTTTGCCCGCGCGACCTCGCCGGCTTGCGCGACCGGGCGCTGTTCCTGGTCGGCCTCGCCGGCGCCTTCCGCCGCTCGGAGCTCGTCGGGATCGATGTCCAACACCTGCGGTTCGATGCGGGCAGCGTCACAGTGCATCTGCCGCGCTCGAAGACCGACCAGGCGGGGGAGGGGGCAGATGTCGCGCTGCCGCGGATGCGCGGCGAGGAGACCTGTCCGGTGCGCGCGCTCGAGGACTGGCTGCGGCGGGGAAAAATCCGCCGCGGGCCGGTGTTCCGGCGCATCACCGCCGCCGGCACGATCGAAGGCCGGCTGACCGGCGACGGGTTCTACAAGATCCTGCGCGCCCGCGCCGCGGCGGCGAAGCTCACCGTCGCCGACACCGAACGGCTCTCGCCGCACGGGCTGCGGGCGGGGCTGATCACCGAGGCCTCGCTGAACGGGGCGCTGGACGAGCAGATCATGCCGCACTCGCGGCACAAGGATCTCGGGACCATGCGCGGCTACCGGCGGCGGGCCCGCATCGTCGTCGACAATCCCGCCGGGCTCCTGGACCTGTGAGCGGCGAGGACACAACGGGCTCTGCCCGGACCCGCCAAGGGCCGGCGGGCCCTTGGATCCCGGACCTGCCCTTGGCGCTCGCCCACACCGACTGGCTGCGCAACCGCCTCACGGTGAGCGGCCCGGCCGGCGAGGTCGCGCGGTTCCGCGCAGCGGCGCGGGGAACCAAC
>DATJTV010000123.1:0-10801 GCA_035503055.1 Acetobacteraceae bacterium
CACGAGGGCGCGCTGCGTATCCATCTGCTGCTGCGAGGCGAAGTTCTGCTTCACGAGCGTGGTGTAGCGGGCGAGGTCGGCCTGGGCGTTGGCGAGCGCGGCCTGGTCCTCGGCCTGCTTGGCGTTCGCCTGGTCGAGCACGGCCTGATAGGGGCGCGGGTCGATGAGGGCGAGAACGTCCCCCGCCTTCACTTCCTGGCCCTCGGTGAAGGGCGTTTCCTCGAGCGTGCCGCTCACCTGCGCCTTGATCACCACCGTGTTGAGGGCCTGCACCTGGCCGAGACCGATGAGGTAGACGGGCACGTCCGCGCGGGTGACGCGTGCGGCGGTGACCGGGACGGAAGGGTTCGCCGGGGACGGGCTTTGGGCATGCGGGGCGCCGCCGCCGGCCAGCAGCACGACGCCGGCAATCGCGCCGGCCCCCGCCAAGGCGGCGAGGAGGCGGAGCGCGCGCGCAGCCGGTCGCGTGCCCGGCGAAGGAGCGTCCTTCACCGGGCCGCCCCCAAGCTGCAGCTCCCTGATCGTCTCATCGGCATCAAAAAGCCCGGGTCCCCTGGCGCGCTCGGCCGTCCCTTATGGGCCCGCATTGTTGCTTTTCCGTGCCCACGATGCCAACGGCGATTTGCAACGCAATGTTGCCCGATGGGGCGGCGAGGCCCGGGGGCTCCGGGGGGACCCCGGGGGACACAAGGCAGGGATCAGGACGGGTCGAGCCCGAGGGCGGCACGGAACCGGTGCTGGAGGAAGACGCCGTCGCGTGGAGGCAGGAAGCGTGGGGGCTCGCTTGCCGCGATCCTGACCACGGCGAAGAGCGGTTCGGAACGAAGGCGCAGGCGAAGCGGCTCGAGCTCGGCCTCGGTCGTGACCGTGGCGGTGGCGCGCCAGCCGCAAGAAGCCGCCGCCGCCGCGAGATCGGTCCCGAGCGAGGTATGGCTCTGCTGGGCCCCGGTTTCGCCGTAGCGTCCGTTGTCGAAGACGGCGATGGCCAGATTGGGCGGCGCCGCGGCGGCGATGGTGGCGAGCGTGCCGAGGCCCATCAGCATCTCCCCGTCCCCGGTGAGCACGAGCACCCGGCGGGCAGGGCGGGCAAGGGCCAGGCCGAGCCCGATCATCGCGGCACCCCCCATGGCGCCCCAGAGATAGAAGGTGAGGTTGCGGTCCCCGGCGGCGCCGGCGTCGTAGGTCGTCGAGCCGAGGCCGGTGACGACGAGCATGTCGCCGGGATCGCGGAGCAGCGTGGCGGCGACCGCCCGCCGTTCGAGGGATGCGGCGGGGCTCACTTGCGGAATTCCTTGGCGCCGATCAGGCGTTGGGAGAAGAGCACGGCGACGGGAACGGAGCTGTCGAAGGCGAGGGACGCGGCGGCGGCGACCATGGCGGGCGCTTCGTCCGCGTGCTCTGCGCGATGCACGTGCACGCCCATCGCGGCCAGAACGGTGGGCGTCGCCGAGCCCATCGGGACCTGCCACGGATTGAACTCGCCCCACTCGCCGCGCATCGTCACCAGGGCGAGGAACGGCATCCGGCAATTGACGATCAGGGAGAGCATATTGATGCAATTGCCGACGCCGGAGGACTGCATCAGCAGCACCGCGCGCTCGCCCCCGAGCCAGGCGCCGGCGGCGAGGGCCACGCCCTCCTCCTCGGTGGTCAGCACGACGGCGCGCATCGCGGGGTCGGCGTGGGCGCGGGTGATCAGCCGCGCGTGCCCCGCGTCGGGCACATAGCCCACCTGGCGGATGCGCGCGGCCTGGAGTGCCGCGAAGACGGCATCAGGCCAAGCTTGTGACTTGGTCTCTGCTGGCTCGGTCTCTTGCATGAGGGCTCCCTTCCGCCTTCGATGCTGCCCCGGTCGGGGGCGGGCGGCAACGCGGGTTGCGCGCCCCCCTCGCCTGCGTTTTGATCGGGCGGTCAGGAGAAAGCGGATGGACCAGATGACGGGCGCTGCCGCGGCGCACGGCGAGATCCGTGAGGAGGTCGCAAAACTCTGCGCGCGCTTTCCCGGCGAGTACTGGCGGGAGATGGACCGCGAGCGGGCCTATCCGAGCGAATTCGTCCGCGCGCTCACCGAGGCCGGATATCTCGCCGTGCTGATCCCCGAGGAATATGGCGGGGCGGGGCTGCCGCTCTCGGCCGCCTCGGCGATCCTCGAGACGATCCACCGGGAGGGCTGCAACGGGGCCGCCTGCCACGCCCAGATGTACATCATGGGCACCATCCTGAGGCACGGATCGGCGGCGCAAAAAGCGGCCTATCTGCCCAAGATCGCCTCCGGCGCGCTCAGGCTTCAGGCCTTCGGCGTAACCGAGCCGGGCAGCGGCTCGGACACCACGGGCCTCCGCACCTTCGCCCGCCGCGAGGGCGATCACTACGTGGTGAACGGGCAGAAGGTGTGGACCAGCCGTGCCGAGCATTCGGACCTGATGCTGCTGCTCGCCCGCACCACGCCCAAGGAGCAGGCGAAGCGGCGCACCGAGGGGCTCTCGACCCTGATCGTGGATATGCGCGCTTCCCTCGGCGCGGGGCTCACGATCCGGCCCATCCGCACCATGATGAACCACAATTCCTGCGAGGTGTTCTTCGACAATGTCGTGGTGCCGGCGGAGAACCTGGTGGGCGAGGAAGGGCAGGGGTTCCGCTACATCCTGGACGGGATGAACGCGGAGCGGTTGCTGATCGCCTCCGAATCGATCGGCGACGCGAAATGGTTCATCGCCCGGGCGGTTGCCTACGCGAAGGAGAGAAAAGTGTTCGGCCGGCCGATCGGCCAGAACCAGGGCATCCAGTTCCCGATCGCGCGGGCGCATGCCGAGATGCGCGCGGCCGAGCTGATGCTGCACGAGGGGCTCGCCCGTTTCGAGGCGGGCGCGGCCTGCGGCGAGGAGGCGAACACGGCGAAGCTGCTCGCCGCCGATGCCGCCTGGGCGGCGGGGGAGGCCTGCCTGCAGACGCATGGCGGCTACGGGTTCGCCGAGGAGTACGACGTCGAGCGCAAATACCGCGAGGCGCGGCTCTATCGGGTGGCGCCCATCAGCACCAACCTCATTCTCTCCTATATCGCCGAGCATGTGCTCGGCCTGCCCCGGAGCTATTGAGGCGGGCGGCTCAGCCGCCCGGGCGGAAGGTGCCGGACGCGATCATGACGGGCCGGGCGCGGTACGAGGCAAGGCTCCGTCCGTAGAGGGAAGCCGTGCCGAGGAGCGGGCGGTTGGAGAGCATGAATCCGCCGGTGCGGCCGGCGAAGGGACCCGATTGGGGCAGCATCGGGGGCGCCGCTGCCATGCCCGGCATCGGCGGGGGCGCGAGCGGGCCGGAGGGCAGGCTCGCCGGCACATTGGGGGCCTCGCGGAGCCCGGCCGGCCAGGCGGCCAGGACCTTCCGCTCATAGGCATAGGCGAGTGCGGGCGTGGTCGAGTGGTAGAAGGCGGCGGCCTCGGGCCAGCTTCCCGTCTCTGCGTGAAGCTCGCGGAGGAACTTTGCGGCGTAGGCGGTGTTGCTCGGCGGGTCGAAGGCCTCCGCCAGTGTGCGGAATGCGTGCGGATGGTGGAGCAGGTTGACCTGCATGCAGCCGACATCGATCGAGCGGATGCCGGCGGCCTGGAACGAGCGGACCGCCGCGATCGCGGCGGCCTTGGTGGGGTAGAAATGCCCATCGCCGTCAGCGTCCACCGTCCACGGCCAGGGCAGGTACGCCCCGGTGACGGGATCCCGGCGGCCGCTCTCCACCTGGCCGATCGCGCCGAGGAGGCCCAAGGGAATGGCGAAGCTGCGTTCCGCGCTGACGATGCCGGCGCGGCAGAGCTGCCCGGGGCGCGGGGGGAGCGCCCAAGGCTCGGCAGCCGCCGGCGGGGTGGCCAGCCAGAGCAGCAGAAGCGGCAGCACCAGATGCCGCGCGTGGGAGGGAGCGCGAGCCATGCCGCCAGGGTGCCATGGCCGGGTTAGCAAAGCCTTGCCGGCCCGCCCTTAACGATCTCGTGAGCTACCCCGAAGAATTTTGCCGCAGCGCAAAAAAACCCTTGCGCGGGGGCATGCAAGCGCTTAATTTCCGCATTGCAGCAGTACGGCGATGCCGGGCTGCCTGCTTTTCTTGGACGTTTCCTCCCTAAACTTGGCGGCGCCAAAAGCGCCGCCATTTTTTTGTCTCCGGCGCGACCCCGGGGATCACGCTCTACGCAGGAAAAATTGTTCCCGCGCCGCTGCTGAGGCGAGAGAGAAGGCGCTCGATGCCCTCCCGCAGCGAGGCGAAGCCCGCCAGCGGCTCGATCCGCGCCTCGTCCATATAGAGGTCGCGGGCGATCTCGAGCTGGAGCGCGTGCACGCCCTCGCGTGGGCGGCCGTAATGGCGGGTGATATAGCCGCCGGAATAGGGATCGTTGCGGCGCACGCGATAACCGAGGCCGGCGAGGATGTCCTCGATCAGCCGTACCACAGGCTCGGCGCAGGTCGTGCCGTAGGCGTCGCCCAGGACGAAGTCGACGCGGCGGCCGGCGGGAATCGGCGGAGCCGGCATGGAGTGGCAGTCGATCAAGAGGCAGGCGCCGAAGGCTTTGCGGGTATCGGCTATCAACGCGGCGAGCGAGGCGTGGAAGGGCTCCCAGCAGCAGCGGATGCGTGCCTCGGCCTCGGCGAAGGAGAGCTTGTCGCGGTAGATCACCGAGCCGGAGGCGACGACGCGGGCGATGGTGCCGAGGCCGGCGCCGATGCGCGGGCTCGCGCTGTTCACCCACTCGGGCAGGGGCTCGGAGAACATCTCGGGGTCGAGCTCCCAGGGCTCGCGGTTGGCGTCGCAGAAGGCGCGCGGGAAGGAGGCGGCGATCAGCGGGGCGCCGTGGCGCGGAGCGGCGGCGAAGAGCTCGTCCACGAAGCTGTCCTCGCTCTTGCGCAAGGAGAGCGGGTCGAGCCGCGCGGCGGCGAGGAAGGCGGGCGGATAATCGCGGCCCGAATGGGGCGAGGCGAAGACGAGCGGCATCGTCTGGCGCGCCGGGCGGTGCAGCACGAACGGGGGCGGGCCGGCGCGGGAGGCGAGGGGCGGCAGATCCATCAGGCCCGGAAGTGAAGCCGCTCGGCGGCTTCTTGTCATCAGGGAACAAGCCTTGCCGGCCCTTTGGGGGCCGGGCTAGAAGCGAAAGGGGGCGTGTAGCTCAGCGGGAGAGCACCACCTTGACACGGTGGGGGTCCCAGGTTCGATCCCTGGCGCGCCCACCATTTCCGCGGTCGTTCCCTTGCGGGGTCAGGCAAGCGCGTTGCAGAAGCGCCGCACGCGCTCGAGCGCGGTCCTCAGACGGTCGGTCGCCAGCGCGTAGGTGATCCGGAAGTAGGGCGAGAGGCCGAAGGCGCTGCCGGGGACCATCACCACGCCCGCGTGCATCGCGGCCGAGTGGACGAAATCGGTGTCGCTTGCGACCACGGCTCCGTCGGGCGCGCGCCGGCCGAGCACCCCGGCACAGCCGGCGAAGAGATAGAACGCGCCATCCGGGGGCGCGCAGGTGATGCCGGGCATCTGGTTCAAGGCTTCCACCGCGAGGTCGCGGCGCTCGCGGAAGACCTCGACGTTGCTCCGGATGTACGCCTGCTTGCCGAGCAGCGCCTCGATCGCCGCTGCCTGGGAGATGGCATTGGGCGGGCCCGCAATGTTGCCGAGGATCTTGTTCATCGCCTGGATGGCGGGACGCGGGCCGGCGGCGAAGCCGAGGCGCCAGCCGGTCATGACATAGCCCTTGGAGAAACCGTTGGTCACGACGACGCGCTCGGCGAGGTCGCGATCGATTGCGGCGAACGAGACCGGCTTGCCGCCATTGTAAAAAATGTGCTCGTAGATCTCGTCGGTGAGCACCCACACGCGCGGATGCCGCCGCAGCACCGGAACCAGCGCTTCCATGTCTTCGCGGCGGTACACCGCGCCGGTCGGGTTGTGCGGGCTAGTGATCACCAGCACGCGCGTCCGCTCGGTGATGGCGGCCTCGAGCGCGTCGGACTGGAGGCGGAAGCCGGAAGATGCCGGGCACGGGACGAAGACCGGCGAGGCGCCGACGATGCGCGCGACTTCCGGATAGGAGACCCAATAGGGCGCGGGCACGATCACCTCGTCGCCCGGATCGGCGAGCGCCATCATCGCGGCGAGCAGGAGCGGCTTGGTGCCGTTGGCGACCACGATCTGCTCGGGCGGATAGTCGAGGCCATTGTCGGCGGCGAGCTTGCGCGAGATCGCCCGCTTGAGATCGGGCGTGCCGTCGGTCGCGGTGTATTTGGTGATATTCTCGCGGATCGCGCGGATGCCGGCTTCCTTGATGTTGTCGGGCGTCGGGAAGTCGGGCTCGCCCGAGGAGAGCGCGATGATCTCCCGCCCCTCGGCCGCGAGCTGGCGCGCGAGCGCGGTCATCTTGAGCGTGCCCGACGGCGCGAACTGGCCAACCCGCTCAGCCAACTGCCCCATGCGAGTGAATTCTCCGTTTCGTCGGGCGCCGCATTGCGGCTGTGATATCGGTCAGATTGGACTACCGTTGCGTGCCGCCGGCAAGACCCGGGCTCGCGCGGACTTCAATGCTCCCGCGCGATGCGCTCGCCCCAGCGCTTGAGCAAAGCAAGCCCGGCGAAGAGGGTGCGGGCAACGTCGCGCGCGGCTTCCTCGATCAGCGTTCCATCGCCGGCGAGTGTCCCGATGCCGGGCGTGATGACGATGCTCGCATCGTCGGCGACACTCGGCATCACGCCGAGACGCGCGATGATCGCGTTCAGCACGTTCGATCCGGCGATGCGGTCCTCATGGCTGAAGATGGGGATTCCGAGGCCGCCGCCGTCCCAGGTGCGCTGATAATTCACCTCGACGCCGCCGGAATTGACCGATCGCGCGATCTCGATGCCGCTGCCGAGCTCGTCGGCATAGGTCGCGCGGACATCGCGGACGATTTCGAACAGGAGATCGATCGGCGCGATGACCGTCTCGGGCGAATCGCGCAAGAGGCGGAGCGCGGCGATGCTGCCGGCCAGCGCCTCCTTGCCCGGATCGGCCGCCACGAAGCCGCTCTTGCCGTACGCCGACAATGTTCCGAAGCGCTCGCTGTGCGTGCCGAGCGCGCGGCGAATGCCGACCATCGCCTCCTCGCGGCCGACGATGAGGCCGGCGCATGGGCCGCCCGCCAGCTTATCCATGCTGAAGATCATGAGATCGGCGCCTATCTTGCGGATATCGGTGCCGAGGATCGGCATGCCGCTCGCATTGTCGGCGATGTAGGGCAGGCCGCACTCTTGCGCGATCTCGCCCATCCGGCGCTGGAGCAGCGGGGTGCCGTCGGCGTCCTTGGCGCCGTAGCCGTAGCCCGGCGTGTCGTAGGCAAGCGAGGCGAAGCCGCCGAGCCAGGGGCCCTGCCGCTCGGCGGCCCGGCGTATCGCAGAAGCGGCGGCTTCGGCCTCCACCTCGAACAGCAGCGGGCAGATATAGGACTTGATGCCGTGCACCTCGTAGCGCGCGCCCGGCAGCTTCACGATCACCGTATCCAGAAGCTCCTGGCGCCGCCCGAGCAGGCCGAGCTCGCCGGCGGTGGCGCCGCGATCGGCGAAAATGTCCTTGTAGCCTGCCGGAACCGGGCGGCCGTAGCTCCCGTGATGCTCGATGTGGCGCTCGTAGGGAACGATGTAGCGCACGCGGTAGGGCTCGCCGTGGCCCATCAAGGGGGGCGTGATCAGGGCGTTGAAGCTGACCCAGAGGCCCGCCTCGCTGTTCGCGGCGAGTGCCGCGTCATAGGCGTCGCCATAGACCGATTTGACCAGGCGCCGGAGCTCGTCTCCGAGCCGGACCAGCGGCACGGCGCGCGAGGAGACATGCTCGATCGCCTTCAGCACTTCGTCGTGAAGCCGCCCCGGGCAGCTCGAATTCGCCCCCGAGATGCCGATGCCGCCGCGGCGCGCCCCGGGAATCGCGAGCTCCGCGGCGAGCCGGTCGGCGTCCGCAAGGATGTCCGGCATCCGCTCGCGCAGGCGCTGGTAGTAGTCGATCCGATAGAGTTGCATTTCGACGCGGCACTCTAGCCGTTGCAAATCTGTCGGTGAACCGTCAAAAACTGCACGGGACCATTTCAGATTTGAAATCCTATGGACTGGGACGATCTGCGGTTCTTCCTCGCCGTCGCAACCGGCGGCGGCCTCGCCGCGGCGGCGCGGAGCCTCCGCGTTTCCCCGGTGACTGTCTGGCGCCATGTCGCGGCGCTGGAGCAGGCGCTCGAGGTGCGCCTGTTCGAGGATCGCAAGAGCGGCTATGTGCTTTCTGCTACCGGCGAAAGGCTGCTGGAGACCGCGCGGCGCATCGAAGGCGAGGTCTTTCGGGCCCACGAAGCGATGTCAGGCGCGGCCGACGCCCTCGAGGGCGAGGTCCGCGTCACGGCGCCGGAGCTCATCGCCAACCAGCTCCTCCCCGCCAATCTCCATCGCATTCGCGACCGCTATCCCGACCTCCGGATCGAGCTGATCACCGCCACGCCGACGGCGGGACTGTCCCGGCACGAGACCGACATCGCGCTCCGCTTCGACGGCACGCCGCACCGGGACTTCGTGATCGAGCGGCGCGTCGCCGTCGGCTTCGGGATCTACGCGGCCCGTCCGTATCTCCGGCGTCATCGCCCTCCGCTCGCCATCAACCGCTTCGATGGCCACAGCCTGATCGCGTTCGACGACACCGCCGGGCACGTGGCTCCCGAGCGGTGGCAGTACCGGGGAGGGAAGGGGGCGAAAATCTCCTTCCGCAGCAACAGCTTGAGCGCGCGCATCGCGGCCGCCCTTGCGGGCCATGGCTGTGTGCTGCTGCCTTGCCTCCTTGGCGACGATCAGCCGGGCCTGCGGCGGATCTTCGCCGCCAAGGACGTCGGCACGCTCGACCTCTTCCTCTTCGTCAACGGCCGTCTCCGCAACAGCCCGCGCGTTGCGGCGGTCGCGGGCTTCATCGCCGAGCCTCTCGATGCCGGCAGGGAGGCGCTGCTCGGCCGAGCACGTGCCGACCCGGCATAGCCCGGACGAAGGGAACCGGGAGCTAGTGTCCCGATTCCGAAGTTCGCCGCATTGAAATGCGGACGGAATCGGGACACTCGCTCTTTGTTTTCAGTGGCCTGCTTATCCCCTCCGTTCGTCGCGAAATGCGACGAACTTCGGGGGCAGGACACTAGAGCGTAATGACCGAAGGCGGAATCGGGGCACCCCGCGAACTCGTTCGCGGGGACCCCGGCGCCGTAGGTCCGAATCACGCGATAAAACGATAACGTAGTGCCTGATCGCAGAGTTTCGTGCCTCGCGGAGCGATCACGAAACGCCGCGTGAATCAGGCAATTCGACGAAGACCGCTGTGCCAGCTTTCACAGAAAGCTGGCACCAGAGCGGATCGCGCCTGACTGGAATCGGGGCACCCCGCCGACAAGTCGGCGGGGACCCCGGCGCGAAGCGATCCCGGCGCGCGTGAATCCGCTCGGAAAGACAACTTAGAGCCTGTTCAGTCAGGGTGAACACGCGCTAGTCTTTGCTGCGGTCGGCGCCGACGAGATAGACGCTCGCCGGGAGAAGCACTTTAGGTTCGCCGTCCGTTTGGGCGGCGAAAGGAAGAAGCGCGGCGGCGATCTCGCGCCGGAGCGCTGCGCGCAGCGTCTCGGGCGCGGCCCGCTCCTCGAGCAGGGCGGAAGATGGCCCCATGAGGCAGGCGAGCGCCGCCTCCTCGTCCGGACTGCCGCCGGCGATCGCAATGTTTTCCGCAACGATTCGCGGCTCGGCGAAGCCGGCGCTCTCGAGGATGGAGCGGAGGTAGGCGATGTCGCTGAAGGCCATCGGGCCGGGCGCGTGCGGCGGCTTCGGCGCCGGCGGGCCGAGTGCCTGGACAACGATCTCGAACGGTATCCGCCAGTGCAGGTTCTCGGCGAGCGGCGCCCAGCAGGCGAAGCAGAGCGCGCCACCCGGCCGCAGCGCTCTGCGCAGATTGCGGAAGGCCGCCACGGGGTCGGCGAAGAACATCACGCCGAACCGTGACACCACGCGATCGAACGCGGCGGCTCCGAACGGGTGCGTCTGCGCATCGGCCCGGAGAAAGGAGATATTGGAAATCCCCCGTTCCGCCGCGCGCCGGCGCGCGAGCGTCAGCATCGGCTCGGAGATATCGACCCCAAGCACGTGGCCGGACGGGCCCACCTGCCCGGCGAGCCGGAGGGTGCTCGTGCCCGCCCCGCAGCCGACATCGAGCAGGCACTCGCCCGGCTGCGCGCCGGCGCGCTCGAGGAGACGTGCGAGAACCGGTGCGAGACGCGTATCCATGGTCTCCGCGAGCCGCACCCATTTCGGCCCGGCCACCTGGTTCCAGTAGTCGAACTGGGCGGCATTCGGGCCGGTCGCGATCTCGCCTTGCTCGCCCATCTGTACCTCGCGTCCTGCCTAAAGATATTGCGCGCCGGCTTCGGCGGCGAAGCGGGCTGGCTCGCCTTCCCAGGCGATGCGTGCGTGTTCGAGCACGTAGATGCGGTCCGCGTGCGGCAGGGCGAAGGTCACGTTCTGCTCGCCGAGCAGCACGGTGATCTCGGTTGTCGTGTGCAGCCGCGCGAGCGCCTTCGAGAGTTGCTCGAGGATCACCGGTGCGAGGCCGAGGGTCGGCTCGTCGAGGATCAGGAGGCGGGGGCGCATCATCAGCGCGCGTGCAATCGCCAGCATTTGTTGTTCGCCGCCCGAAAGGGTGGCGGCCTGCTGGCGCGCGCGCTCGGCGAGGATCGGGAAGAGGTCGAGCAGCCAGGCGAGCTGTTCGGTGCGTGCCGCGTTGGAAAGATGGGCTCCGCCGAGCTCG
>DATJTV010000124.1:0-15553 GCA_035503055.1 Acetobacteraceae bacterium
GAGTCGCGGGGGCGGGTGCGAGCGGGGATGCTGCGCTGCAATCCGCTCCGCCCACCGAGGCGGGGAGGGGGAGCTGGCCTCGCGGGCGCGCGGCCTGCTCGGAGACGACGGCGCCGCCATGCAGGGCGCCGGGGCGGCGCCGATCCGCGGTCCACCTCGAATCACCGCACCGCTGCCGTTTGGGCCACGGCAGGTGGCGCCCGTCGCCAACGGGTTTCTTGGCCGCTGTCCCGAGGTCACGGTCGAGCTTGCCGTCAACGACCGCAATCTCGATCTCATCGAGGAGGGGATCGACGTTGCGTGCGCATCCGGCCGCCTGCGGACTCGACCCTGACGGTGCAGCGTGTCGGGGGAGGAGCGACCGGCTTTCTTCCGTTCACCTGTGCCTCTTCATTTGCCTTATCCCGCAAAATGCGACTTTGTGCGACTTTCTCTCAAACGAACGCCAATTGTGCACCGAGGCGAATTCCTGCGACTGCCGCAATCGCGCCACAAGCCGCCGCTCGTAAGATAGGAAACAAAGCGGAATGAGTCTCCTGGCATCTTCATGCCTCGGCGACTCCTCACCTTGAAAACATCGCGGCTCAAAGGGCGTATTTTTGAAATACCCCGCGCCTCGCTGCCGGCGGTCCAAGGCGATGCGGAAGCGGTCGGCGCCAAGTGTCGACACAGGCGGCCGCGTAACCGATTATGTAAAGTCTGTTGTGGTCGAATCGCCGGCCGGGTCGCGGAGAGGACGTGGCGCGGCCCCGCTTCATCGAAGGCCGGCCGACGCGCGGGCGAGGAGCTCGTCTCTCCATTCGATCGCAGTTCGGTTTTGTTGGAATCATGCGCACCGAAGTCTTCTTTCTCCCTCTTTTTTGTCATCCGCCTCGGAATTAGGCAAAACTGTCAAATCAGAATTTGTTGATATCCGCACGATGATTCGCTATGAGGGCGCGTCGCGTTCGTGGGGAGCGCAAGCCTCGTCAGTATCTGCGCACGAGCATAAGATCGTACTGCTAAGGAAGACCTGATGCCGGAGTGGTACTTGCTGCGGACAAAGGCGGGCGAGGAGCGGAAGGCCCAGCAGCAGTTGGATGGCGTCGTCGAGCGCACGCTTCTCCCGCTTTCCAGGACGCATTTCCGGCAGCTCGGCAGGGCGGTCGAGAGAATTGCCCCCTTGTTTCCCTGCTATCTGTTTGCCCTCTTCTCTCTCTCCGGCACCATCAGGAAGATTCGCTATACGCCTGGGATCCGCGATCTCGTGCGGTTCGGCGAGCAGCCCGCGCGAGTGCCGGACTGGGTGATCGACCAGGTCACGTCGAGATGCGCCGGCGGGCCCATCGAGCTGCTCGGGCGGCCGCTTGCGCCGGGCGACGCCGTGACGGTGCTCGAGGGGCCCTTTCGGCAGTTCGAGGCGATTTTCGACGGCTATTTCTCGGGAACCGAGCGGGTTGCCGTGTTGCTGTCGATCATGAGCGCCGAGCGACGCGTGGTCATGCCGAGCGCCATGGTGATGGCGGCGGACTAGCGCGCGTGCGGCGATAAAGTTCCGGCAGCCTCTCCGCGAGGGGCAAGCCGGGAGCGTAGTTTCACTTGTCGACTTCTTCCTGCCCTGCAGGGAGGGTAAGTGCGGACGCTTTGCAGTGCTAGCGTGCGGAGCGGGCGGAAGCGCGGCGCGCGGCAGTGTGCCAAAACCATCGAATTGCGTGCGAGAACAACGAGCGAGAGCGAGACGGGGGGGCCGAACGAGCCCATCCTGACTGCTGCCCCGAAGTTGCCCGACTTGTCATGCAAGGTCGCTGATATCGTCGTGCTGATCAGCGCATATTCCTGTGAGCCTCGATGGGATTTACCGGACGGCGGTCGGGGCGCCCGGCGCAAGCCGGCCGATCGTCCTCGGTGGATTCAAATGAAACAGTCATGAGGACGCGTGAGAACTAAGAGGAGTCCCATGAGTGCTGAAGCGCGTGGTGGCTTCGCCGGGTGCCGGGGGAGACGTCCGGCGCCTGTGCTCCTGCTCGCCACCCTCGCGCTGGCAGCCTGCTCCTCGGGACCGGCACTGCCGCCGGCAACGTCGGCTCCTTCGCTTGCCGCAGCGGGGAATTGTGAAGGACCTGCGGCGCTTCAGGCTCTCTGGCAGGCGCGCATGGCGCAGCCGGTCGCACGATACGAACCTGTCGGGCCGGGCGACGTGCTGAGTGTTTGGGTGACGGGAATCAAGGAGCTCAAGGACGAAGAGGTGCAGGTATCCGATTCCGGCACCATCACGCTGCCGTTCGTGGGCACGATCGACGTGCAGGGCATGAGCCTCGATCAGGTGGAGAACAGGTTGGACGAGGCCTACGCCGAGTACATAAAGACACCCGAGGTCCATGTCGTCATGGAGGAAGATCGCAATCAGGCCGTGGCGGTGATGGGTCTTGTGAACAAGCCCCAGCTCGTGCCGCTGACGATGCCCGACGAGACGATCATGGACGCGATCGGGGACGCCGGGGGGCTCACCAACGAGGCCTCTCAGCGCGTCCTGCTCATTCCGGCCACGGCGCAGACGCCGTCGGCGGCCGATCCGCCCGGCGCTCCGGGCGGCGTGTCCAACGCCGCATATCAGGGCGCTGCCGGATCGGCCGCGGAGGGGAGGATTGCCCCGATCGTCGTCGATTTGCACAGCAGCGGCGAACAGGGCTGCCTCGACCTGCCCGTGAGGGCTGGCGATACCATCGTTGTTCCTCCGGCAGGGAACGTGATGGTCGGCGGCTGGGTTGATCGCCCGGGCGAGGTCCCGATCACCCCGGGAATGACCGTGCTCGGTGCGATCACCGCGGCGGGCGGCGCCCTCTACAGTTCCAACGTTGAAGTCCTGAGGAGCAATCCGCAAGGGCGGCGCACCGCAATTCCCGTCAACCTGGCCGCGGTGAAGAGCGGCAGGCAGCCGGATCCGACGGTCGAGGCGGGCGATGTCGTGATGGTGGAGGCCTCCGTCCTCGGCGCGCTGCCCTACGCCTTCCATTCGCTCTTCAACGGTGTCTCCGGCGGCATCCCGATCCCCGTACCGTGATCCGAGACATGTCCGATCTCCCAAAGAATTCGCCAAGCCCGGTCCTCCCCGAGGGCGTGAGCTTTCCCGCTCGCGAGGGGTTCTATGCGACCTTGGATGACGAGCAGGAGGGAATCGGGCTCAAGGATCTATGGCTGACGATCAGGAAGCGACTGTGGCTGCTTATCGTGATCGCCGGCGGAACCGTGCTGCTCGTCGGGGCTGTCACGTTCGAGGCGACGCCCCTCTATTCGGCAACCGCCGAAATCCTTCTCAAGCCCGACGTCCCGCAGGCTTTGGAGGTGCGCCAGTGGCAGGTGAAGAATGACGGGACCGAGCAGCACGATTTCTACAAGACCGAGGCGAATTTGGCGGAAAGTCCCGCGGTTGCGGCTCAGGTCATTCAAAGCATGGGCCTCCAGCGGAACCCGCTCTTCGCTTCCGCGAAGCGGCCCGGGACCATCGTCAAGCGGGCGCGCGCCGTGCTGTCCCACGTGATCTTCATGCTCAAATACCCGTGGGCGAACGCCGATCGGGCCAAGGAGACGGCGCGCGCAGATTTCGGGGTCGAGCCGAGCACCATCGACGCCTACCTGAAGATGCTCAAGGTCAAGGCGGTCGACGGCACGCAGCTCATGGATATTACCTTCACCACGCCGGATCCCGTGCTCTCGGCGCGGATCGCCAATGCCCACGCGCGCGCCTACATCGCCCGCGGGCTGCAGCTTCGGCATGGTGCAAGCGAGATCGTCCAGGCATTCCTGAGGAGCCAGCTCGACGCGATCGGCCAGCGGGTGCAGCAGTCCGAAGCCGCGCTCAACAGCTACCGCCACAAAATGGGCATCCTCTCCTTCCAGACGACGGACAAGCATAAGCTCGCAGAAACCCGCATGATCGAGCTCGAGAAGGCGTTGACCGATGCGGAGACGAACCGTATCAGCCTCGGGGCCGACATGCAGCTGATTGCGGCTCGCCATTACAACTCGCTCCCCGAGGTGATCGCCGATAGGACCATTCAGGCGCTGGAGCCGGAAGTCGATAAGCTTGGCGCGCAATATGCCGGGATGGCCAGCCAGTTCACCGACCGCTGGCCGGCTCTTGCCGCGATCAAGGCGCAGTATCAGGCAGCGGAGGCACAGCTCACCGACGAGGTGGCGACCGTGACGGAAGGGATCCGGCGCCAATATCAGGCGGCCGTGGCGCGCGTCGATCAGCTGCAAGCATTGGGGGCAGAGGAGAGGCAGAGGGACTTCGCCGCGAACGACGCCGCGCTGGAGGATGCGATCCTCTCTCGCCGGGTGGAGACGAACCGCGAACTCTACAGGACGGTTCTCAAGCGCATTCAGGAAGTCGGGATCGTCGGGCAGGGCCCTTCCTCGCCCGCGACCATCGCAACGCCGGCAACCGCGCCGCCATTGCCGTCCTATCCCAGCGTCGCCAAGAACCTCGCCATTGCCGCAATGGGAGGCATCCTCATCGGTCTTGCGGCCGTGCTCCTCTTGGACAAGCTGGACAAGCGGTTCAAGAGCGTCGATGAGATCGAACGTGCTCTGAGGCTGCCGAAATTCGCCCTCATTCCCGATTTCGCGACGACGAAGCGACGCTTGCAGGGGCCGGCGACGATGGTCGAGGCGAAGAGTGCCCCGCCCGCGCTGGCGCGGCGGCGGCGGAACTCGGCGCGTCCCGAGATCATCCGCTCGCTTCATGCCTCGCCGTACCTCCCGCACTACCAGCCGCTTCACGTGGCGCTGCAATTCTCGCGTGCCGGCGGATCCCCCAAGCTCGTGATGTTCACCAGCGCGACCCCCCAGGAGGGGAAGACCGCGAGCGCGGCCGGAGCGGCGTTCGCCGGATCGCAGATGGGCTGCAGGACCCTTCTGATCGATGCCGATCTGCACCGGCCGCAATGCCATGACCTTGTCGCGACCCAAGATCCGATCGGCCTCAGCGACGTCCTCGCGGGCCAGCGCCGGTTCGCCGACGCCGTGCACAGCAGCGCCAACGGGGTCTTCGTCATTCCGGCGGGATCGCGGGCTCCGAACCCGGCCGCGCTGCTCGCGTCGGGAGCCATGCGCGAGCTCCTTGTCACCCTCGGGAAGGCGTTCGATCACGTGCTCATCGATACCGCGCCGGTCCTCGCGGCGAGCGAGACGATCGCGCTCGCGACCATGGTAGACGGCGTCGTGCTCGTGATCGGATCCGACACCCCGCGGAAGGCGGTTCTCGAGGCGTACACCGCCCTACGGCGCGCCGGCGCGGTCGTTCTCGGGTTTGTGTACAACCGGGTCGATCTGACGCTTCCGCAGCACCGCGGCTACGCCAACTACCCGAACTATGAAGGATACTATTACGACGCTGCCGACGCCAAGGGAGCGGCCGCCTGAGCGGCGCGCGCGCCTGGGCGGATCGGGCTGCCGGACCTGGTCGCCACAATAGCGGGCCGGCCGCGAGTGAAGCCCGTGGGGCGGCCCCGTGAACGTCGGCGCCGATCTCACGAGCGGGCGTCTCCTTGCCCGCAACACGCTCATCAATTTGGGCGGGGAAGTCCTACCGTTCCTTGTCGGGCTCGTCGCCCTTCCCATTCTGATCCACGCGGTCGGCGTCAATCGCTACGGGATCATCACGCTTTCGGCGATGGTGGTCGGCTATTTCGGCCTCTTCGACTTCGGCCTGGGCGCCGCCGCCACGAAGCTTATCGCCGAAGCGGCCGGGTCCGGCGACCGAACGGAGATCCCCAGCCTCTTCTGGACCTCGCTTCTTCTCATGTTCGCGTTCGGGACGTGCGGCGGGGTTCTTGCCGCGGTGCTGAGCCCTGCTCTGGTCCACCATGTGTTCCGGATATCCGCGAGCCTTCAGCCCGAGGCGCTGCGAGCGTTCCACCTTCTCGCCTTCTCGCTGCCCTTCGTGATCAGCGCGGGAAGTCTGCGTGGTACCCTCGCCGCGTTCCAGCGCTTCGACCTGATCAACGCCGTGCGCGTTCCCATGGGCATATTCTCGTATATCGGCCCGCTGCTGGTCCTGCCGTTCTCGCACGAGCTCGACTATCTTGTTGCGGTCATGGTCGCAGGAAGGCTTGCGGCCTGGCTCGTCAGTCTTGTCCTCTGCTTACGGCTGCTGCCGGAGTTGCGCGGCAACCCGGCATTCTCCCGGATCGCCGTCTTGCCGATGCTTCGTTTCGGCGGGTGGGTCGCGGTCTCGCAGATTGTCAGTCCGGTAATGGAATATTTCGACCGCTTCCTGATCGGCGCCATGCTTTCCATGGCTGCGGTCGCCTATTATGCCGTACCGTACCAGGTGGCCTCCAAGCTTTGGATCGTTTCGGCCGCGATCGAGGGAGTGGCCTTCGCCGGCTTTTCCAGCACTTTTCGGACGGATCCGCGCCGTACCGCGCTCATTTTCCAGCGGGCGACGCTTTGGGTGCTGTTCGCTCAATTTCCGGCCGTGCTTGCCATCGTCGCCCTCGCGCCCGAGGCCCTCCGCCTCTGGCTCGGGGCCGAGTTTGCACGAAACAGCGCAGGTGTGTTGCGGTGGATGGCGATCGGCGTATTCATGAACAGCCTGGCGCGGATGCCATCATTGATCTTGCTTGCCGCGCATCGGCCGGACCTGACGGCAAAGATCCACCTCGTTGAAGTGCCTTTCTATTGCCTCTTTCTCTGGTGGATTCTACCGCGCTACGGGGTCGAAGGCGCCGCAGTCGCATGGACGCTTCGCATATCGTCCGATATGGCGGCCTTTTTCTTCCTCGGCTGGCGCCTTCTTCCCCAAGCACGAGCGACGATCGCGCAAGTGGCACCGGTCATTGCGATGGCCGTCCTGCTGCTTTGCGGCGGCTTCGCCTTTCACAGCTTCGCGGGTGCGCTCCCCTTCATCGCGGTCGTGCTTGCGTCAGCCGGCGTTGGGCTCTGGCGGCTGGTCCTGCGTGCGGAAGAGAAGGCGCTCATTCGTGGCCTGTTTCGCAGCCCAGGCGTCCTTTCGAGGGAGATGAGGAAGTCGGGGCTCTGAACGCCGCTCACCGGCACGCCGGCCGGGACAATCGGGGGATCGATAGCGGCGGTCGCCGAATTCGTTGAATACCGGAGGCGGAAGGAAGGGGATGGCTCATGCCCGATCATGAAGTACGGCGCATGTCCGATGGCGCGGCGCCGATCCGCTCAAAGGGAGAGCGTCGAATCGTCGCCAACGCGGCTTGGTTTGGCCGTTGGCGGGTATTGCTCACGTGAACGTGGGGCATTTTCCCAGCCGGCGGAGCATCGTTGTGCTACGGACGGCCGTGCGCGAGCATGGACTCGCGGCCGTCGCTCGCCGCGCGCTCTGGAAACTCCAAACAGGCAGGTTTGGCGCGACGGTGGCGAGACTCGGCATCGGTCAGGGCCGGACGTACCTTTCATCCGGGTCGCGATCGCTTGAAAAAAGGCCGGCGAGCAGCCTGCCGGCGAGGCAAAAATGGGCCGATCGCAACCCGAAGGACGACGGCGCTGAACTGATTTATTATCTGCATATTCCCAAGACCGCCGGAACCAGCGTCGTTCACTTTCTGCACGACGTATATGATCCGGCGCTCATCTGTCCGCACGGGCTTTGGGACGAGCTCGTGCACGCCAGTTCGGAAGAGCTTGCTGCCTGGCGCGTTTACGTTGGCCACTTTGGCGGAGCGCTTCCGTTATGGCTTCGGAGATGGCCGCGCACGCTGACCGTGCTTCGTGACCCGGTGGCGCGTACGATTTCCCATATCCGACACGTGAAACGGGATTTCCGGCATCCGCTTCATCGGCTGGCCCTGGGCAAGCGAGTGGCCGAGTACTGCCTCGACCCCACGCTGTCCCGGTCGGTGGAGAATCTTCAAGCGCGCTATCTGGCATCCCTTGCCTGGGGACAAGCGCTTACTCACTCGGATCACGACGCGGGGCAAAAGCGCGGTCAGCTGTCGATCAACTTCGAAGCCGGACTTTACGCGCTTGATCGCGGGACTCTGCTGCGGCAGCATGCGCTCGATGCTTTGGAGAGCCTCGAAGCGGTCGGGATTGCCGAAGAACATGCCTCAACGTTGAGGTTCTTTGCGGAAGTCCTTGATCTGCCGCCGCCACGCGCGGAATATCGCCTCAACGTGTCCCCGGGGAGCGAGACCTCCGATCTCGACCTGAGACCCGAGGACTTGATGGCAATCGATTCGATCACCGAGATCGACAGGGTGGTCTACGAGTACGCGCTTCGGCGGTTCCGGCACTATGCCGCGCAAAAGGGAGCCCTGATCTCTTCCACGAGCATCGGCAGTGGCGGGCCGGGAGGAATCGCACAGTGAGAGCGAGCTACGTCCGCGTCGCCCGCTGCCCGCGGCAGTCGGCTGCGAGACGATCGCTGCGGGCGGCGATGAGTTTGGCGGCGTCGCCCGTGTCCTACATCATGGCTCGATTGATGGGGGTTCCGGGCCTCGATTTTCAGGCATCGTGCTCGGCGCTGGGGATAAAGGCGGCGTTCCGCCGGCCGTCGGCGCTGACGACGAACGAGCTTTATCACCTGATACGAGGGACGCTGGACAGTACGAGGTATTTCGAATTCGGATTTGCGTGGAAGCACATTAGCGCGAGAACGACGTTGGGCGCCTATCTGGACGTTTCATCGCCGCGAGTGTTGCCTCTCGTCCTGCTGCAAAGAAGGGCGGCGGAAAAGGCGATTCTGTTGAATCCGGATCACAGGGATTTAACCGAGACATGCCGTGTTCTACGCGCGTTCGAGATGGAGTCGCGCTGTGCGACAGCGTGCGAGACGCTGGAATGCGCAAGGTTCCCGGCGGAAGCGTTTGACGTGATAACGAGCGTATCTGTGGTCGAACATATTCGCAACGACTCGAAGGCGGTCGCCGCGATGTGGAGGTTATTGAAGCCTGGAGGTCTGCTGGTGCTGTCGATGCCTTGCGTCGCGGTGGCAACGGAAGAATTTCGTGACATCGACGCGTATGGCCTACGGGAAAGCGGGAAGGAGTGGTACTTCTTTCAAACGCTTTACGATCGAGCTCTGCTTTCGGAGCGGATCCTGTCGGTCCTGGGAGAGCCGCGCGACGCGGTCGTCTACGGGGAGCGGAAGGCCGGGACTTATCGAGAGGGCTTGCGGCGGAAATTGAGCGACCCCGCGTACCCCTATTGGAAGGAGCCGTACATGGTGGGCCGGCAATGGCGGCGATATTCCAGCATCGACGATCTGCCCGGAGAAGGCGTGGTCATGCTGGCGTTCGAAAAGCCAAAGGACGGTTTGGCCCGAGTTGAGGGCGGCACAAGCTGCGAGGCGGAAGCGGCATGAGAGGTCTCCGCGTCGGCATCGATGGGCGGATGCTGGGCCCGAACCCGAGGGGAATTGCGCGGTATACCACTGAGATGTGCCGCGCGCTCGACCGTGTGCTGGGAAATGCGGAGTTTTTTCTCTACGCGCGCCACCCGGTCGAGGCACCGGTTGCGTCCTCGCGCTGGCACGTGAGGGTGGATTTGTCCGGCCCCGGTCGGTGGTTACCCAACACTCTCTGGCTGGCTCTTCAGGCCGGGCGGGTCGCGGCGCGCGACGGCGTGGACGTATTCTGGGGCACGACCGGTTTGCTGCCGCTCGTCTGGGTCCCGCGGCGTACCGTCGTGACGGTGTACGACCTCGTCTATTCCGTCGCTCCGGAAACGGCGAGTCGGCGCTCGCTTTGGTCCGCACGACTGTTCTTCGAGCGGAGCGTTGCGAAGGCGGACGCGGTCGTCGCCATATCGTGGGGAACGGCGCGACGCTTGGAGGCCAAATTGGGGCGAGGGGCGATCGCCGTGGCGTATCCCGGAGTTTCGCCCTCCTGCCGCCCGGCGGCGAACGCCGAGGTCGCGAGCGTCAAGAGGCGATATGGGCTCTCGGACCCCTATCTTCTAAGCGTTGCTACCCGGGAGCCTCGAAAGAACCTCGCGACCCTCATACGCAGCGTGGCCGCACTCAGACGCGAAGGCCTGATTGGCTCGCGGATGCTTGTCTTGGCCGGCGGTTCGGGCTGGAAGGACGCCGAGATAGCGGCCGAGATTTGTGCGGCCGGCGAGTGGATAAGAGAGCTCGGGTACGTTCCGGACGAGGACTTGGCTGCGCTTTACAGTGGTGCCGACGCCTTCGTGTTTCCTTCCCTGTACGAAGGGTTTGGCATGCCGGTCCTCGAGGCGCGCGCGTGCGGGGCGCGCGTGATCGCATCGGATCTTCCCGAGCTGCGGGAGGCGGGCGGAGCGGAAGGTGTGTACGTCCGGCCAACGTACGAAGGAATTCGGGAGGGGATCTTGCGTGCGCTCGCCATGCCGCCGCCTCCGGCGATCGATGTAACGCAATACTCGTGGGAGCGCGGGGCGGCGAGCCTCGCCGAGGTTTTTCGCGATTTGGCTCGCGGTGCGGTTCTGCCGGGCGAGAGAGCGGCGGCCGCGGCAGCGTGACGGCGCGAAGGAGCGAACCAATGGCTGGTGCTGGCGCGAACCCGGCACGGATTTGTGCGTCGATCGAGAGGGCGAGGTAAGGACAAATGAAGGGGGTAGCGCGCCCGCTTCTGACCGAAATCTGCGAACAGGTTTTGCGTCGTGTGACGGCGGCCCACAGTCCCGAAGGCGACCCATCACCTCTACCGCGCGTGCCTGCCTCTCTGCTGGTGGTCAAGGTTCATGGGATGGGCGACGGTGTGATGGCCCGTTCGCTGCTCGAGCATCTAAGCGAGCGCCAGCCCGGCATGGAGATCGGTGTGCTCGTTGGCCCGGCCACCCGTGAGGTGCTAAGCGGTGGTTCGTGTTTTCGGGTGCATTCCTATGAACAGCGCGGGTTGACGCCTGGAGCGATCCTGCGCCGTGCGGCCGATATTCGGCGTTGCCGCTACGAGGCAGTGCTCAATCTGGAGCAGGGATCGCTGGCCGGAACCGCCTTTCTCCGTGCGCTGGGGATTCCCGTCCGCATCGGCTTCTTACCGGTGCATGACAGCGCAAAGGCCGCGTTTCTGACAACGGCGCTTCGCTTTCGTGAGGGAGATTCGATGTGGGTCTCCTTCATCCGGGCGATCCGCGTCGTCGATCCCGGATTCCCCGATGCGCCGCCCGTGGCTCGGTTGCCGCTCGGAGACGACGCGCGGGACTTCGCGGACGGCTGGCTTAGGGAAACCTTGGGCGCTGCCCGGGCGAAGCTGGCTGCATTCCATATGGGCTCGGGTCCTGGCCAGCCTTTCCGGCGATGGCCGGTCGAGCGGTTCGTTGAGCTCGCCGAGCAACTGCGAGCGCATGCTCCGGACCTTGCGGTCGTCCTCACCGGGACCGCACCCGAGAGGCCGCTCGCGGACGCGTTCCTCTCGCGCTATGGCGGCCGCGCGGTCGACGCGACGGCGCTCGGGTCCCTGGAGAGGACTGCTGCCGTGCTCGCCGCATGCGACCTTCTCGTGAGCAACGATACGGGCGTGATGCATTTGGGCGCGGCAATGGGGACGCCCACGGTCGGGATCTTCGGCCCGGACAGCCCCGGCCGCTACGGACCGGTCGGCCCGCGCACGGCCGCGGTGGCGGCGAGCGGCGTCCCGTGCAGTCCGTGCTCGAACATCTATCGCCTCCTGGTGCCGCCGAGTTGCGCCAATCCGGATCATCTGCGTTGCCTCCGTGAGGTCGCGGCAGAGGATGCTCTCGCGGCGGCGAGGCGCATCGTTCCCGGCGCCTGGCTGGGTGGGATGGAACCGGCGGAGCTCACGCATTGAACGTGCATGCGACGGAGAGGGCCACGCGGTCACAGAGTTCCATGACTGCGCACGGACCGGCACGGGTCTATATCAACGGGCGGTTCCTCCAGCAGCCGATCACCGGGGTCCAGCGTTACGGACGTGAACTGCTGAAGGCGTGGGACCGGCTGCTCGCAGACGGCGACCTCGACGGAGTAGAGATCGAGTTCGTGGTGCTGGCGCCGCGTGGTCCGATCGACGCGCCGAAGCTGGAACGGATAGCGCTGCGTCAGGCCGGGCGCCTTCGCGGTCATCTTTGGACTCAGTTCGAGCTTCCCATCCTCTCGCGCGATGGCCTGCTCTTCTCACCCGGCAACATCCACCCGCTGTTCTCGCTTGCCCGCCTCAACGGGGTCGTGACGGTTCACGATCTCGCCTATGTCGCCCACCCGGAGGCCTATTCGAAGGCTTTTCGCCTGCTCTATTCGGTGCTCGTCCCCATCGCGCTGCGCCGGGCGGAGGCCGTGATCACCGTTTCGCAAGCGGAAAAGGCTCACATCATCGGCCACTACCCGCACGTGCTCGGCCGGATCCATGCCGTGCATAACGGTGCGGCCCATGGATACGGAGCGGGCGAACCCTGCGAGCCCACGTATGATCCATCCGAAGAACGCCCCTTCGTTCTATGGGTGGGAACGCTCATCAGGCGAAAGAATCCACAAGGGGCGCTCGACGCCATGGCGCTCGTCAATCGCGAGATGCCGGTCGATCTGATTCTAGCCGGCGCAACCCATCGAGGCCTTCTGGAAGGAGGGCTTCGTCTGCCTCCGGAACTCCAGATGCGCGCTCGATTCCTCGGGCAACTGGACAATTTTGCCAGGCTCCAACAGCTGTACGAACATGCCGCGGCCCTGATCTTTCCTTCATTCTATGAAAGCTGTGGTCTTCCGCCGTTGGAGGCGATGCAGCTCGGCTGCCCGGTGGTCGCCTCGGACATTCCGGCGCTACGCGAGATTTGCGGCGACGCCGCGCTCTACGCGAACCCCGGCGAGCCGGCCGACATCGCTCGGAAGATCAACCTTCTGCTGCGGGACCCCCCGCTTCGCCAGGAGCTCCGCGAGCGGGGGCATCGGCAGGCGAGACTCTTCTCGTGGGACAAATGTGCTCGGGAGACCGTTGCAATTCTCGCGAACGTGCTGAACGGAAAGCCGCAGAGGCGGGCCGTTTGATGCCACGCGGTCTCGTCATGAGTGGCGCCCGCGGCGGGAGGTAACATTTGGCACCGATATCGGAGGCCGATTGATGCGGATCGCCATCGTGCATGAGTGGCTGGAAGGCTACGCGGGGTCGGAAAGGGTCACGGAACAGCTTCTCGCGATGTTCCCGGGCGCCGACCTCTTCAGCCTGGTCGATTTCGTCCCGCCCGAGCATCGACACTTTTTACGCGGCCACACGCCGCGCACCAGCTTCATCCAGGGGCTGCCCTTTGCCAAAAGGCGGTTTCGCTCCTATTTGCCGCTCTTTCCATTTGCCATCCAGCAACTGGATCTCGCGCCATACGATCTCGTCATTTCCTGCTCCCATGCGGTCGCGAAAGGCGTCATCACCAGCCCGTCACAACTGCATCTCAGTTACGTATTGTCGCCCATGCGATATGCCTGGGATCTCCAGGGCGAGTATCTTCGTACAAGCGGGTTGGAACACGGCGTACGGGGATGGCTCGCGCGCGCGACCTTGCATCGACTGCGCCAATGGGACGTCGCGTCCTCGCACGGGGTCGACCGTTTTGTCACGGTTTCGCAATTCGTCGGGCGCCGCATCGCCAAGGCGTATGGCCGCGATGCGTGCGTGATCCCGCCGCCGGTCGATACGGATGCCTTCACGCCTTGGGGCGAGCGCGAGAATTACTACCTGGTGATGGCTCGGCAGGTTCCGTACAAACGCATCGACCTCGTGGTGCAGGCGTTCGCCGATATGCCGGAGAGGCAACTGGTGGTGATCGGCGACGGGCCGGAAACAGCGAAGATACGACGGATGGCCACCAAGAACGTTTCGATTCTCGGGCATCAGCCATTCGAGGTCGTGCGTGAGCATATGCGCAAGGCGCGTGCTTTTATCTATGCGGCAATCGAGGATTTTGGGATTGCCCTTGCGGAGGCGCAGGCCGCAGGGATGCCGGTGATCGCGCTCTGCCGCGGCGGGGCCGAGGACATTGTGCTCGGGCTCGAGACGGAGACTCCAACCGGTGTATTCTTCGAGGAGCAGACCGCCGAGGCGATCGTCGCCGCCGTTGAATGTTTCGAGTCCGCTGAGCATCGAATCCACTGGCGGAACTGTCGGGACAATGCGAAGAGATTCTCGGTCGCGGCGTTTCGCTCCAGGATGCACGGCTTCATCGAGGAGGCGACGGAAGCGCAGCTCACGTCGGGATCGGGCTCGCGGCCGCTTTCGCTTTCCCGCCAATCGGAAAGAACGAGCGGCGAGCGAAGACCGGTGCCGAATCGCAAAGAGCCGGCGATCGCGCTTGGCGGGCGTCACCTTGTGGAGCCGGTGGTGCTGGCAGGTGAGGGGGCAGACGCGCCGGCAGGGGGCGCGTGAAACGAAGGATCGGACGGGAAAGAAAGGCCGGGGCGGCGGATTGAGGGGGATTCCTCGCCGGATAGCCGTTCTCGATCCGTGGGCAGTCGCTTTTTTCGGATGGCGTGGTTCGGTGGCGCCCCTCGAGCGCCCGAAACGGAACGCCGCGTGCCTTTTCCCTGCAAAGCAGCGTGGTTCATGATGAGAAGATTGCATCCGTCCCATGAACGCATGGCTTCCAGCGTGCTGGATCATGCCTGCGTGATCGCAGCGTTCTTTTTGGCCGCCGCAATCGCCTCGATTTTGGAGCAGTTCGGCCTCTTCGTTTGGCCAGGGCCGGGCCCGTCGGACGTCGCCGGCTGGCCTGAGCCGTATGTTGCGCTGCTCGTCACCAGCCTTGTCCTCTGGACCGCCGCGAGCACGTACACGGGCGTTTACCGCCGAGCGCGCGATGGCGGTCCGCCCCGGGGGATGCGCCGGCTGTGGCGGACCCTGGTGTTGTGGGCAGCGGCGACAACGGCTGCGATCTTTTTCCTCAAGCTGCACGTGGTAAGCCGCCAGTTCAGTCTGACCTTCTTCGCGCTCGCCGCCGTCCTGATGACTTTCCGCGAGCTTGCCGAGACGGCCCTCGCGATCCGCCTGGACGGCCCGCGGGCGAACCGCAGGGCGATCGTCGTGGGTTTGGGGCCGGAAAGGCATGCCATTGCCGAAGCGGTCGTGCGATCCCACGACTTTCGGCCGAGCAGCGTGCGCGAGCTCGATCCGGCCGAGGTGAAGGCGGCCTCCTACGATCCGCTGCCGCACAACGCAAAGCCGGGCAGGGAGACGCGCGACCACGCGTTCGTGGTGACTGCGGGTCTCGCGGGGCGGACGATAGAAGGCGTGGTTCTGGGGCTGCTGCGGCGGCGGTGGTGCGTGCACCTCGTGCCGGCTCTCGTGGATACCAGACTATTCCGCTATCGCCTGGACGAGTTCGGCGGCACGCCTGTCATTCGGCTCGAGGCCGGCCAGCTCGCGCCGGCGGAGGCGGCGATCAAGCGCGCGCTGGACGTCCTGGGGGCCGCGTTCGGGCTGGCGGCACTGGCGCCGGTCCTTGCCGCGATCGCGGCGGCGATCAAGCTGACTTCGCGCGGCCCGGTGCTGTTCAGCCAGCCGCGCATCGGCAGGGATGGCATCAGGTTTCGCATGTATAAGTTCCGCTCGATGCGGACCGACGCGGAACAGCTCCTGGCGAGGAACCCGGAGCTATATGCCAAGTACGTTGCCAACAATTT
>DATJTV010000125.1:0-5130 GCA_035503055.1 Acetobacteraceae bacterium
GTTGGTCATCCCGATCACCGAGGCGTTCCAGGAACGGTAGAGCGCGCTTTCGGCGCGTGTCGAGAATTGCGGCCCTTCCATGACGAGGTAGGTTCCGCCGCGCGTGAAGGGAAGGGAGATTGCGTTTGCGGATTCGGCGAGTGCGTCGCCGAGCCGCGGGCAGACCGGGTCGGCCATCGAGACGTGGGCGACGCAGCCTTCGCCGAAGAAGCTCTTCTCGCGTGCGAAGCTGCGGTCGATGAACTGATCGACGATCACGAAATGGCCGGGCGCCAGTTCTTCTTTGAGGCTGCCGACCGCCGAGAGCGAGATCACTTCGGTCACGCCGACGCGTTTGAGCGCGTCGATATTGGCGCGGTAGTTGAGGTGGGTGGGCGAGAGCGGGTGGCCGTGCCCGTGCCGGGCGAGGAAGACGCAAGCGTGTCCGTCGAGGCGACCGAAGAGCAGCGCGTCCGACGGCGCGCCCCACGGCGTATGCAGGTGCTGCCAGCGTTTTTCCTCCAGCCCGTCGATATCGTAGAGCCCGGAGCCGCCGATGATCCCGATCAGCGGCGCGACGCCTTCGGCCATCAGTGCTCCACGTCGGCCCAGACCTTGCGCTTGAGCGCGTAGGTCAGGCCGGTGAGGAAGACGAGGAAGAGAACGACGCGCACGCCGATTCGCTTGCGCTCCTCCATGTGCGGGTTGGCGACGAAATAGAGGAAAGTCGCGACATCGTGCGCCATCTGCTCGACGCTCGCCGGCGTGCCGTCGGCGTACTGCACGACGCCGTCATGCAGCGGCGGCGGCATGGCGATGAAGTTGCCCGGAAAATAGATGTTGTAGTACCGCCCGGGCGGCACGCTCACGCCCGCCGGCGGGTTCCGAAAACCGTTGAGGATCGCGTAGATGAAGGTCGGCCCGCCCTCGAACGCATTCGCCATCAGCGACATGTCCGGCGGCACCGCGCCGTTGAACGTCGCCTGCGCCGCCGCGACCGAGGGGAAGGGCGAGGGGAACGCATCGGCCGGCTTGCCCGGCTTGCCGTCCACCATCACCGAGCCGGCGATCGCCGCGATCTCCGGGTCGTTGAAGCCGATGCCGGAAAGGTCGCGGAAGTGCATCTCGGTCATCGAGTGGCAGGCCGAGCAGACCTGCTTGTAGACTTGGTAGCCGCGCTGCGCGGCGGCGCGGTCGAAGGTGCCGAACGGTCCCTCGAAGCTCCAGTAGACGTGCGGCAATGGTGGAGTTTCCTGCGCCGCAGCCGGCATCGCGCCGAGCAGGGCAAGGAGGGTCGCGGCGAAGGCGGCAGCGGCGAGGGTGCGCATCACGCCTTCTCCATCGGCCGCGCAGCGGCTCCCGCCGGCAGCGCCCCACCTCCGAGCACCCGCTTGCTGATGCTTTCGGGCAGTGGCAGCGGCCGCTCGAGCTTGCCGAGCACCGGCAGCAGCACGAGGAAATGGATGAAGTAGTAGGTCGTCGCCAAGCGACCGAGCAGGATGAAGATGCCGATCGGCTGGTTCGAGCCGACATAGCCGAGCAGGAACACGTCGGCGACCAGAAGGACCATGCACCAGCGGTAGATCGGGCGGAAGCGGCAGCTCCGGACCGGGCTCGTGTCGAGCCAGGGGAGGACAAAAAGAATGAGGATCGAACCGAATAAAAGCGTGACCCCGCCGAGCTTGTTCGGCACCGAGCGCAGGATCGCGTAGAACGGCAGGAAGTACCATTCCGGCACGATGTCCGAGGGCGTCTGCAGCGGATCGGCCTGGATGTCGTTGTTCGGATCGGCGAGCAGGTGGGGCAGGAAGAAGACCAGGATCGCAAGGACGATCAGGTAGACGCAGATGCCGACGCTGTCCTTCACCGTGTAATAAGGATGGAATGGCAGCGTGTCCTGCGGGCCCTTCACGTCGATGCCGAGTGGATTGTTCGATCCCACCGTGTGCAGCGCCATGATGTGCAGGAAGACGACGCCGACGATGATGAACGGCAGCAGGTAGTGCAGGCTGAAGAAGCGGTTGAGGGTAGGGTTGGCGACCGCGAAGCCGCCCCAGAGCCAGGTCACGATGCCATGGCCGACGACCGGGATCGCGGAGAAGAGGTTGGTGATGACGGTGGCGCCCCAGAACGACATCTGCCCCCACGGCAGCACGTAGCCCATGAAGGCCGTGGCCATCATCAGCAGCAGGATCACGACGCCGATCATCCAGATGAGCTCGCGCGGCTTCTTGTAGGAGCCATAATAGAGGCCGCGGAAGATGTGGACATAGACGATGACGAAGAAGAGCGAGGCGGCGTTCATGTGGATGTAGCGGATCAGCCAGCCCCAGTTGACGTCCCGCATGATCCGGTGGACGGATGAGAAGGCGCCGCTCGTATTCGGGTCGTAGTTCATCGCGAGGAAGACGCCGCTGGCGATCAGGATCCCAAGATTCACGGTCGCGAGCGCGCCGAAATTCCAGAAGTAGTTGAAGTTCTTCGGCGTCGGGAAGGCGCGGTATTCCTTCTGCATCGCCGTGAAGATCGGCAGCCTGGCATCGATCCAGTGCACCACCGGATTCTTGAACTCGTTATCCTTGAGACCCAGATCGGCCATCGTACGTCTCGCTTCCTCGTTTTCTTATCCGCTCGGCGGCGCGGCGCGAGCGGGCGAACGTGGGCGCAGCCACCCGTTGCCCGATGCCCGATGGACAGGCATGCGAAGGCTTCAGGGGCGGCGTTTGGCTCAACCGCGCGACACCGTGCGGCCGGGTCGCCCCCGGTCACAGGCAGGACGTATATTACGTGTCCGGCTTCGCCCCTGCAACACGCCCCCAATCCGCGGGCGGGCAGGGAGCCAATGAGGGGCTCATGGACTCGATGCGGAGTGGAGATGGCCCGGCGCCGCCGCATGCGGCGCTCAAGGACGAGGCGGGCGCTTGGTTCCGTGCGCTGCAGGGCCGGATCATTGCGGCGTTCGAGGCGATCGAGGACGAGACGTCCCATTGGGCGCCCGATTCCCGCTCCGACCGCCCTCCGGGCCGTTTCGCCCGCACCGCCTGGACGCGGCCCGCGCTCGAAGGCGGCGGCGAGATGGCCGTGATGCACGGGCGCGTCTTCGAGAAAGTGGGCGTCAATTTCTCCGCGGTCGCCGGCCGCTTCGACGAGGAGTTCCGCCGCCAGATCCCCGGAGCCGAGGCGGACCCGCGCTTTTTCGCGACCGGGATCAGCCTCGTCGCCCACATGCAAAGCCCGCGCGTGCCGGCGGTCCACATGAACACGCGCCTCGTCGTCACCACCAAGGGCTGGTTCGGCGGCGGGGCGGACCTCACGCCGATGCGCCTCGATGCAGGCGAATCGGTGGAGGACGCCTCCCTCTTCCATGCCGCGCTCAAGGAAGCCTGCGACAGGCACGGTGCGGACTACTATCCGCGCTTCAAGGAATGGTGCGACCGCTACTTCTTCCTCCCCCACCGGGGCGAGCCGCGCGGCGCCGGCGGCATCTTCTTCGACCATTTCTTCAGCGGCGATGCCCGCGCCGATCTCGCCTTTACCCGCGATGTCGGGCTTGCCTTCCTCGATGTCTATCCGCGCATCGTCCGTGCCCGCATGTCGCTCCCCTGGAGTGCTGCGGACCGCGCCCACCAGCTCGTCCGCCGCGGCCGTTATGTCGAGTTCAACCTGCTCTATGATCGCGGCACCGCGTTCGGGCTGAAGACCGGCGGCAATCCGGATGCGATCCTGATGAGCATGCCGCCCGAAGCTCGCTGGCCGTGATCTCTACTGGGCGAGCGCCTGGCTGCGGACGAGCCGGGCATAGAGCCCGTCCTCGGCCAGCAGGCTGGCATGGGTTCCCTGTTCCACATCGCGCCCGTCCGCCATGGCGACGACAAGGTCGGCATCGCGCACGGTCGAGAGCCGATGCGCGATCACGATCGTCGTGCGCCCCTGCCTCAGCCGCGCGAGCGCCTGCTGCACAGCCGCCTCGCTCTCGGTGTCGAGCGCGCTGGTCGCCTCGTCGAGCAGCAGGATGCGCGGGTTGCGCAAAAGCGCCCGCGCCAGCGCCACGCGCTGGCGCTGCCCGCCCGAGAGCCGCTGCCCGCTCGGCCCCACCCGCGTGCCGTATCCCTCGGGCATGGCGGCGATGAAGTCCGCCGCCGCCGCCGCTTCCGCCGCCGCCTCGATCGCCGCGTCCGACGCCCCCGGCCGGCCCATCCGGATGTTGGCGGCGATGCTGTCGTCGAACAGAAGCGGGTCCTGCCCGACATAGGCGATCGCGTCGCGCAGGCTCGCCAGCGTGAGCTCGCGGGCATCGACCCCGTCGATCACGATCCTTCCGCCCGTCGCGTCGTGCAGGCGCGGGATCAGCGCGATCGCGGTCGACTTGCCCGCCCCCGACGGGCCGACCAAGGCGAGGGTGCATCCGGGCGCTGCCTCGAAGCTGAGGTCGACGAGCCCGGCGCGGCCGTCCGGATAGACGAAGCGCGCGTGCTCGAAGCGCACCCGCCCCGCTCCGGGCGGGAGCGCGATGGCGTCCGGCCGCTCGACGATCGTCGGCCGCTCATCCACCACCGCGAAGATCCGCACCAGTCCGGCGAGCCCCTCCTGGAGCGAGGCATTGAGCGAGCCGAGCGAGCGTAGCGGCCGCGAGGCGATCAGGAGGGCAGCGACAAAACCGGAAAAATTGCCGAGCGTGTGGCCGCCGAGCGCGGCGCGCCAGCCGGCGAAGCCGATGACGAGCGCGACCGCCGTCCCCCCCAGCACCTCCAGCACCGGATCGACCCGCGCCCGGTTCCGCGCCATCCGGTAGAGCGCGTCGTAGAGACGATCGAACGCCATGCCGGCGCGTTTCCGCTCCTCGTCCTCCAGCCGATAGGCCCGCACGGTGCGCGCCTGGGCGAAGCTCTCGTTGAGCATCGCCGCCGCCTCGCCGGTCCGCTCCTGCATGCCGCTCGAGGCGCGCCGGATCCGCGCCCCGAGCCTGAGGATCGGCAGGCCGGCCAACGGGTAGAGCGCCGCCGCGATCAGCGTCAGCAGCCAGTCGAGCCAGAGCATCGAGGCGATCAGCCCGACCACGGTGAAGATATCGGCGATGCCGTTGATGGCCCGCGCCAGGGCCTCGCGGATCACCGTCGCGTCGGTGGTGAAGCGCGCCGCGAACTGCGCCGG
>DATJTV010000126.1:0-12576 GCA_035503055.1 Acetobacteraceae bacterium
CCGCCACGCATCCGCTTCGTCCCAGGGCGACCACGGATCGGAAGGCGCCGCAGCCGCTTCCTTCCGCGCCCGCTCGTCCGCCAGGACCGCCATCGTCGCCGCGACCCACGCCAGCTTCTCCTCGTCCGCTGCGCGCGGCCCCTCCGCCGGCCGCAAAACCTCGGCATGCCGCGCGATGAAGCCGGTATCGATCTCCGCCCGCGCGAAAGCTTCGTGCGCCGCGATCGCGCGCAGCAGGCCGAGGTTCGTCTCGACCCCCACCACCTCGTATTCCGCGAGCGCGCACGCGAGCAGCCTCACCGCCTCCTCGCGATCCTCGCCGTGCACGACGAGCTTCGCCATCATCGGATCGTAATAGGGCGTGACCGCATCGCCCTCCCGCACGCCCGAATCGACGCGCACCCGCGCCCCCTGCCGCGGCTCCCTCAGATGCGCGAGCCTGCCGGTCGAGGGCAGGAAACCGCGCGCCGGATCCTCGGCATAGACCCGCATCTCGATTGCATGCCCGCGCAGAGGAATCTCCTCCTCCGCAAGCGGCAGCGCCCCGCCCGCGGCGATCCGGAGCTGCCACTCGACCAGGTCCAGCCCGGTGATCATCTCGGTCACCGGATGCTCGACCTGCAAGCGCGTGTTCATCTCCATGAAAAAGAATTCTTCCCCTTCGGCGATGAACTCGACCGTTCCGGCGCCGACATATCCCACCGCGCGCGCGGCCCGGCACGCGGCCTCGCCCATGGCCTGCCGCCGCGCGGCACTCATCCAAGGCGCCGGCGCCTCCTCGACCACCTTCTGGTGCCGCCGCTGGATCGAGCAGTCGCGCTCGAAAAGCGAGACGACATGGCCGTGCGCATCGGCGAACACCTGGATCTCGATATGGCGCGGATCCACCAGATATTTCTCGATCAGCAGCCGCTCATCGCCGAACGAAGACCGCGCCTCGCCGCGCGCGCCCTCGATCGCCTCCGCGAGCGCCGCGCCCCGCGCGACGATGCGCATCCCCTTGCCTCCGCCGCCCGCCGAGGCCTTGATCAGTACCGGATAGCCTATGCGCTCAGCCGCAGCGCGTAAGCTCTCCGGATCCTGCGCCTCGCCGTGATAGCCGGGCACCAGCGTCACGCCGGCGCGCTCCATCAGCGCCTTCGCAGCCGCCTTGGAGCCCATCGCGCGGATCGCGGCGGGTGGCGGGCCGATGAAGACGATCCCCGCCCCAGCACACGCCTCCGCGAACTCCGCGTTCTCGGCGAGGAACCCGTAGCCGGGATGGATCGCCTCCGCCCCCGCCCGCCGCGCGACATCGATGATCCTTTCGATCGCGAGATAGCTCTCGCGCGCCGGCGCCGGCCCCACCTGCCACGCTTCGTCGGCAAGCTCCGCGTGCCGCGCCCGCGCGTCGGCTTCGGAATAGATCGCCACACTCGCGATCCCGAGCTTTCTCGCGGTCGCGATCACGCGGCAGGCGATCTCGCCGCGATTGGCGATCAGTATCTTCCGAAACATCGCCCTCTCACATGCGAAAGAGGCCGAACCGCGTCGCCTCGATCGGCGCATTCAGGCTCGCCGAGATCGCCAGCGCCAGCACCCGCCGCGTCTCCGCGGGATCGATGATCCCGTCGTCCCACAGCCGCGCCGAAGCGTGATAGGGATTGCCCTGCCGCTCATATTGCTCGCGGATCGGTCCCTTGAATTCCTCCTCTTCTTCGTGCGACCACGCCTCGCCCCGTGCCGCGAGATTGTCGCGCCGCAGCTCGGCCAGCACGCTCGCCGCCTGCTCGCCGCCCATCACCGATATCCGCGCATTGGGCCACATCCAGAGGAACCGCGGTGCATAGGCGCGCCCGCACATCGCGTAGTTCCCCGCCCCGAAGCTGCCGCCGATGATCACCGTGAACTTGGGCACGCGCGCGGTCGCGACCGCCGTCACCATCTTCGCCCCGTCTTTCGCGATTCCGCCCGCCTCGTATTTCCGCCCCACCATGAAGCCCGTCACGTTCTGGAGGAATACCAGCGGAATCCGCCGCTGCGCGCAAAGCTCGATGAAATGCGCGCCCTTGAGCGCGCTCTCGCTGAACAGGATCCCGTTGTTGGCGACGATGCCGATCGGATAGCCCCAGAGATGCGCGAATCCGGTCACCAGCGTCGGCCCGTAGAGCCGCTTGAACTCGTCGAACTCCGATCCGTCCACGAGCCTGGCGATGATCTCGCGCACGTCGAACGGTTGGCGCCGGTCCGCCGGCACCACCCCCGCGACCTCGCCCGGATCGTAGCGCGGCGCAACCGGCCGCCGCAGCGCAATCACGGGCGATTTGCTCCCATTGAGCCCGGCCACGATCGCCCGCGCCAGGCCGAGCGCGTGCCGGTCGTTCTCGGCGAGATGATCCGCCACACCGGAGGTGCGGCTGTGCAGCTCTCCCCCGCCCAGCGCTTCCGCACTCACCACCTCGCCCGTCGCCGCCTTCACGAGCGGCGGCCCGCCCAGGAAGATCGTCCCTTGGTTGCGCACGATGATGCTCTGGTCCGCCATCGCCGGCACATAGGCCCCGCCCGCCGTGCACGAGCCCATCACCACCGCGATCTGCGGAATGCCCGCCGCCGACATCGTCGCCTGGTTGTAGAAGATGCGGCCGAAATGATCGCGGTCGGGAAAAACCTCGTCCTGGTTGGGGAGGTTGGCGCCGCCGGAATCGACGAGATAGAGGCAGGGAAACCGGTTCTCGAGCGCGATCTCCTGCGCGCGCAGATGCTTCTTCACGGTGATCGGATAGTAGGTCCCGCCCTTCACCGTCGCGTCGTTGGCGAGGATCATGCATTCCCGCCCCGCGACGCGGCCGAGCCCGGCGATGATCCCCGCCGACGGCACCTCGCCGCCGTACATGCCGTACGCCGCGAGCTGGCCCACCTCGAGAAAGGGCGAGGCGGGATCGATCAACGCACGGATGCGCTCGCGCGGCAGGAGCTTGCCGCGCGCGAGATGCCGCTCGCGCGCCGCCGGACCCCCACCCTCGCGGATCCGCTCCACGATCCCCTTGAGCTCCGCGACCAGCGCCCCCATCGCTTCCGCGTTCGCCCGGCACCCGGCCGAGCGCGGATCGAGCGCGCTCTCCAGCACCGCCATCACGCGCTCTCCTCGAAGAGCTCGCGGCCGATCAGCATCCGCCTTATCTCGCTCGTCCCGGCGCCGATCTCGTAGAGCTTGGCGTCGCGCAGCAGCCGCCCGGTCGGATAGTCGTTGATGTAGCCGTTCCCGCCGAGCGCCTGGATCGCCTCGAGCGCCATCCAGGTCGCCTTCTCGGCCGCGAACAAAATCGCCCCGGCCGCCTCCTTGCGCGTCGTCCGCCCGCGGTCGCAGGCGCGCGCCACCGCGTACACATAGGCCTTCGCCGCGTTCATCACGGTGTACATATCGGCGAGCTTCGCCTGGATGAGCTGGAACTCGCCGATCGGCCGGCCGAACTGCCGCCGCTCGTGCACGTACGGCAGGACGACATCCATGCAGGCCCGCATGATGCCGAGCGGGCCGCCGGCGAGCACCGCGCGCTCATAGTCGAGCCCGCTCATCAGCACATTCACGCCCCGCCCGACCTCGCCGAGCACGTTCTCCTCGGGCACCTCGCAGTCCGTGAAGACGAGCTCGCACGTGTTCGAGCCGCGCATCCCAAGCTTGTCGAGCTTCTGCGGCGTCGAGAACCCGGCAAACCCCTTTTCGACCACGAACGCGGTGATGCCGCGCGGCCCCGCCTCCGGATCGGTCTTCGCATAGATCACCAGCACGTCCGCGTCCGGCCCGTTGGTGATCCACATCTTGGTGCCGTTGAGCACGTAGCGCCCGCCCTTGCGCTCGGCGCGCAAGCGCATGCCGACGACGTCCGATCCCGCCCCCGGCTCGCTCATCGCGAGCGCCCCCACATGCTCGCCGCTCACCAGGCGCGGCAAGTAGCGGCGCTTCTGCGCCTCGTTCCCGTTGCGCCTTATCTGGTTGACGCAGAGATTGCTGTGCGCGCCGTAGGAGAGCCCGACGGAGGCCGAGGCGCGGCTGATCTCCTCCATCGCGACGACATGCTCGAGATAGCCCATCCCCGCGCCGCCATATTCCTCCTCGACGGTGATCCCGAGCAGCCCGAGCGTTCCCATCTTCCGCCAGAGATCGGCGGGGAACGCGTTCTCGCGGTCGATCGCGGCCGCGCGCGGGGCGATCTCGTCAGCAGCGAACGCCTGCACCTCCCGGCGCAGCATCTCCGCCGCCTCGCCCAAGTCGAAATCGAGGCCCGCGCCCGAATTGAGCCCACCGGAATTGACACCGAGTGTCACGTCCACGCCTCCGCCCAGGCGCGCTTCTCCGCCCCGCGAAGGGCCGCGCCCTCCCTGATGTACCCCCCGCGCGCCGGCGCCGCCACCTCTGCCCCCCGCTCTGCCCGCCGCTCTGCCCCCGGGGGCGGCCCATTCCCCCCGCCCTCCGATATCGCTTGCATTCGCCGCCCGCAGGGCCGATATCCCGGCTGCCTTCCGTGAAAGCGTGATTGGCGTCCCGCCCGGTTCGGGCGGCGCCCTCCCGGAAATCTCAGTTGCAACGCGTTCGCCCCATTGTCGCGCGGGCAGGCGAACACCTAGGCGCTTGGCCTCCACCGCCGGCATGGACCCGCGGCAGCCGCGCCGGAGCTAGAAATCTTCGTGTCATCGACCAGTTTTGCCGAACTCGGCCTCGCCGAGCCCTTGTTGCGCGCTCTCGAGAGCGCGTCCTTCCATCTTCCAACCCCGATCCAGGCAAGCGCGATCCCTCCCTTGCTCGCCGGCCGCGACCTGCTCGGCATTGCCCAGACCGGCACCGGCAAGACCGCCGCCTTCGCCCTGCCCCTCCTCCAGCACCTCGCGGCCCGGCCCTCCGCGCCGCACCGCTACGCCACGCGCGCCCTCGTCCTCGCCCCCACCCGCGAGCTCGCCTTGCAGATCGAGGAACATCTCCTCCGCCTCGCCGCGGGCTCGAAATGCCGCGTCACCGCCATCCTGGGCGGCCTCAGCCGCGCGATGCAGGTCGCGCGCATGCGCGCGGGGACGGACATCGTGGTCGGCACGCCCGGCCGCGTCTCTGACCTCATCGCCACCGACGAGCTCAAGCTGAACGAGGTCGCGTACTTCGTCCTCGACGAGGCGGACCGCATGCTCGATCTCGGCTTCATCCGCGACATCCGCCGCATCGCGGCCGCCTTGCCGCCCGCGCGCCAGTCGGCGCTCTTCTCGGCGACCATGCCCGCGGAAGTCGGCCGGCTCGCCGAAACCCTGCTGCGCGATCCCGTGCGGATCGACATTCCCCGCGCCGTCCAGCCCCGACTCCCGATCGCGCAGCACGTGCATTTCATCGCGAGCGCCGAGAAGCGCGTCCTGCTCGGCCGCCTACTTGCCGATCCCGCCCTCTCGCGCGTGATCGTCTTCACCCGCACGAAGCGCGGGGCCGACCGCGTCGCCGAGAGCCTCGACCGCAGCGGCGTCGGCGTGAGCGCGCTTCACGGCAACAAGAGCCAGCCGGCGCGGCAGAAGGCGCTCGAGCGGTTCCGCAACGGCCACGCGCGCGTCCTCGTCGCCACCGACATCGCCGCCCGCGGCATCGACGTGACCGGCATCTCGCACGTCATCAACTTCGATCTCCCGGCGCAGGCGGAGGATTACGTCCACCGCATCGGCCGCACCGCCCGCGCCGGCGCCTCGGGTGTCGCGATCTCGTTCTGCGATCGCGACGAACACGGCGCCTTGCGCGCGATCGAGCGCCTGACCGGCGCCCCGATCGCCATCGCCGGCGGCTCGCCGCCCGCCGCGCAGCTGCCGCGCCAGCAGACGCCCTCGCCCACGCCCCCTCCTCGCGCCCATCGCCGCCGCAGGGCCACCCATCGCCGCGCCGCGTAGAGCGGCGGGGGGCTCACTCCCCCGGATGCCGCTCCGCCAGGCGCCGCGCCGCCGCGTCCCGTCCCGTCTCCTTGAGCCGCCGAAGATAGGCCGGAAGCTGGCCGCGGCAGTGGAAGGGCCCGCCCTCGTGCATCACCCGCATCAGCGGATCGATCTCGCCCCCGCTTCGCCGCATCATGGCACTCCGCCACCGCTCGAGCAGCGTGACCGCGATGCCCACGAGCTCGGGCCGATCCGCCGCCAGATCGACCAGCTCGTGCGGATCCGTGCCCAGGTCGTAGAGCATGAATAGGGGAAAATCCTTGTACCCGTCATGGTACGTGACAAGGAACAAAAAATCCCGCCCCTCTTGCGCGAAGCGGACGCCACGCTGGCAGCACCAGGCGCCCTGGCTGGTGATCAGGAACTCCCGTCCGGCCTCGCGCGCCTCTCCGAGCGCGGCGGCGAACGATACCCCGTCCCACTCGCGCGGCACGCGCCCGCCGGCCAGCTCGATCAGCGTCGCTGCCCAGTCGAACTGGTAGTGCAGCGCGCGATCGACGCGCCCGGCGCCGCGCCCGTCCGCAAAGCGGACGATCAGCGGCACCCGGCTGGTGATCTGGTCCGCCGTCTGATGATCCGCCCAGACATTCAGCTCGCCGAGATTCTCGCCGTGATCCGCCGAGAGAACGATTGTCGTCTCTCCGGCAAGCCCGATCTGCTCGAGCGCCTCGAACAATCGGGCGATCCACTCGTCCATATAGCGCACGCTGGTGTCGTAGCTGTCCCACCAGGCCCATGCGTCCGCCATTGTCTCGATCGGCCCGGGCTGGCGCGGAAACCGCGCATCGCCGCGCCCGTCGAACCCGGTGGGCTCGCGCGCCGAATGCGGCCCGAAGCCCGCGCGGAACCGGGCGAGCGTCGCCTCGTCGAGCCACCCCGGCCCCGGCGCCTCAGCGAACGGATCGCCGAAAGAAGCCGGCACGCGGTAGGGCGTATGCGGATCCCAAAGATTGACGTGCAGGAACCAGTCCGCCTTCTCGTGCCCTCGCCGCCTCAACCAGTCGATGGCGAGCGGCACCACCTCGTCGGCGCGGTCCATCCCGAAGAGGCCGGGGTTGATCAGCTCGTTGAGCCCGGCGTGCCAGTGCCAAGCGCTGTGCCGCTCGGCGAAGGAGGAGATGCTCGCCGTATGATGTCCCGCCTGCCTGAGCGCCGTCATCCAGCCCGCCGCGTGGAAGAGGTCGCGGAAGCCGCGCTGCCGCCCCTCGCGGAATGGCTCGGCGGCCGCGCCGCCCTGGTCCACGACGCCGGTGCGGAACCCGTGCCGCCCCGACCACAGCGCCGTCCGCGAGGGCAGGCAGGGGCTATCCGACACATAGACGTTCTCGAACCGCACCCCTTCACGCGCCAGCCGGTCGATCGCGGGCGAGGTCGCCCGTTCGTAGCCGTAGCAGCCGAGCCGGTCGGGTCGCAGGCTGTCGATGTCGAGGTAGAGGATCTTCATGATCGGACGAGCCGCGCCCCGCCGGTCACCGCCGGCGCCGCGCCCGGCGTCCCCGGCCCGCTTTCGGGCATGATCAGCCACACCAGGGCCGTCGCGACCACCCCGGCGAAGGCCAGCGAAAGGAAGGCTGCGCGCGCACCGAATGCCGTGTCGATCGCGCCCGCGAGAGTGGTGCTCGCCGCCGCCCCGATACCCGCCGCCATGGCGACCGCTCCCATCGCCAGGTTGAAGTGGCCACGGTCATGGGCGATGTCGGCGGCGATCAGCGGCAGCATCACGCCCATCACCGCCGCCCCGATCCCGTCGAGGCCCTGCACGAGCACCAGCAGCCCCGGCACGTGCACGATCCCAAAAAGGAGGCCGCGCACCGGCTCGGCGGCGAAGCCCAGTACCAGTACGAGGCGCCGCCCACGCCGCTCGGCCGTCCACCCGACCAGCGGCGAGAGCACCGCGACCACCAGTTGCGGCAGCACGATCGCCGCCGCGATCGCGAGGTCGGCGAGCCCGCTCGTCTCGCGCGCGATCTTGCGCCCGACATAGGGCAGCATCGCCGCATCCGCGATCTGGAAGGCGGCGACGCAGGCCATGAACGCAAGCAGCCTTCGGTCGAGGAAGAGCGCCCGGATCTCGCGCCACGGCGCCCGCTCGGTCCCCGCCACCTCGAGCGCCTGGCGCTGCGGCCGGGTCGGCCCGATCGCCCCCAGGGCGAAGCCCGCCGGAATGCACATCCCCGCCGCCAGCGCGAACACCGACCACCCCGCGACCCATGCCCCCGCCACGCCCATCGCCGCCGCGGCGACCCCGTTGCCGAGCGAGGCGAAGCGCACATTGCGCCCGAGCCGCCGACCGAGAAGATGGCGGCTGACGAGGGCGATGCTAAGCGCGGCGATCGCCTGGTTCAGCATGCAGCTCGCGAAGCCGTGCAGGATCTCGGCGAGCCCGACGCCGAATTGCGTCGGCGCGAGTACGAAGAGCATGGCACTCCCGCCGAGCGCGCCGAGCCCCATCGCCGCGGCGAGGCGCTTGCTGGGCATCCAGTCCACCAGCACGCCGGCGGGGAGCTGGCTCGCCAGTGCCACGATCGTGCCGAGCGAGAGCACGCCGCCGATCGCGAGCCCCGTCCAATGGTGCAGCGTCAGATAGACGGCGATGAAGGCCCCGAACCCGGTCTGCACCTCAGCGGTGAAGAAATTGAGCCAATCGAGTCCGGCGAGGCTGCGCCTGGCGCTCATCGCCCGCCTACGGCGCGCCAGTCTTGCCGCGCACGGCCGGCGTCGCGACCGGCACCGACTTCGCTGCAGGCTTGTAGAGAGGCATCGCCTTCAGCGCCGCGGGCTCGAGGGCGACGTGGATCAGGATCTTCTCCTTCTGAACGCTGAAGCGGAGCGCCTTCCAGTCCACCGCGACATCGCGGTTGCCGAGCCCGAGGAAGCCCGCGAACTCGATCACCGCGGCCTGCGGCTTCCCTTCGGTGTCGATCAGCACATCGACGATATGGCCGATCGTCTCGCCCTTAGCATCCAGCACGGGCTGGCCGAGAAGCCCTTCGGCGCGGCTCCGTCCGACCGTCTTCACCTTCGCCGGCAGCGGCTTCTCCACCGCCGTCGGCGGCGCCGCCGCGCCGATTAATGCGGCGAGCGCGATCGCCGTTCCTGCACCAAGGAGTCTCGTTTTCCAGCCCTCCCGCTTCCCTCCCGGGACGACGACAGGGCTCCCGGCATGCCCCGAGAAACCGCATCGCGCCGCGCCGGGTCAATTAAAGAACGCACAAAGATTCTCTCGCCTCGCGCCGGCGCCCCCGCCGACAAGTCGGCGGGGCGCCCCGATTCCGGTCGGGCGAGATCCGCTCAAGCGCCGCACCTCCGTCACCACCTTTCCCCGCTTCTCACCACCGGCTGCTCGCATCCCACCACCGTCCGCCGATAGGCCTCCCTCTCGAGGCTCCCCAGTACCACGCCGAGCGCGCCGTCCGACCGCCTGGAGAAGGCCGGTTCCCACGCCCGCCACTGATAGACGGTCCCCTTCGACCGCCCCGCCGGGATTCGGAATGAGGTCGGACGTCGGCATCGTCGGGCGCCCGTGCGCCCGGCCCGTTCGGTGCGTGCTCATCCACTTGCCTCCTCTGCGATCAACCCGGGGATCAACCCGGGCGGCGCTCAGCACCTCGCCCGGGGATCTTCCCCAATCGGGTCTCGCCACAGCATTTGTACCGGGTGCCATTGGGTCAATCTCGAAGAGAGCGGCGCCGTCGCGCCCCACCTCTTCCTCCTTCCCCTGTGGCTTACGGCCGCCGTTGCGCCTCCGCCACGGCCCTCGCCCCCGGCTCACCGCCCGCCACCTCCGGAAACGCGATCTGCCAGCCCCCGCCGAGCGCGTTGTAGATTGCCACGAGATCCGTCGAGACGTTGGCCGTGCTGGTGGCCAGCTGTTGCTCGGCCAAAAGCAGGTTCTGCTGCGCCGTCAACACCTCGAGGAAGTCGGTGAGCCCGTCGGCGTATTGGCTCTGCGCCAGCCCGAGCGCCCGCCGGTCCTGCGCCACCGCCTCCTCGAGGCTCACCCGCCGCCGCTGCTCGCCGTCATAGGCGGCAAGCGCGTTCTCGACGTCGTGGAACGCGGTCAGCACCGTCCGCGCATACTCGACCGCCGCTTCCTTCTGCTGCGCCTTGCGCAGCGTGAGCTGTCCCTCCAGCTCGCCGCCCTGGAAGATCGGCAGGCTGATCGTCGGCCCGAACGCGTAGGTGCGTGAGGCGATATCCGCGAACTGGCTGAGACTGATCGATTCGAGGTCGATGTTCCCGGTCAGGCTGAAGCTTGGCAGGAAGCTCGCGACCGCCACGCCCACCTCCGCCGTCGCCTGATGGAGCTGGTCCTCGGCGGCCATGATATCGGGCCGGCGCGTCAAGAGCTGCGAGGGCAGCCCGACCGGCACCGTGGGCGGCACCGGCGGCACCGGCTTGGCCGGGCGAAGCTCGGACGCGAGCGCCGCCGGCGGCAGCCCGAGGAGCAGGCTGATCGCGTTGATGTTGGTCGTGATCCGCGTCTCAAACGGCGGGATCTGGGCCGCGATGCTCGCCGCCTGCGCGCGCGCGTTGGCAACGTCGAGGTCCGAGACCAGCCCCGCCGACGCCTGCTGCTCGGTCAGCGTCAGGCTGCGATCGGCCGTCGCGAGGTTCTGGCGAACGATCGAGAGCAGGTCCTGCGCCGCCCGAAGGTCGATATAGTCCCGCCCCATCTCGGCGAGCGCGGCCAGCAGCACGCCGCGGCGCTGGGCCGCCGCCGCCGCGTAGTTCGCCTTCGCCGCCTCCACCGCCCGCCGCGTCTGGCCCCAGATATCGACCGACCACGCCGCGTCGAACCCTGCCTCGAAGAGGTTGAAGGGCACCGCGGGGATCGAGAACGGCAGGAGCGGCGGGCTCGTAAACGGCCCGTGCTGGCTGTAGAGCTCATGCGAATAGGCGCCGGTCGCCGAGAGCTGCGGCAGCGCCGCCGCCCCGGCGATCTGGATCTGCGCCCGTGCTTCCAGGAGCCGGTCGGTCGCCACCTGCACGTCGAGGTTCTGCCCCGCCACCCGATCCTCGAGCGAGGTCAGCACCGGGTCATCGAAGGACTGCCACCATTGCACCGCGACGGTGTCCGGCACGGTCCGGCTCGCATCGCCTCTCTCGCTCGCCGGCCAGGCGCCGGGCGAGGCCGCCCGCGGCGGGACGAAGTTCGGCCCCACCGTGCAGCCGCCAAGCCAGCCCGCGAACCCTGCCACGAGAGCGACGCGGCATATCATCAGCCTGCTTATCATCGGCCCTCCCTGCCCCGCCACGGCCGGCGCGTGAAATGAAATCCAAGCCAGGGAGCCATGCGGCGGCCGGGGGCCACGCCCCGCCCTTGCCCGCTTCCCTCCTTTCGTGCCCTGCTTCGTCGCGCAGCAAGGAGCGAACGATGAGCGCTGGCGCATCCCAAACGGAAGCTGTCCTCGCCGAGATCGACGGCGGCATCGAGGCCACGCGCGAGCGTCTCTTCGCCCTCCTCTCCATCCCGAGTGTCGCGACCGATCCCGCCCATCACGGCGATTGCCGCCGCGCCGCCGAATGGCTTGCCGCCGACCTCGCCGCATCCGGCTTCGCCGCCGCCGTGCGCGAGACGAAGGGCCGCCCGCTCGTCCTCGCCCACCATCCCGGCCCTCCAGGCAGTGCCGGCAGCGTCCCGCACGTCCTCTATTATGGCCATTACGACGTCCAGCCGCCCGACCCGCTCGCCCTCTGGACGAGCCCGCCCTTCTCGCCCGCCCTCGTCGAGGGGCCGCACGGCCCGCGCATCGTCGCCCGCGGCGCGGTCGACGATAAAGGCCAGGTGACGACCTTCCTCGCCGCCTTCCGCGCCTGGCACAAGGTCACCGGCTCCCTCCCCATCCGCGCCACCGTCCTGATCGAGGGCGAGGAGGAGGTCGGCAGCCCGAACCTCGAAGCCTTCCTCACCGAAGCGCACGACGAACTCGCCGCCGACGTCGCCGTCATCACCGACACCGGCATGTGGAACATCGACACGCCCGGCCTCACCACAAGGCTCCGCGGCATGGCCTACACCGAGATCACGCTCAAGGGCCCGAGCCGCGACCTCCATTCCGGCATGTATGGCGGCTCGGCGCTCAACCCGATCAACGCGCTCACCCGCATCCTCGGCGATCTGCACGACGACGACGGAAGGGTGCAGGTCCCCGGCTTCTACGACGACATCCACCCGCTCGATCCCGCGACCGCCGCCCAATGGGCGAGCCTCGGCTTCGACGAGAAGGCCTATCTCGCCGCGATCGGCCTCTCCCATCCCGCCGGCGAGCGCAACTTCAGCGGCATCGAGCGGATCTGGGCGCGCCCGACCGCCGACCTCAACGGCATCTGGGGCGGCTATTCCGGCCCCGGGAGCAAGACCGTCATCCCCTCCGAGGCATCCGCAAAACTCTCCTTCCGCCTCGTCCCCGGCCAGGACCCCGAAAAGGTCGTGGCGGGCCTCAAGCGCTTCATCGCCGCCCGCGCGCCCGAGGACGCGACGATCGAGGTGAAGGTCTTCTCGGCCTCGCGCGCGATCGAGGTCGGGCTCGATTCGGCCTACGTCCGCGCCGCCCGCTCGGCGCTTGCCGACGAGTACGGCCGCGAGCCCGTCATGATGGGCTGCGGCGGCTCGGTCCCGGTGGTCGAATCGCTCTCCCG
>DATJTV010000127.1:0-2532 GCA_035503055.1 Acetobacteraceae bacterium
GTCTGAGCCGATGAAGCGCGTCAGGCTCGACGTGACCGGCGCGGTGCAGGGGGTCGGGTTCCGGCCGTTCGTCTGGCGGCTGGCGAGCACGGAGGGGCTGGGCGGATTCGTGCGCAACACGGGCGACGGCGTTGCGATCGAAATAGAGGGCGATGGCGAGGCGATCGGGCGGTTCCTGCGCCGGCTGGAGGCGGAGATGCCGCCGCATGCCGCGATCGGCGGACGGCGCGCGGCGCCGGTGGCGCCCAGCGGCGCGCGGGACTTCGTGGTTGCACCGAGCACGCCCGAGAGCGTGGGCGCGGGCGCGGGCGTCGTGATGGCCGATCTCGCGACCTGCGCGGATTGCCTCCGCGAGATCATGGACCCGGCCGACCGGCGCCACCGCTATCCGTTCACGAGCTGCGTGAATTGCGGGCCGCGCTACAGCATCGTCGAGGCGCTGCCGTACGACCGGGCGCGGACGACGATGCGCCTCTTTCCGATGTGCGCCGCATGCCGGGCGGAGTACGAGGATCCTGCCTGCCGCCGCTTCCGCGCGGAACCGATCGCCTGCCCCGAATGCGGGCCCGCGCTCGCGCTTTGGGATCGTGCGGGACAAGTGATCGCTGCGCGGACGGCGGCGCTCGAGGCGGCGGCGGAGGCGGTGCGGCGGGGGATGATCCTGGCGCTCAAGGGGCTGGGCGGATTCCAGCTTCTCGCCGATGCGGCGAACGAAGACGCGGTGCGGCGGCTGCGCGCCGGCAAGGGCCGGCCGAGGAAGCCCTTCGCGCTGATGTTCCCCTCGCTCGCGGCGGTGGAGGGAGTGGCGCGTGTCGGTGAGGCCGAGCGGATTCTGCTCGCCTCTCCCGAGGCGCCGATCGTGCTCCTTCGCGCGCGGCCGGGTGCGGAGTCCGCGCTCGCGGCGAGTGTGGCACCTGGCAATTCCTGCGTGGGCGCGATGCTGCCGTACACGCCTCTGCATCATTTGTTGCTCAAGGAACTCGGGTTCGCCGTCGTGGCGAGCAGCGGCAATCGCGGCGACGAGCCGATCGTGACGGACGAGGGCGAGGCGCGGGAGCGGCTGGGTGGCATCGCCGATTTCTTTCTCGTGCACGACCGGCCGATTCGGCACGCGGTCGATGATTCGGTGGTGCGCGTGATGGGGGGGCGCGAGGTCGTGCTGCGCCGGGCGCGCGGCTATGCGCCGTTGCCGATCGCGTGCGCTTCGGTGACCGCGCCCGTGCTGGCGCTTGGCGGGCAGCAGAAGAGCGCGGTGGCGACGGGACGTGGCGGGCAATTGTTCCTCGGCCCGCATATCGGCGAGCTTTCCTCATCGGGCGCGCGCGCCGCGTTCGCGCGCGCGGCCAATGACCTGCCGCGATTGCACGGGATCGCGCCAGCGCGCGTGGCCGCGGACCTGCACCCCGATTATCACAGCACGAGGATGGCCGGCTCGTTCGGCCTGCCGGTCGCGCGCGTGCCGCATCACCTCGCGCACGTGCTCGGCGGGATGATCGACAACGAGCTTACGGGACCGGTGCTCGGGGTGGCTTGGGACGGAACCGGGTACGGCGGAGACGGCACGATCCGGGGCGGCGAGTTCCTGGCGGTGGACGAGACAAGCTTCCGGCGCGCGGCGAGCCTCCATCCATTCCGGCTGCCGGGCGGCGAGGCGGCGGTGCGCGAGCCGCGCCGCTCGGCAATGGGCGCGCTGCACGCGATCTTCGGCGACGATGCGCCGGCGATGAACACATTCGCGCCGGCCGAGCGGGCGGTGCTTGCCACGATGCTGCGGCGGGGCGTGAATGCGCCGCTCGCCTCGAGCGCGGGGCGGCTGTTCGACGCGGTGGCTTCGCTGCTCGATCTCTGCCAGGTCGCGAGCTTCGAGGGCGAGGCGGCGATGGCGGTGGAGTTTGCGGCCGGACGAGCGGATCGTGTCGAGCCGCTCCCACCGGCGGCCATCTGCGAGGAAGCGGGACTTCTGGTCGTCGATTGGCGGCCCATGGTGGCGGGGCTGGCGGAAGGGCGCGCCCGAGGCGCAGCAGCCGAAGAACTTGCGGCCGGAGTGCATGAGGGGCTCGCTGCGGCGATTGTCGATGTTGCGAAGCGCGTCGGCCGCGAGCGCGTGGTGCTGAGCGGCGGCTGCTTCCAGAACGCGCTGCTTGCGGAATTGACGATCGAACGGCTCCGCAAAGCCGGCTTCGTGCCCTTCCGGCATCGCCGGATTCCGCCGAACGACGGCGGGCTCGCGGCCGGCCAGGCGCTCTTCGCCGCCCGGCCGCTGATCGAGGAGAAAATGTGATGTGTCTCGCCGTGCCGGGGCAGGTCCAGAGCATCGAAGGCGAGGACGAGCTGACGCGCGAGGGCCGGGTCGCGTTCGGCGGCATCGTCAAGCGGATCAACCTCGCCTACGTGCCGGAGGCGATGGTCGGCGATTACGTGCTGGTGCATGCCGGCTTCGCGATCACGACCATCGATGCGGCGGAGGCGGAGCGGACGCTCTCCTACCTCGCCGAGATCGACCCGGAGGCGATCTCGTGAAATATGTCGATG
>DATJTV010000128.1:0-4861 GCA_035503055.1 Acetobacteraceae bacterium
ATCGGCGGGATCGGCGGAGCGGATGCGGATCCAGCCGCGGCTTTCCGGCCGGCAGGGCACGCAGGCGATGCTCGCACCCGGAAAATCGTGCATCGGCGCGCCCGGGCGATCGACGCTGCCGGCCATGAAATGGTACTGGACGTCGGGGGTGGCGGGACCCTCGCGCGTGCGCACGAAAAGCCCGAGCGGGCCGGCGCCCATCATCAGCGGGCCACGTCGGGCAACAATCCAAGAAAGTCCCGCAAGTGCCTGACGCGGAAGGCTTTTCGAAATCTCGTTCAGCGTGGGCGTACCCACGATCTGGCCCACTACGCGCGCGTTGAGGTGGTCCTGCAGATTCTCCCCTACACCCGCCAGGTCGGCGGAAATGGGGATGCCGTGCTCCGCGAGCAAGGCGGCCGGGCCGATCCCGGAGAGCTGGAGGAGCTGGGGCGAATTGACGGCGCCGCCGGCGAGCAGCACCTCCGCGCGCGCGCCCGCCCGCCGCGCCGCACCGCCCTCGCGCCAGGCGACGCCCACCGCCCGCCCGCCCTCGATCAGCACCCGCTCGGCAAGCGCCCCGGTCCGCACGGTGAGATTGGGGCGCCGCGCCGCCGGGCGCAGATAGGCGAGCGCGGCGCTGCAGCGGCGGCGGCCGCGGATCGTCATCTGATAGACGCCCACGCCCTCCTGGGCCGCCCCGTTGAAGTCCGGGTTGAAGGGATAGCCCGCCTCCTTCGCCGCCGCGATGAAGGCGGCATGGAGCGGATGGTCCATGCGGAGGTCGGCGATGTCGAGCGGCCCGCCCGCGCCGTGATACGCGTCCGCGCCGCGCTCCTGGTTCTCGGCCTTGCGGAAATAGGGCAGGACATCGTCGTACGACCAGCCGGGATTGCCCATCTGCCGCCAGAGATCGAAATCCTCCTTCTGGCCGCGGATATAGACGAGGCCGTTGATCGCGCTCGAGCCGCCGAGCACGCGCCCGCGCGGCCAGGGGATCGCGCGGCCGCCGAGGCCCGCAACGGGCTCGGTCTCGAAGCCCCAGTTCAGCCGCGGGTTGTAGATGTTGCGGAAGAACCCGGCCGGCACATGGATCCAGAAATCGCGGTCGGGCCCGCCCGCCTCGAGCAGCAGCACCCGCGTCGCGGGATCGGCAGAGAGCCGGTTGGCGAGGACCGAGCCGGCCGAGCCCGCGCCGACGATGATGAAGTCGTACTCTTCGACCTCGCTCATTTCCCCCCGCCATGGTGGTTGCGGCGCGGCATTGTCATCCAACTGTCGCCGGGTTGTCATGGGCGGGTCATCGTCGAACACTAACAGGCGGGGAGGGGCGATCACGGGGGACCGGTTGGATCAGGCAGCTCCGCTTGCGCGGAATGGGGCGCTTGCGCTGACGGCCCCGGTCCGGATCGGGGCGGGCCGACGGCGCGCCCGCACGGCGCGCCAGCGGAGCATCCTGGCCGCTTCGCTGCTGCTCGCGCCATCGGCGCTCTTCCTCGCCGCCTTCACGTATTGGCCCGTGCTCCAGGTGCTGGTCCGATCCTTCATCGACCACCAATACGGAGAGGTCGCGCGATTCGGGTTCGGGAACTATGCGCGGCTCTTTGCCGATCCGCATTTCCGCCAGGCGGCATGGAACAACATCGTCTATGGCGTGGGAACGATCGTCCCGAGCCTCGCTTTCGCCCTTCTGTTCGCGCTCGGGCTTCGCGACAACCGCCGCTTCACCGCCTTCCTGCGCACGCTGCTCGTGCTGCCGATGATGATCCCGCTGGTCGCGGCCTCGGCGCTCTTCATCTTCATCTTCCTGCCGGGCGAAGGCCTGATCGACCATTACTTGGCCTTCCTCGGCGCCGGACAGACCAACTGGCTCGGCAACCCCTCGCTCGCAATGCCCTCGATCATCGCGCTCACGGTGTGGAAGAACACCGGCTACTACATGCTGTTCTTCCTCGCGGGCCTGGCCGGGATTCCGGACCAGCTCGTCGAGGCGGCGATGCTGGAGGGCGCCGGCCCGGTTCAGCGCTTCCGCCACGTGATCCTGCCCCTGCTCGGCCCGACGCTCGCCTTCGTGCTGGTCATCGCGCTGCTCAACGTGCTCACACAAGTGGACCACATCGTCGTGATGACCGACGGCGGCCCGTCGGATCAGACCAACGTCCTCCTCTTCTACATCTACCAGCAGGCGCACCAGAACAACGATATGGGGCTTGCGGCCGCGGCGACCGCGGTGAGCGTCGCCGTTCTGTTCATTCTCTCGGCGGGATCGCTGCGCGCGCTCGAGCGGGGGATTCACTATGAATCCTAGGCACGGGCACGGGCGCGAGCTCCGGCTGCTCGCGATGCTGGCACTCGCGGCGGCGGCCCTCATGTGGGCGATGCCCTTCGCCTGGATGCTGGTCGCGAGCCTCCGCCCCGAGAGCGCCTCCGCCTCCGACATCGCCTCGCTCATTCCCTCAGGGACAGTGGGCCTCGGCAATTTCACCGAGGCCTGGAGCGAAGGGACCTTCCCGCTCTGGTACTTCAACACGTTCCTCATGTGCGGCGGAATCCTCGCGATGCAGTGCATCACGGTCACCGCCGCGGGCTACGCCTTCGCGCGCCTCTCGTTTCCCGGCCGCAGCGTGCTCTTCTACCTCTTCCTCTTGCAGCTCATGCTCGTGCCGCCGATCCTGATCGTGCCGAACCTCACAACCATCGTCTCGCTCGGCCTCTATGACCGGCTGCCCGGCGTGATGGCGCCCTATTTCGCCTCCGCCTTCGGCACCTTCCTCATGCGGCAAACCTTTCGCTCCATCCCGCGCGACTACGAGGACGCGGCAATGCTCGACGGGGCAAGCCTTTCCCAGTTGATCTGGCACGTGCTGCTGCCGCTGGCGCGGCCCGGCCTCGCGGCCTTCGCCATCGTCTCGGTGAGCTACCACTGGAACGAGTTCCTCTGGCCGCTGATCGCGCTCTCCTCGCCCGCCAACCAGGTGCTCACGGTCGGGCTCGCCTCTTTCACCACCGGGGCGGAAAGCGCCTCGGAATGGGGGGTGATCGCGGCGGGCACGCTGCTGGTCGCCGCGCCGCTGATCCTCGTCTTCGTCGTCTTTCAGCGGCGCATCGTCTCGAGCTTCGTCTTCACCGGCATCAAATAAGGAGCCACTCATGCGAAAATCATGGCGCGTCGCCCTCGCGGCGGCGCTCGGGATCTCCATTTCCGCGGGCGCGGCGCGCGCGGCGACCGACATCGATCTCTATTTTCCCGTGCCGGTGCAGGGAAAGCTCGTGATCGAGATCCGCCAGCTCATCGGCGATTTCAACAAATCGCATCCGGATATCCACGTCACCGCCGTCTACACCGGCAGCTATGACGACACCAACCTCAAGACCGCGGCCGCGATCAAGGCCGGCCGCCCGCCGGCCGCGGTCATCATGAGCGCCAACTTCGTGCGCTCCTACGATATCAACCACGAGGCCATCTCCCTCGATCCGCTGATCGAGAAGGAGGGGATGACGCCGCAGAGCTTCATGGCGGAGTTCTGGCCCGCGCTCGCCGACAACGCGGTGATCGACGGCCACGTCTACGGCGTGCCGTTCCAGAACTCGACCCCGCTGCTCTATTACAGCGTGGACGCGTTCAAGGCGGCCGGGCTCGATCCGAACCAACCGCCGGTGACGTGGCAGGACCTGGTGACCGACGCGAAGAAGCTCACGGTGGCGAATAAACGCTACGGCTTCGAGATGCCGGGGACCTACGACTATCTCGGCTGGATCGTGAGCGGGCTTGCGATGTCCAACGGCGGGCAATACTTCAATCATGGTTACGGCGGCGAGGTCTATTACGACCAGCCGAGCACGCTCGGCGCGCTTATGCTGCTCAACGAAATGGTCAACAAACTGCACGTGATGCCGCCGGGCGTCACGGACGCGAACGCCGTGGCGAGCGCCTTCTTCACCGGCCATGCCGCGATGATGGTGCTCTCGACCGGCGCACTCACCTTCATCCGCGACAATATGAAGGCGCCGTTCAAGGTCGCCTTCATGCCGTACAATATCCAGCCGGCGGCGCCGATCGGTGGCGCCAGCCTCATCATTCCCGCGGGCAACTCGCCGGCCCGCGTGGCCGCGGCCTGGACGCTGATCCAGTGGCTGGTGAGCCCGGACATCGCCGGACGCTGGAGCCGCTTCACCGGCTACTTCTCGCCGCGCATCGCCGCCTACGACCTTCCGGCGATGAAGGCGTACCTCGCCAAATACCCGAACGCGAAGGTAGCACTCGATCAGTTGAAATACGCCGTGCCCTGGTTCGACACCTTCGAGACGGTCGCGGTGCGCGAGGCCATGGAGAACCAGGTCCAGGCGATTCTCTCCGGCCGCACAACCCCCGAGGCCGCAGTGAAGGCCGCACAGGCAACGGCGGATACACTGATGAAACCCTACGTCGACAAAACCGCACTCAACATCCCGCAGTAGGACCACCGCCAGGAAGTCCAAGGGGGCTCTGCCCCCTTGGAACCCCCGCCAAGGGCGAGCCCTTGGAACCCGTTCGTTGTGACCGCCTCAGAAAGCGCCGTTTTTCAGCTCGAACACGTCGGGGTGGGCGGGGTCGGCGGCGTAGGCGAGGGTGAGCGCCATCGGCGTCAGCCGGGACGATTGGTCGTTAGCCCCCTTCGCGCGCTTGCCCGCGAGGATCAGCACCACGGCGTGACCCTCGGCATCCTGGGTGCGGAACAGGAGCACATTGCCGTCCGGCAGAACCGCGTTGCGCACGGTGCGGTCCGCCGCGAAGCCTTCTCTCTGGAAATAAGCTTGGAGAGCCGCCCCGTTCGCAACCAATTGCGCCGGCGCCAAACGCGGATCGGTGCCGGCCGACCAGAGGATGTTGACCTCCATCAGC
>DATJTV010000129.1:0-8014 GCA_035503055.1 Acetobacteraceae bacterium
TGCGCCTCGGCGAAGCGGCGCACATTGTTGATCGCGAAGCCGATATCCGCCTGCACCGCTTCCGGCACCGAAGCCTTCGCCCGCGCGATCTCCTCCGCCTCGACGAGGATCGGCCCGTCCCACCCATCGAGCGTGCGCGCATAGTCGCGCACGGCCGCCTCCCCGCCCGCTTCGATCTCGGCGAGCATTCGCTCGGCGACGAGGCGGGCGGTGCCGGTTTCGCTTTCCGCACTCTTCGAGGCTTTCTTGAGATAGATCATCGAGGCCCGTTCTGTTCAGTTCGTTTTCTCTTCGGATCAGTTCGTCGCGTCGGCGAAGGTGCTAAGCTTCGGATCCGCCGCGACCCGCTTCATGAAGGCGTCCGTGACATAGGCGGAGGCGGGAGGCGGATTGGCGACCGAGCCCGCTTGCTTGAGGAAGGCGCCGATCGCGTTCATCCAGCCCTCGAGCTTCGAGGGGCCGTGGCTCGCGTCCATGAGTGCCAGCTCCTGATCGAGCGAGAAGGTCGGGCGCTTGAACTCCTGCGTGAGCCCGAACGGCGTCAGCGGAACTCCGCCTTGCTGGTCGGCGGCTTGCAGCATCGCGGCTGCGTCCTTCGGGTGCGCCTTGGCCCAGCCCCAGGCATGCACATAGACCGCGAGGAACGCGGCGACGCGGTCGGGATGCGCCTTGGCATAGGCAGCGCGCACGACGAGCACGCCCGGGATGACGACGCCGGCGCTCGCCCCCGAGCAGAGCACCCTCGCGCCCGCCTTCTGCATCGCCTGGTAGCTGTAGGGCGCCCAGAGTCCGGCAAGAGCGGCGTGCCCGGAGATCAGCGCAGTCACGATCGGCGCCTGGCCGAGATTGACGAGCGAGACTTGATCGGCAGCCACGCCCCAATGCGCGAGGCAGCTCCTGACCGCGTAGTCGCCGGTCGAGTTGGTGGTGAGCAGGATGCGCTGGCCGGCGATGGATTTCGGGTCGGCGGCGAATTTCGCGTACGCCTTCGCGCTCGCCAGCAGCACGTTCGTCGACGATTCGTCGTTGTCGATGCCGATGGTGAGGATGTCAAAGCGCGCGGCGCCGAGCACCGCCGGCACCGAGCCGGTCGCGCCGACATCCCAGGACCCGGCGGCCGCGGCCGCGATCTGCGGGGCGCCTGCCGGGAAGAGCACGAAGGTCGGATCGAGCCCGACCTCTTTCCACCAGTGCTTCACGGTGGCGACGTAGAAAGGAAGCGCCCAGTAGTTGGTCGGCTGGTAGCTGACGCGGATCGGCGTCTGCGCTCGGGCAAGGCCCGGGAAGGCGAGAAAGGGGAAGGCGAGGCCGAGCGCCGCCGCCGCGGCAAGGATGATTTTTCGCATTTCGCTCCTCCAGGATTTTCTTCGGTTGCCGTCTTCACTCCGATCGCGCCTGCGCTTCGCGCAGACGGCGCCAGATATGCGTGCGCAGGCGGATGAAGGAGGGCTGGTCCATGACCTCCTCGATTTTCGCGAGCCCGTCCCAGCCTTCCTTCTCGCGCAGCGCCTTCACCGCGATGATCTCGTCGATGCGCCCGGGGCTTGGCGTCATGACGACGACGCGGTCGGCGAGATAGATGGCCTCTTCCACCGAATGGGTGATGAAAAGGACCGTGCGTGGTGCGACGCGCGCGAGCCGCACCAGCTCTTCCTGCATGACGACGCGGGTCTGCGCGTCGAGCGCGCCGAACGGCTCGTCCATCAGCAGCACCGCGGGCTCGAGCACGGTCGCGCGCGCGATCGCGACGCGCTGCTGCATGCCGCCCGAAAGCTGGTGTGGAAAAGCGCGCTCGGCTCCTTCGAGGTTCATGAGCCTGAGTGCGGCGGCGATGCGCCGCTCGCGCTCGGCGGCTGGGATGCCCGCGTTGCGCAAGCCGAGGGCGATGTTGTCGTGCACGTTCTTCCACGGGAAGAGCGCGAAATGCTGGAAGACGACCGCGCGGTCGGGCCCCGGGCCCATCACCCGCCGCCCGCCCACGAGCACCTCGCCGGAGGTCGGGAAATCGAAGCCGGCGGCGAGCCGGAGGCAGGTGGTCTTGCCGCAGCCGGAGGGCCCGACGATCGCGACGAACTCCTTCTCGGCGACCGCGAGGTCGAACGCCTCGAGTGCGACGACGCGGCGCGCGGGAAGCGCGAACACCCGTTGCACGCCGGCGAAGACGATGGTGCTCATCGTCCCCCGCCCGCGCCGTAACGGCGGCGGACCGCTCGCTCGGCCGCGCGCAGCGCGACATCGATCGCGCTGCCGACAAGGCCCACCGCGACGATGCCGGCCATCACGGTCTCCGTCGCTCCCGCCGCCTCGGCCTGCACCATCATGTAGCCGACGCCCGAGGAGACGACGATCAGCTCGGCCCCGATCAGCGACTGCCAGCCGAGCCCGGCGGCGACGCGCAGGCCGGCGACGATCGAGGGGACCGCGCCAGGCAGCAGGATCTCCGTGAGCACGCGCCTGTGCGGCGTCCCCAGCATGCGTGCCGCCTCGATCAGCGCGGGGTCGATCATGCGCGCGCCGCGGTAGGTGCCGATGAGCACCGGAGGAAAGGCGCCCGTGAAGATGATGAGCACCGGCCCGCCGATCCCGGTGCCGAACCAGAGGGCCGCGAAAGGCACCCAGGCGATCGGCGGCACGAAGCGGAGCCCGTCGAAGATCGGAGTGATCACGGCGTCGAGCAGGCGGAACCAGCCCATCGCCAGGCCGAGCGGCAGGCCGACGAGTGCGGCGAGCAGCACGCCCATGGCGTAGCGGTGCAGGCTGGCGGCGAGATCCGCGGGCAAGGTCGCGCCGGCATAAGGCTGCGTCACCAGGCGGGCGAGATCCGCGAACACGGCGCCCGGCCCGGGAAGAAACGTTGCCGAAACGAGACCGAGCGCGCCGCATCCCTCCCAGATACCGAAGAAGAGAGCGAGGCCGGCGAGGCCGAGCGCGAGCGCAAGCGCGGGCGGGACGAAGCCCTTCCGATCAGGCATCGGCCGCTCTCCGCACGCTCGCATGCCAGCCGAGCAGGTGCTGCTCGATTGCGGCGAGGATGGCGGTGGTGAGCCAGCCGCAGAGACCCACCAGGGCCATGCCGACGAAGATCATGCCCGGGTAGATGTCCTGCTGGGCCTCGTTCAGCACATGGCCGAGGCCGTAGAACGAGCCGACCAGCTCGGCCGCGATCAGGGTCGTCCAGGAGGCCTGCAGCGAGAGGCGGAGTCCGGTGAAGATCATCGGCGCCGCCGCCGGCACGACGATCTCCGCCAGCATCCGAAGCCGGTTCGTGCCGAGCATCCGCGCCGCCTCGAGAAGATGGGGCGCGATTTCGCGCACGCCGGTCTCGGCATTGATCACCGCGGGCACGAAGGCGGCGAACCAGATGACCAGTACCTTCGCCGCGTTGCCAAGGCCGAGCCAGAGGATGGCGAGCGGAATCCAGGCGAGCGGCGGGATCGGCCGAAGCAGCTGGAAGACCGGGTTGACGAAGGCAGCGAACCGCCGGCTCACGCCCATGGCGAGCCCGAGCGCGGTCCCGGTGGAGGCCGCGATCAGGAATCCTTCGACGACAAGGAAGAGGCTGGCCAGGACCTGCCGCGGCAGGGTGGCGCCGGCGAAGCCCACGGTCGCGATCTGCACGAAGGCGGCGGCAACCAGGGCAGGGGAGGGGAAGCGGACGGGAGAGACCGGCCCGAGCGGGCTCGTCGCCCAGGCCCAGAGTGCCAGCAGTCCGAGCAGGCTTGCGGCGGCGATGAGGCCGCGCCGGGCCGGCATGGCGATCGTTCCTCCCCCGTTTCTTGCCGCTTCGTGGTCTCGGCTCTGGCAGCAAACGTTTTCACCAGGATCGGCCGCACGTCAAGGGGTCATCTTCCGCGGCAGCATGTCACTTGGGGAAATTCGGCATGCGGTGATTGCAAACGGGGTTGCAAACCCACATCCTACCAGGAAGCCAATGCCGCGCCCTTGCCGCCCGAGGCTCTCCGACGTTGCCCGCGAGGTGGGAATCTCCATCGCGACGGTCTCGCGCGCGCTTTCGCGCCCGAACCTCGTCGAGCCCGGAACCCGGCTCCGCATCGAGCAAGCGGCCCGGCGCCTCGGCTACCTGCCGAACGGCGCCGGCCGGGCGCTGGTCTCCGGCGCCAGCCGGACCGTCGGCGTGATCGTGCCGACGCTCGATGCCGCCATTTTCTCGCGCGCGATCCAGGGCCTCCAGCGGCGGCTGGCTGAGGCCGGCTACCAGCTATTGGTCGCCGCGCACGACTATTCCCTCGCGGCGGAGGCCTCTTCGGTTCGGGCAATGCTCGGCCACCAGGTCGACGCGCTGGTGCTGGTCGGTGCCGACCGGGCGAACGAGACGCGCGCGCTCCTCAAGGCCGCCGAGGTCCCGGTGCTGATCACCTGGTCCTTCGACGCCGAGTTCGATGCGATCGGCTTCGACAACGAGGCCGCGGGCCGGATCGCCGCCGAGCATCTGCTGGCACTCGGGCACATTCGCATCGGCATGATCTCGGGCCTCACCGAACAGAACGATCGCGCCCGGCTGCACCGCCTCGGCGTCGCCCGCGCGCTCGCCAATGCCGGCCTCGCGCTGCCGGACTGGCGCGTCGTCGAGCAGCCCTTCAGCCTCGCCGGCGGGCGCGCCGCGCTCGCCGAGCTTCTGGCGCTGACCGAGGCGCCGACCGCGATCGTCTGCGGCAACGACCTGCTCGCCGCCGGCGCGCTGTTCGAGGCCGCGTCCCGCAAGCTCCCGGTCCCGGAGCGGCTTTCCGTGGTGGGCATCGACAATCTCGACATCGCCGCCCATCTCGTCCCGCCGCTCACGACCGTCCATCTGCCGACCGCGCAGCTCGGCACGCTCGCCGCCGAGCACGTGCTCGCCCGGCTCTCCGGCGCTCCGGTGCCGGCGCGGCGCGAGCTCCCTGTGGCGCTCGTGCTGCGCGGCTCGACCGCTCAGATCCCGAGCAGCGTGGCGCGGTCCGAGGGCGGGGCGTAGGCGGTGGGTGCCAAGCCCGCGCAGAGAAACCGCACGAGCGTGGTGATGTCGTAGACGGGCAGCCCGACCGCCTCGGCGAGCAGCGCGGCGTAGGGCGGCATGTTCGTGCATTCGAGCACGATCGCGCCGACGTCCGGATGCCGGCTCACCAGCTCCCGCCCGGCCTCGACGATGTCGCGGGCGGCGAGTGCGACGTCGAGGTCTTCCTTCTCCCCGCGCACCAGGACGCGGAAAATCTCCGCCCCGTTCTCGGTGCCGGCGAGCGGCGTGTCGGGCGCCGCGCCGACCGCCGCGAGATGGGCGGGCGAGAGGGAGCCTGCCGAGACGGTGACGACGCCGACGCGCTTGCCCGGCGGCAGGCTCGCCTGCACCCAGGGGATCTGCATGAGCGAGCTCGCCGCGACCGGAACGCCCACATGCGCGGCAAGCTCGCGCTGGAAGAGCGAAAGAAAGCCGCAGCTCGTGGTGATCGCCTGCGCGCCGATATCGACGAGCTCCTTGGCCGCGTCGAGGAAAAGCGGCAGCAGGCCCTCGGCCGCGTGCAGCACCACCCGCTCCGGCGTCGCCCCGCGGACCACGCGATAGAGGACAGGGAATGGCCACGTCGTGGCGTTCCCGATATCGCCGGGGACGCGGGCGAACCGCGTCTCGAGCATCAGGATGCCGAGCGGCGCCCCGTAGACGGATTTTCTACCCGCAGCGATCGCGCGGCTTGGTTGCGGCAGATGCGCGTCCATACGTGAGGCCCCGTTGTTGTCCAAACTCCTGAGCGCTGCGATGCTAGCCGCTCGAGCGAACGGGGGGAACCGGCATGGCGGAGAGGGTCTTCACACGCGAGGATCTCGAGCGGCTCAAGGAATGGGACACGCCGACGATCTGCAACGGGCTCGAGATCGTCGTGCCGGAGCGACGGGCGATCGGCTTCACCGTCGAGCCGATGGTGGCGGCGGAGCGCAAGCTCTCGCCGATCGTCGGCCTCGCGCGCGTCGGCACGATCCGCGCGAAGGAACCGCCGCGCGGCAAGGTCGCCGACCGGCTCGATTGGTACGATTATGTCGCAGCGACCGACTTCCCCACCATCGCCGTCCTGCAGGACATCGACGACCGCCCTGGCTACGGCGCCTTCTGGGGCGAGGTGCAGTCGAACGTGCACAAGGCGCTCGGCACGCTCGGCTGCGTCACCAACGGCTCGTTCCGCGACTGCGACATGCTCGCCCCGGGCTTTCAGATCATCGGCGGGCGCATCGGGCCGAGCCACGCGCACGTCCATCTCGTCGATTTCGGCAAGCCGGTGAATGTCTTCGGCATGCAGGCGGGGCATGACGACGTGATCCATGCTGACTTTCATGGCGCGGTGGTGATCCCCGCGGAGGCGGTGAAGAAGCTGCCGGACGCCATCGCGCTCGTCGCGCGGCGCGAGAAGGTGATCCTTGATATCTGCGCTTCCTCGGACTTCACGCCCGCCAGGTTGCGCGAAGCGGTGCGCCGCGCCGGCGAGATCCACTGACCGGGCCGGGAGCGAACGTCATGTGGGAGCCGAACCTGCGCTATCCGGACGATGCCGTCGAAATGCTCGATGCCTCGTTCGCGAAATACCGCCTGCCGCTCGCCTCGGTCGAGCGCCTCGCCACCGGATGCCGCTGGGCCGAGGGGCCGGTCTGGTTCGGCGACGGGCGCTTCCTCCTCTGGAGCGACATCCCCAACAACCGCATCGTGAAATGGGAGGAGGAGACCGGCGCGGTCAGCCTCTTCCGCAAGCCCTCAAACAATTCCAACGGCAATACGCGCGACCGGCAGGGCCGCCTCGTCACCTGCGAGCACGATGCGCGGCGCGTGACGCGCACGGAGCCTGACGGCACGATCACCGCGCTGATGGACCGCTTCGAGGGCAAGAAGCTCAACTCGCCGAACGACGTCGTCGTGAAGTCCGACGGCTCGGTCTGGTTCACCGACCCGCCTTTCGGCATCCTCGGCTATTACGAAGGCCATCGCGATACGCCGGAGCTGCCGACCAATGTTTACCGGTTCGACCCGGACACGAGCGAGGCGAGCGTTGTCGCGGGCGACGTCGTCGGGCCGAACGGGCTCTGCTTCTCGCCCGACGAAAGAATCCTTTACGTTGTCGAATCGCGCACGAGCCCGCGCCGTATCCTTGCCTTCGACGTGAGCGCGGACGGGACGCGCCTTTCCAACAAGCGCCTCTTCATCGATGCCGGGCCCGAGGGCACGCCGGACGGCATGCGCTGCGACGTGGACGGCAATCTCTGGGCGGGGTGGGGCATGACGCCGGCACTCGACGGGGTGCGCGTCTTCAACCCGGAAGGAAGAGCGATCGGTCATATCCATCTGCCCGAGCGCTGCGCCAACCTCTGCTTCGGCGGACGCTATCGCAATCGCCTGATGATGGCGGCGAGCCACTCGGTCTATGCGCTCTACGTCAATACGGAGGGCGCGCCCGGCGGTTGAGACGATGTTCTTGATTCATTTCATGTTTCACGTGAAACATGGGTAAGGGATGCTGTCCTTTAGAACCTTTTAGGCAGCGAGCGCGCGCGAAAGAGGCAGTGCCGTGAAGCCGAGGTCGCGGGCGACGGCCTCGTGCGTGAGCTGCCCGCCATGCACGTTGAGGCCGGCGGCGAGATGCGGGTCCGCACGGAGCGCGGCCCGCCAGCCCTGATCGGCGATGGCGAGGATCGCGGGCAGGGTCGCGTTGTTGAGCGCCGCGGCGGCGGTGCGCGCGACCGCGCCCGGCATGTTGGCGACGCAATAATGCACCACGCCCTCGGCGAGATAGGTGGGCGCGTCGTGCGTCGTCGCGTGCGAGGTCTCGCAGCAGCCGCCCTGGTCGATCGCGATATCGACGATCACCGCGCCCGGCCGCATCTGCCCGACCAGCCCCTTCGAGACGAGCTTCGGCGCCGCCGCGCCGGGCACCAGCACCGCGCCGATGACGAGGTCGGCGGCGGCAACCTCGCTCTCGATCGCGTCCGCTGTGGCGAACAGCGTCCGGATGCGCGCGCCGAAGACGAGGTCGAGTTCTTG
>DATJTV010000130.1:0-7234 GCA_035503055.1 Acetobacteraceae bacterium
GCGCTCATCGCCGCCCGATCATGGTGGATGCCTCGGCACGTCAGTGCGCCGGCGGCTGCTCTGCCTGCTCGGCCAAGAGCGAGATGCGGGAGAAGCCGGAAGCGGCCACCACGCCCATCGTCTGCATCACGCTTCCGTAGGCGAGGGTCCGATCGGCGCGGATATAGACGGTCTGGTCGGGCGTTTTCGCCGCCATCGCGTGCAGCCGCGCGGCCAGGACGCCTTCCGCCACCGACCGCTCGCCGATGAAGACATGGCCGGTGCGATCGATGCTGAGGACGATCGGCTGGTGCGGTTCCGCAACGCGCGCCGCCGCGGTCTTCGGCAGGCGGAGCGGCACGCCCGCCATCATCAGCGGCGCCGTCACCATGAAGATGACGAGCAGCACCAGCATCACGTCGACGAACGGCGTGACATTGATTTCCGAGAGCGGCGCCAGGTCTTCCGCCTCTTCCGGCCGGCGCCGCGGGCCGATCGCCATTGCCTCGCTACTCCGCCGCCGCCCGGACTGCCTCGGGGCGCACCGCGCTCAGCATCCCGGCGAGCCGGGCGATCGCGGAAATCCCGAGCGCGCGCGTGCCGGCGAGATGCGCGGCGAGCTTGTTGTAGGCGATCACCGCGGGGATCGCCGCCGCGAGCCCGATCGCCGTGGAGAAGAGCGCCTCCGCGATCCCCGGCGCCACCACCGCGAGGCTCGTGTCGTTGGCCGCCGCAATGCTGGAAAAACTCGCCATGATCCCCCACACCGTGCCGAACAGCCCGACGAAGGGCGCGGTTGCGCCGACAGTCGCAAGGAACGGCAGCCCGGGCTCGACCGCGCGCAAGCGATCGATGAGGCAGAGCCGCATCGCCTCGGCAATCCTCTCCCGCCGCTCCGCCCGGCTTTCATCGCCGCCCGCCTCGCGTGCGGCTGCGAGCCCGGCCCGCAGCACCTGGCCCGCCATGCCGTCAGGCAGGCCTTCCGTGCGGAGCACTCGCGCGCCCTCGGCAAGCCGGCCGACATCGCGCCGTATGCGCCCGAAACGCACCGCCCGGTCGATCGCCACCGCCCAGACCCAGACGCTCGCCAGCACGAGGACCAGCAGCACCAGCTTCACCAGCGGATCTGCGTTCAGAAAGAGGGCGACGGGCGAGAGCGTGTGCGGTGGCATGGCGGCGTGGCCTAGCGGGTCAGCTTCGCCTTGGCGAGCGAGGAGACCGTGATCCGCGCAAGGCAGGCCGCGCGCGAGTCACCGCCCGGTGCCGTCGCCCCGGCCTGGCAAGAGAGCACGTCGTTGAGGAGGATGTGGCCAATCGAATCGCAGGGCGTGCCCGCCAGATCGAAGAGCCGGACCACCGTCTTCTGCGCCGGCACCGGCCCGAACTGGACCGCCATGCGCCGGGCGATTATTCCCTCCGCGTTGAACAGAACAAGATCGAGATCCAAGTCCGACATCGCCTGCGCGCCGGGATTGGAGATGACGAAATAGGCGCGGCAGCCTGCCCCTTCCGCGATCGGCGCAAGCTTGTTGAGCTCGAGCGAGATGGGCGTCTCGTCCGGGGCCGACGCCGCGGCGGCCGCCCCGGAGCACGGGCCGAGAAGGCCCAGACAGAGAACGCCGCCTACGGCGAGCCAGCCCGCTGGGGAAAATGCCGAGCGCATCACGCCTCCTCGCCTCCCGATCTTATCGCCGGCAGGATAGCCTGCCGGAGGCTGCCGCAAAACCGTCCCGCACCCGGCTTCTACCCCCCGGCTTCTGGCCCCCAGCTTCTAGCCCAACGTCACGCGGATCCCGACGATCGCCCCGATCGGCGCGGCCGGGCTGTAGCTCCGCGGGTTGGTGGCATAGGGCGCCTGGCTCAGATAGACCGCCGTCGTCGGCGAGAACGTTCCGTACGTGTAGTATGTCGCGTCGGTCACGTTGTCGACCGTGGCGAAGAGCGCGATCTTTGGCGTGAGCTGGTAGTTCGTGGTCAGGTTGAGGGTGAAGAAGCCCGGCAGCTCAGGAGTGAGGTTGGCCTCGTCGCCGAACAGGTACTGCCCGGTCTGGGCGATTCCGACGGCGCCGACCGTCCATTTGGGCGTCGCCTTGTAATAGACGCCGAGCTTGATCTGGTTGGCGGGGATCCCGGGCAGGCGATCGCCCGGGGTGATCGTCTCGTTTCCGTTTGCGTCACCGTCCGGGTTGCTGCCCGCCGATTCGACGAAGCCGCTCTGATAGGTCGCGTCGATGTAGGAATATTCGAGATAGACGAGCCAACGGCGGCTCTGGAACTGCACGCCGACATCGACGCCCTGCCGCCGCGTCTGACCGACGTTCGTGAAATAGGCGCGGTCGAGTGTTGGGCTGTTGACGAAAACGATGTCGTCATCGAGGTTGGAGCGATAAAGACCGATATTGTAGCTGAGCCTCGAGCCCAGGGAGGGCGTGAAGCCGCCGCGCAGGCCCGTTTCTATCGTGTGCGCCACCACCTGCTTGAGGTTGGGATCGCCGACGAAGAAATTGGCGAGGCTGCAGGAATCCTCCGGGCTTGCACAGGAAAGCTCGGCCGGCGTCGGCGCCCGGTTCGCCACCGCATAGCCCGCATAGGCGGTGAGCCACGGTGTCAGCTGATAGGTGAAGCCGGCTCCGGGATTGAAATGGCTGTAGCTGTGATCGCCGGTGAGATCGCCGCCGTTCTCGTCCGCGAGGTCGATATCGGCCACGTTGAAGCGGCCCGAGAGCGTCATTGCGAGGCGCTTCGTGAGGTTCAGCGTGTCGGTGAAGAAGGCGCCGTAATAGGCGTCGCTGATCGCCGCACTCGCCGGCTGGTTGATCCCCGGCTCGTCGATGATGATGCCGGGGCCAACAAATACGCGGGAGACGTCGGTGATTCCGCCGACATAGGAAAGCGCGCCGAATTCCGTTTGGGCGCCGTCGAAGCTCAATCCGCCCACCGCATGGTTCGCGAGCCCGAACACGTCGTCCGTATTGGTGACCTGGGCGGAGACGCCGTAGCCGTTGGTGTTGGTCGTCTGGTTGTCGAGCTCGGAATAGGAGAGCGGATTGCCGCCGAGGAAGGCGGGGATCGTCCCACCGCCGAGCGTCGTGCTGTAGACGCCCGGGCTGGAACAGAGAAGCCCCGAGCCGTCGTCGCAGGGCGTGTCGTCGGTGGCGTTCCCGTTCGTCACGAATTCGTGGAAATAATCGTAATAGGTGACGGCCTGGATGGAGGTCGTGTCGGTGAGCTGGAAATTCCCGTTGAGATTGACGTCAAGGTATTGGTCGAAGATCGCGTTCGGCCCCGTGAACTGCGCCGCCGGGTCGGCGGCCAAAAGCTCTACCGGCGAGGTCCCCGGCCCGTTCAGCGCCGAGTGCGCGAGGGTAATGTTGAGATGCACTTCCTCCCAATCGTTCCGCCAGCCGATATCGCCATAGAAATTCTGGATGTCGGAGGATTGCAGGTCGCGCCATCCACCCTGATGCAGCACGGTGCCGGCGACGTAGGTGGAGGTATCGCCGATCTGCTTGCCGTATTGGAACTCGCTCTGGACCGTCCCGAAGGAGCCGCCCGAGAGATCCGTCTCGAAGCCGTGGTAGGTGAACCCGTTCTTCATCTGCACGTTCACCGCCCCGCCCAGCGCATTGAGCCCGAACGCCGGGTTGGAGCCCACCAGGTTCATGCTGTTGATCGCGATGTCCGGGATAAGGCTCCAGTCGACCGTATCGCCGAAGGCCTGGTTGAAGCGCGCCCCGTTGACATAGACGGCGAGGCCCTGGGGCGTACCTTGCAGCGGCGAGGCCTCGAAGCCGTGATAGACGAGGTTCGGCTGGTACGGGTTTCCCGAAGCGGAGCTGAGATTGACGCCGCCCACCTGCTGGTTGAGGGAGCCCGTCAGATCCGGCACGCCGGTGCGCGAGAGATCGCCACTCGTCAGTACGTTCGTCTCGGAAGGGATCGTGTCCGGGTTGACGCCCGAGCCGAGCAGCGGCGTCGGCGCGACGATGTTGACTTCGGGGACTTCGGGCACCGAGGTGGCGGACGGAGCGGTCTGCGCGGCGGCGACGGCGGGCACGGCAAGCGCGGCAAGGGCGATCCGGCAGGCGCGCTTCATCTTGGGCGTCCCTCCTCGGGCCCGCCTCGTGCGAGGCGGGAACCGCGAGCAGTGTGGCCACCGCCGGCGCAGCCGGTCCATAATACTGATTGCCGCACGCTCGGCAGAATGTGCGGGGACCTGCAGAAAATGCGGCCCCGCGACAGGGCGGGAGGACGCAAGCGTGATGTCGCTCAAGCTGCAGCTGGTGATGATCCCGGCCGTGATCCTCGCACTCGGGCTCGCCGCTACGATCGGCGACGAACTCGCCTGGGCGCCGCAGCGGGTGCGTGCGGAGGTGACGTCGGGCATGCGGCTCGGCCGCGTGCTGGTCACTGCCGCGCTCGCCGATGTCCGCAGCGCCGGCAGCGCCGATGCCGCACTCAGCCGCCTTCAAGCGGAGCTGCCCGAGGTGCGCCATGTCGTCTTCCGAATCGCTACAGATCCGGAACAGATTGCCGCCTCCGAGCTGCCGGGCCTCATTCCGGATCGGGCGGGCGTGCCGCTTTGGTTCGCGCGCCTTTTCGATCTCGATCCGAAGATCGACCTCTTCCCCGTCATCGTCCGCGGGCGCGAGGTGGCGCGGGTCGAGATGCTCTCGAACCCGCTCGACGAACTCGCCGAGATCTGGGAAGAGCTCGTCTGGCTCTGCGGGCTACTCCTCGCCGCCTCGGCAGCGATCGTCGCGCTGAGCCTCTGGGCCGTGCGCCGCGCGCTCCGCCCCGTTGAGGCGCTGCAGCACGGTTTCGACCGGCTGGAGCGCGGCGACTACGCGGCGCGCCTCGCCCCGATCGCGGTGGCCGAGCTCGCGCGCATCGGCGAGCAGTTCAATTCTCTCGCACAGGCACTGGGCCAGGTCACCGAGGACAACCACCGGCTGATCGACGCGCTGATCGGTCTGCAGGAGGCCGAGCGCAAGGAGATCGCCCACGAGCTGCACGACGAGTTCGGCCCGGTGCTGTTCGGCATCCGCGCCGAGGCCGCGAGCATTCTCGGCAGTTGCCGCCGCGGCGAGGGCCCGCTCGCGTGCATCGCCGAGCGCGCGCAGGCGATCGGACGCCTGGCCGATAGCGTCCAGCAGACCAACGCACGCATCCTGGCGCGGCTCCGGCCGCTCGCGCTCGACCAGCTCGGGCTGGCGGAGGCACTGCGCGAGCTGGTCGCCGGCTGGCAGGAGCACTGCCCGGGCATCGACTTCAGCGTGCGGGCCGAGGAGGTCGCCCTGGGCGGTGAGGCGGCCGGGCTCGCCCTCTATCGAGTTGTGCAGGAGTGCCTGACCAATGCCGCGCGGCACGCCGGAGCGCGGCGGGTGGAAGTACGCCTGGAGCGGATGGAAGGTGTCGGCCACGCTGTGCGCGTTCTCGTGCGCGACGACGGGCGCGGGTTGCCGCCCGGGATCCGTTTCGGCTTCGGGCTGCTCGGCATGAGCGAGCGCGTGCGGGCGCTGAACGGGCGGCTCTCCATCGGCAACCGGGCCGGCGGCGGAACGGAGATCGCGGTGACGATGGACCTGCCCGCCGTGGCCGCACGATGAGCCGTGTCCTGCTCATCGAGGACCACCCGATCGTCCGCGCCGGCTGCCGACGGCTGCTCGAGGAGCGGGGCGAGGATAGCGTGATCGAGGCGGAGACCGCTTCCGAAGGGCTGCGCCTCTGCCGGGACGCGTCTCCGGATCTTGTGATCCTCGATCTCGGCCTCGCCGACGGCGGCCTAGCCCTGCTGCGGCGGCTGCTTGCGGCGGTGCCGGGCCTGAACGTGCTGGTCTTCAGCATGCACGAGGAGCCGGTCATGGTGGCGGGGGCGCTGGAGGCCGGGGCGCGGGGCTATGTGAGCAAGAACGACGATCCGGCTGCGCTGCTCGAGGCCGTGGAGCGCATCGGCGCCGGCGAGGTCTATCTCAGCCGGCCGGTCGCGCAGAAGCTCGCGCTGATGAACCTGCGGCCCGGCGAGAGCCCGCTGCGCGGATTGTCGGCCCGCGAGCGCGAGGTGCTGGCGTTGCTCAGCACCGGAAGGAGCCTCGCGGAGGTGGCGGCAGAGATCGGCGTCAGTTACCGCACGGCCGCCGCGGTCGCCGCGCAGATCCGCGCCAAGCTCAACCTCCCCAGCATGGCAGCGCTGATCCGCCTCGCGGTGGAGCAAGCGTCGGCCGCCGCGCGCCAGCCCGCGCCCAAAGCGTGATCGGGCCGGGAGAAAGACGCCCTACCGGACGCCGAAGGCCGGCATGACGTCACCCGCGAACCAGCGAAGCTGGCGGGTGAATTCTTCGGGCCCCATGCCCTCGGCCCAATGGATCATGAAGTCCTCGAGCCCGGGATATTTCGCCTCGATCGAGCGGATCCCCGCGATCACCTCCTCGGGTGGGCCACAGAACCACGCCTTCTGCGCGACCCCGTCGGCGAGCGAGGGCGTGCGCGCCGGCGCCCCCGGCGTTCCCCAGGGCCGGCCCTCTTCGTCGGCGTAGCGCACGAACCCGAATGGAGCGAACCATTTGTAGCGCTCGTCGTGCGCCGGCTCGATCAGGCGCATCGCCTCCTCGCGGCTTGCCGCGAGGCAGAGCCCTGCCCCCCAGATCATGTCCTCGCCGGGCGCCTTCTCGCGGCCGAATTTGCGGCACGCGGCCTGGTACGCGTACACGACGTCGTCCAGGATCTTCTCCCCGTTCAGCGTCACCATCGGCTTCAGCCCGTAGCGCGCCATCATCTCGATCGTCCGGCCGCTGGCGACCGGCATGAAGATCTCGACGGGCAGGTGCTTGGGCCGCGGCACCACCGTGATCTCGCGCAAGCCGTAGCCGCGATACTCGACCGGTGGCGGGCATTCGAAGAATTTTCCCTTGAAATGAAACGATTCCTCGTTGAAGCATTTGAGCAGGAGCTCGAGCTCCTCCTCGAACCAGGCGCGGTTCTTGTCGGCATCGAGGAGCGGCCCGCCGAGCGTCTCCACCTCGCGCGTATGGTAGCCGCGCCCAACGCCCATGATGATGCGCCCGTCCGTCACGATATCGGCCATCGCGTAATCCTCGGCCAGGCGAATCGGGTGCCACATCGGCAGCACGTTGAAGGCGCATCCGAACTTGAGCCGTTTCGTTTGGGTGGCGAGCCAGAGCCCGAGCTGCACCAGGTTCGGCAGGCATTCGTAGCCCTCGCGCTGGAAATGATGCTCCGCGGTCCAGAGCGCGTA
>DATJTV010000131.1:0-16672 GCA_035503055.1 Acetobacteraceae bacterium
GTAACCGCCTTCTTGCGTCCGGACGCCTTGTCCTTGTGCAGGCCCTTGAGGCCATCGGCGGTATAGGAAACGGAGATCAGGTATTTGGCCATGACGTAACCTCCGAAGCGAAGAGTTTCGTTTTTACGTGGGCGCATTTGCCGGCGAAGAAGGCCATGGGGCCCTGCTCGGCATCACCGTCATCCGCGCGCTCTTATAGCGGCAACGGAACAAATGGTCGATCGGGAAGCCCGCCGTGGGCCGGCCGTCGCGGCGGAGGCTCAGGCCGCCTCGAGCAGCTCGGGCCCGTCGTTGCGGACATTGTTGACCCGCGCGCTCACCGGCCAGGCCCGCAGCACGCCCTCCCCGGCCGGACGCATCAGGGGGGCGGGGTCGCCGCTCGTCTCGCCGAGCCACGCCGGCCAGTCCGCCGGCTCGAGGACCACCGGCATGCGGGCGTGGATCGGGGTCAGGACCGCGTTGGCCGCGGTGGTGATGATGGTGAAGGTCCGCAGCACCTCGCCGTCCGGGGCGCGCCAGCCTTCCCAGAGCCCGGCGAACGCCATCGGCTGCCCATCCCGTCGCGCGACCGCGTAGGGCTGCTTGGCGGCTCCGGCGACCTTCCACTCGTAGAAGGCGTCCGCCGGCACGAGGCAGCGGCGGGCCGCGAAGGCCCCACGGAACATCCCCGACGTGGCGACCGTCTCGGCCCGGGCGTTGATCGGCCGCCGGGCCGCGGCGAGCTCCTTGGTCCAGGCCGGCACCAGGCCCCAGCTCAGCAGGTTGAGGTGGCGCTCGCCCGTCTCGGGGTGGCGCCGGACCACCAGCGCGTCCTGCCGGGGCGCCACGTTCCACGAGGCCGCGTGGTTGGGCACCGGGCCGACGGCACGGAAGAGCCGGGCCATCGCCTCGGGTGGGAGGTGAGAGGCATATCGGCCGCACATGGCGGGCAGTCTAGGCCGGCCCGCGAAAGCGGCGCCCCCGCGCTTTTCTCCGCGCTATTCCCCCCAGGGCGGATTGCCCAGATCGACCGTGTGGGGGCTCGTGTTGGCGGCGGTGAGCGCGCCGGCGCCGCCACCGATGACGGCGCCGAGGACCACGCCGACCGGGCCGCCGATGATGCCGATCGCACCGCCGGTCGCGGCCCCTGTCGCGGCACCGCCCGAGACGCGGCCGGGCTCGTTGGCGCCGCAGGCCGCGAGCAGCGAAAGAAGTGCCGCTGCGAGGACGAGTCGCATGGGATTCCCTCCGATTCGCGGCTTTATTCTACACCATCCGCAAATCACAAGCGCGCGAATTGGGCGCCCGCGCGCTTGCCTCCCGTATCGTGCCGTTCGCAAGGCGGGGTTATGAGGACTCCGGGCTCGGCGATGCACGGAAGGAGTCGCTCGCGGTGATCGGGAACGGCGCGGCGCAAGCCCTGCGGGTCGCGGTCGTCATCCCGACGCTCGACGAGGGCGAGACGATCGCGGGCGTGGTCGGCGAGATTCGGCGCGGCGTGGCCTCCGAGATCATCGTCGCGGACGGCGGGAGCAGCGATCAGACCGTGGCGCGGGCGGAGGCGGCCGGTGCCCGGGTGGTGCGGGCGGGGCGGGGCTACGGGCGGGCCTGCGCGACGGGCGTGGCGGCGGCGGAGGGTGTCGAAATCATCGCCTTCATGGACGGCGACGGCGCGGATCGGGGCGATCTGCTCGACGAATTGGTGGCGCCGATCGTTGCGGGCACGCACGATCTGGTGCTCGCCTCGCGCACGCGGGGGCGCCGCGAACCGGGCTCGATGCTCTGGCACCAGGTGCTGGCAGGACGGCTGATCGGGTTTGTCGTCGGCGCGCGCTTCGGGGTTCGCTACTCGGACATGTGCGCCTACCGCGCCATCCGGCGCGAGGCGCTCGACCGGCTCGGGATGCGCGAGACGGGCTATGGGTGGAACGTCGAAATGCAGATCCGCGCGGCCGCGGCGGGGCTTCGGATCGTCGAAGTGCCGATGCCCTATCGGCGGCGCGGCGGCGGGCGCTCGAAGGTGGCGGGCTCGCTCGGCGGCACGATGAGGGCGAGTGCGCGGATTCTCAGCGTCGCGTGGCGGCTTGCCGGGCCGGGCGGCCTCGCCCGATGAGGCGCGGGGCCCCGATGACGCGCGCCGTTGTGGCGGTGCCCGCTCATCCGGAGCCGGATAGAGAGAAAATGGAGGCATGAAAATGGATGCGCACGGACCGAAGCTGTTCTACTCGCCCGGAGCCTGCTCGCTCGCCCCGCACATCGCGCTCGAGGAGACCGGTGAGGAATTCGAGCCGGTGCTGGTCGATTTCGGCGCGGGCGCGCAGCGCAAGCCGGAATATCTCGCGATCAATCCGAAGGGGAGGGTGCCGGCGCTCGCCGATGACGGGTTCGTCGTCACCGAGAACCCGGCGGTGCTTCGCTACATCGCGCGCAAATATCCGGCCGCCGGCCTCTGGCCGGATGATTTGCGGGCGGACGGACGCTGCACCGAATGGCTCGGCTGGTTCACCTCCGGCGTTCATGTCGCTTACGCGCACATGCGCCGCCCGGAACGCTATGCAACGAGCGATGCCGGGAAGGCGGACGTCGTCGTGCGCGGCAAGGTGAGCACCCGGGAGGTGTGGGAGCAGGTCGAGGCGAAACTCGCGAGCCTCGGCACGCAATGGGCGGCGGGCGAACGATACTCGGTCGCCGATCCCTATCTCTTCACGTTCTGGACATGGGGACGGGGCAAGGCCCTCCTCTACGACATGAGCCGGGATTTCCCTTGCTGGACGGACCACGCGCGCCGCATGGGCGAGCGGCCTGCCGTCCGGTGCGCGCTCGCGCGCGAGGGGATCGCGCCTCCCTGAAGGGCCGGCCCCCGAATTCGAGGGGGCTTTTGGCGCTGTGCCGGGCTTGCGCGCCAAGCTTGCCCGGCCCGCAAGCGGGCGCCCCTAGGCGACTCTCTGCTTGACAGCGATGGAAGCGGCCAATCACGATGCCGCCCAGCACGCCGCAGCGAAAAGGATGCGTGCAGACCGGGAGGTAACGATGATCCGCCGCCATGTTCTGGCGCTGGCCTGCGCGGCCGGCGCCCTGTTGCCGTTCCATGCGTCCGCGGCCGGGCCGATCAAGATCGGGTTTCCGATCCCGCTCTCCGGGCCGACCGCGGTTTACGGCGTGCCGATCCTGAAGGGCGCCGAGATGGCAGTCCAGGACATCAACGCCGCCGGCGGCGTGCTCGGCCGCAAGCTCGAGCTGCTGCCGCGCGACAGCAAGGGCAACCCCGACGAAGCGGTACGGGTCTCGCGCGAGCTGATCTTCAAGGACAACGTGGACTTCCTGATCGGGACGCTGACCTCGGCCGAGGCGCCGGCGGTCTCCACCATCGCCAAGGAGAACCACATCGTCTTCATCGCGCCTTCGGCGGAAACCGTCCGTCTCACCGCGCCCGAGAACCTGCACCCCTACATCTTCCGCACGGCGACGACCACCGCCATCGAAGGCGCGGCCGGGGCCGTGATCATGGCGAAATGGCCCGACCTCAAGCGCATCGCCACCATCGCTCCGGACTACGCCTACGGCCGCGACGCCGTCGCCGCCTTCCTCGCCGAGATGAAGAAGCTGCGCCCGGATGTCCAGGTCGTGGACCAGCAATGGCCGAAGCTCGGCGAGCCCGACTTCACCCCCTTCATCACCGCGCAGATGAGCAAGCGGCCGGATGCCGTCTTCTGCGAGATATTCGCCGGCGACTTCATCACCTTCGCCAAACAGGCGGGGCCGCTTGGCTACTTCAAGGCGATCCACAACCGCCTCGCGGACGGCGGCCAGGTCGGCTCGATCGACACCGCGATTCCCCTCGGCGCGGACTACCCGTACGGCATCTGGGCCGACGCCTATGACCCGGTCGTCTGGCCGACCCAGAAGTCGGCGGAATATCAGGCGTACGAGCGGAATCTCGCCCACTTCATGAAGTCCAAGTACGGCTCGGGCTGGGCGATCCAGGGCTATGCCTCGGTCCAGGCGCTCGTCGATGCAATCCAGAAGGCCGGCACCACCAACGACGAGAAGGTGGCCAAGGCCATGCTCGGATTGACCTACCAGACGCCGCTCGGCCCGCACACATTCGACCCGCTCACCCATGAGTCCAATACCGGCGATTTCTGGGGCGAGATGGTCAAGGATCCGGCCTATCCCTTCGCCGTCATCAAGGATCCCACTTATTACAACCCGATGCCGGCAACGAACTGACGCCTCCATCCGGCCGAACGGCGGCGCGCACCGGGGCCGGCAAGGGTGACCCCGAGTGGCAGCATCATTTCTGTTCAGCCAGTTCATCAGCGGCCTCACCACGGCGATGTTCCTCTTCCTCATCGCCTCGGGCCTCTCGCTCGTCTTCGGCGTCATGCGCGTGCTCAATTTCGCGCACGGCTCGTTCTACATGATCGGTGCCTATCTCGCCTGGCAGGCGGTGCACTGGCTGAGCCCGCTCGTCGGCGCCTTCTGGGTCGCGGCGCTGGCCGCCGCCCTCGGCGTTGCCCTGCTCGGCGGCATCGTCGAGCGGCTGCTGCTCCGCCACCTCTATGGCCGCGATGAGCTTTACCAGCTCCTCCTTACCTACGCGCTGGTGCTGATCCTGGCAGACGCGGCCAAGTTCACCTGGGGCACCGGCCAGCTTTCCGTCTCCCCACCCGCCCTCCTCGCCGGCTCCGTCAAGCTGTTCGGCACCACGCTCCCGCACTACAATCTCTTCATCATCGTGCTCGGGCCGCTGATCGCGATCGGCGGCTGGCTTGCGCTCTATCGCACCGGCCTCGGCCGGATGATGCGCGCGGCGGCCTATGATCGCGAGATGCTGGATGCGCTCGGCGCCGACGTGGGCGGGCTGTACACCACCATGTTCGTCGCCAGCGCCTTCCTCGCCGGGCTCGCCGGCGCGCTGGTCAGCCCGCTCGAAAGCGTGGTGCCGGGGATGGATGTGCAGATCATCGTCCAGGCCTTCATCGTCGTCGTCATCGGCGGATTGGGCTCGTTCTGGGGTACTTTCTGGGGCTCGCTGATCTATGGCGAGGTGCTGGCCTTCGGCATCCTGATCGTCCCGGGCTTTTCGCTCTTCTCGGTCTTCGCCCTGATGGCGGTGATCCTGATCCTTCGCCCCTGGGGCCTGTTCGGGCGGCCGATCCGGTGATGCCGCGGCACATTCCCCACCGCATCCCCTGGGCGCTCGTCGTCTTCCTGGTTGCGCTCCCGGTGCCCTGGCTCGGTTCGCGCTACGACACCTTCCTCGGCACCCAGATCGCAATCGATGCGCTGTTCGCCGTCAGCCTCAATCTCCTGCTCGGCACCACCGGCCTCATCTCGTTCGGCCATGCCGCCTATTTCGGCGTCGGCTCCTATGTCTGCGGGATCCTGATGAAGACGTACGGCGTGCCCTTCATCCTCGCCTTTCCCGCCTCCGGGCTGGGTGCCGCCCTCTTCGCGCTCGTCGCCGGATTCTTCTGCGTACGGCTGACGAAAATCTATTTCGCGATGCTGACGCTCGCCTTCTCGCAGATCGCCTGGGCGATCGCCTTCACCTGGAACGCAGTCACCGGCGGCGATCAGGGGCTCTCCGACGTGCCCTATCCCAACCTCGACTGGATGGGCTCCTTGCCGGGATTCGGCAATCTCCGCGAGCCCGATCTCTTCTATATCCTGACCATCGTTCTGGTGGCGGTCGCACTTGCGATCCTGCAACGGATCGTCCGCTCGCCGTTCGGGCGGATGCTGACCACGATCCGCGACAACCCCGAGCGCGCCGCCTTCATCGGGCTCAATGTCCGCGCCTACCAGCTTGCCGCCTTTGCCATCGCCGGCGGATTCGCGGGCCTGGCCGGCGCGCTCTACGGCATCTTCAACCGCGGCGTCTTCGCGGATTTCATGTTCTGGCCGAAATCCGCCGAGGTGATGATCATGACGATCCTTGGCGGAATGGAGCATTTCTGGGGCCCGCCGGTCGGCGCCTTCGCGTTGGTGTGGCTCAACCAGGAGATCACCTCCTATACGCAGTATTGGCCGGCCACGCTCGGGATCATCCTGATCGTCCTGCTCTACGCGCTCCCCGGCGGGATCGTCGGCGGGCTCCTTTCGCTCGCACACCGGCTGCGCCGGCGCCTCGTCGCCTCCCGTGCTTGAGGTCGGGGATGCTTGAGGTCAACCGCCTCAGCAAGTCCTTCGGCGGGTTCCGCGCGGTCGCCGGCGTCAGCCTCGCGGTCGAAACGCGGCGGATCGCCGCGGTGATCGGGCCGAACGGTGCCGGCAAGTCGACCTTCTTCAATCTCATCACCGGCCATCTGCGCCCGGATGGCGGGCAGGTGCTGCTCGACGGGCGGGACATCACGGGCGCGCCGCCGTACCGAATCGCCGCCCTCGGGATCGGGCGGTCGTTCCAGCATGCAAACATCTTCGCGCGCCTCACGGTCGCCGAGAACGTCCAGGCCGCGTTGCTCGCCCATCGCGGCCGCGGGCGCGATTTCTGGTCTCGCGCGGAGAGTTTCTATCGCGACGAGGCAGCCGCGCTGCTCGCATCGGTGGGCCTTCGCGATCAGGCCGCGACGATCGCCGGTTCGCTCGCCTACGGGAACCAGAAGCAGCTCGAGCTCGGCATCGCGCTTGCCAGCGACCCCTCGGTGCTGCTCCTCGACGAGCCCACCGCCGGCATGTCGGCCGCCGAGACGGAGGAGACGATGCGGCTGCTCGAGCGCATCGCCGGTGAGCGCGGCCTCACCCTTCTCTTCACCGAGCACGATATGGAGGTCGTCTTCGGCATCGCCGAAACGATCGCCGTGCTGCATCAGGGAAGGTTGCTCGCCGAGGGCACGCCTTCGGAGGTGCGGCGTAATCCGGACGTGCGCCGCGTCTATCTCGGCGAGCGCCCGTGAGACCGCTGCTTGCGCTCGAGGACGTACACACCGCCTATGGCCTGAGCCGGGTGCTGTTCGGCATCTCGCTCGAGATCGAAAGCGGCGAGTGCGTGTGCCTGCTCGGGCGCAACGGCGTCGGCAAGACGACGACAATGCGCTCGATCATGGGCCTCACACGGCCCGAGCGCGGTCGCGTGCTCTGGCGGGCGCGGAACATCGCGGGCTGGCCGCCGCATCGCATCGCGCGCGCCGGGCTCGGCTTCGTGCCGGAGGACCGGCGGATTTTTGCCGAGCTCAGCGTGCGGGAGAATCTCGAGGTAGGCGCGCGTGCCGCCGGCCGGCCGGGCCGCTGGACGATCGCGACGGTCTTCGATCTCTTCCCCGTGCTGCACGCGCTTCGCGACCGGCCCGGCGGCTTCCTCTCGGGCGGGGAGCAGCAGATGCTGACGATCGCGCGCACGCTCGTTGGCAATCCCGAGCTCCTGCTGCTCGACGAGCCGTCCGAGGGGCTGGCACCGCTGATCGTCGAGACGCTGCGCGCGAAGATCGCCGAGCTGAAGGGGGATGGCCTCACCATCCTGCTCGCCGAGCAGGGCGTTGATTTCTCCCTCTCGCTCGCCGATCGCGTCTATGTCCTGGAAAAGGGGAGGGTGCGCTTCGCCGGTCCCGCCGCCGAACTCAGGGCCGATCAGGATCTCCTGCACCGCCTGCTCGCGGTGTAGCGGTCCGGCGCGTTGCACGGTTTCGCGGTCCCGCTTAAGACATCCGCATGACCGCCCGCCGATTGCAGGCCATCTTCCATGTCCGGAGCGAGCCCGCTTCGGTGGAGAGTCGCGCGCGGGCGATCGCGACGGAACAGAGCGTCGAGATGCCGCTTTCCGCGATCGACGATCCCGCGATACTGCAAGATATCGCCGGTACCGTCGAGGGGATCGAGGATCTCGGCCGCGGTCTGTTTGACGTCCGCATCGGGCTTGCAACGGAGACGATCGGGGCGGATGCCGGGCAGCTGCTCAATATGGCGTTCGGCAACACCTCGCTGCATGAGGACGTGGTGCTGTACGACCTGGTGCTGCCCGACGAGCTCGAGGAGGCCTTCGGCGGTCCCCGGCACGGGCTTCCCGGCCTGCGCGCGCTCGTGGGCGCGACCGATCGCGCCTTGACCGGCTCGGCGCTCAAGCCGCAGGGGCTTCCGCCCGAGCGCCTCGCCGAGCTTGCCGGGCGCTTCGCGCGCGGGCGCGTGGATTTCATCAAGGACGATCACGGCATCGCCGATCAGCCCTATTCGCGCTTTGCCGAGCGCGTTCCCGCGATCGCCGCTTCGGTTCGCCGCACCGCGCAGGCGAGCGGACATCCCACCCGCTACGTTCCGAGCCTGTCCGGCAACCTCGACCAGATGCAGCGCCAGGTGCACCTTGCCCGCGAAGAGGGCCTCGCCGCGGTGCTGATAGCGCCGATGATCGCGGGGGTTTCAACGCTGCAGGCGCTGGTGGGCGCCTGGCCCGAGATCGCATTCCTGGCTCATCCTACACTCGCCGGCGCCGGGCGCATCTCGCCCCCGCTGCTGATCGGCAAGCTCTTTCGCCTCTTCGGCGCGGATGGCGTGATATTTCCGAATTTCGGCGGCCGTTTCGGCTATTCCCCCGAGACCTGCCGCCGCCTCGCCGCCAACGCGACGGCTGCGAATGCCCGCCTTCGCGCCAGCGTGCCGATTCCGGCGGGCGGGATGACGATCGAGCGGGTCCCGGAGATCCTCGAATTCTACGGCACGGACGCGATGCTGCTGCTGGGCGGCAGCCTGCTCGAGGCGCGCGGGAAATTGACTGAGGCGACGCTGGCCTTTACCGAAGCGGTCGCCCGATACCCAGGGGAATTGGCGAGATGACCGACGAGCCGGCGCCACGGTTGCGCGCGTTCCTGCCCGGGTTCCGCTGGCAGGAGGTGGAGCTTCGTCCCTACAAGGACGAGGCCAGCGCGCCGTTTCGTGCCATCTCGCGCCAGGTCCTCTTTGAGGAGAAGGCGCTCGAGTGCGAGCTCCGCTATTTCGAGATGGCGGCCGGAGGCTACTCCACATTGGAGCGGCACGAGCACATGCACGCCGTGACGATCCTGCGCGGACGCGGGCACTGCCTGCTCGGCCGCGACGTGCGGGAAGTCGCCGCATTCGATCTCGTCACGATCCCGGCCTGGACCTGGCATCAGTTCCGCGCGACGAAAGGGGAGCCGCTCGGCTTCCTCTGCATGGTCAACCGCGCGCGCGATCGGCCGCAATTGCCGAGTGAATCGGAGCTTGCCGCCTTGAACTCCGTTCCCGAAATCGCCGCCTTCCTCAAGGGCGACGATCCGAAGCCGTCGCGCTAAACCGCCCCGTACATAGCGCGAGCAGGGTGGCGCCGGGGAGTTCTTCGGCTTCCATCACCGCGGTGATGGTGCGCGCGATTGGCGCGGGTGGGATGCGACGGTCGGCGCAGGGCGAAAGCACGCTCGCGCCGGCGGGGCGCATCAAGGCCGGGATCCGCCCCAAGGCCTGTCGAGCGAGCCCCGGCAGGCGTGCACCTTGCCCTCCTCCGGCCCAGCGCCTATTGCCTTCCCCGCCCGGTTGCCTTGCTCTCCGGGCGCACCGGCCCATCTCTTCGAGCGGGCCGAGGGCGTGAGCGCCCGGGCGCGTCGGAGGTGGCGATGGATTACGAGGCCTTCTTCCGCAGGGAACTGGATACTCTGCGCGGGGAGGGGCGCTACCGGGTCTTCGCCGACCTGGAGCGGAGCGCGGGCGCATTTCCCCGCGCTCTCCATCGGGGCGCGGCGGGTCAGTCGCCGGTCACCGTCTGGTGTTCGAACGATTATCTCGGGATGGGCCAGCATCCAGCCGTGCTCGCCGCTATGCACGCGGCCCTCGACCGCGCCGGCGCGGGCGCGGGCGGCACGCGCAACATCTCCGGCACGAATCACGAACACGTGCTGCTGGAAGCCGAGCTCGCCCGCCTGCACGGCAAGGAGGCAGCACTCCTCTTCACCTCGGGCTATGTTGCGAACTGGGCCGCCCTCGGCACGCTCGCCGCGCGGATGCCGGGCACGGTCGTGCTCTCGGACGCCGCGAACCACGCCTCGATGATCGACGGCATGCGCTACAGCCGGGCCGAGCGGCGCATCTTCGCGCACAACGACCCCGACGACCTGCGGCGCTTGCTGGCCGGCATCGAGCCGGACCGGCCCAAGCTCGTGGCGTTCGAATCGGTCTATTCGATGGACGGCGACATCGCGCCGATCGCCGCCCTTTGCGACGTCGCCCAGGCGGCGGGCGCGCTCGTCTATTGCGATGAGGTGCACGCGGTTGGGCTGTACGGCCCGCACGGCGGCGGCATCGCCGAGCGCGAGGGCATCGGCCATCGCATCGGTGTCGTCGAGGGAACGCTCGCCAAGGCGTTCGGCGTGATCGGGGGCTATATCGCGGGCTCCGCGGCGCTCTGCGACTTCATCCGCAGCTACGCCTCCGGCTTCATCTTCACCACCGCGCTGCCGCCCGCGGTTGCCGCCGGCGCGCTCGCCGCCGTGCGCCACCTCTCGGCGAGCGGAGCCGAACGCACGCGCCATCGCGAGCGCGTCGAGCGCGTGCGCCGAAGGCTCGACGCCGAAGGCGTGCCACATACGAGGAACCCGAGCCACATCGTGCCGGTCCCGGTGGGAGACGCCACGCTCTGCAAGCGCATCAGCGATATCCTTCTCACCGATTACGGAATCTACGTGCAGCCGATCAACTACCCGACCGTGCCGCGCGGCACGGAACGGCTCCGTATCACGCCTACACCGCTGCACTCGGATCAGGACATCGAACACCTCGCCTCCTCGCTCTCGGCGATCTGGGCCTCGCTCCGGCTGCAACGCGCGGCATAGCCCCATCGCCGAAAGATCAAGGGGGCAAGCCGCCCCCTGGCCTTATCGGCGGTGGGGCTATGCCGCGCGTTTCACTCCTGCCAGGGGAGGATCGCGCGGCCGCGGGCGGCGAGGGTGGCGGCGGCGAGGAGGAGCAGCGTCACCGCGACGGTGACGACGGAGAGGGCTGCGGCGCTGCTGAACTCGCCCGCCTGCTCGAGGTTGAAGATCATCACGCCCACGGTTTCGTTGCCCTCGGACCAAAGCAGCACGGAGATCGTAAGCTCGGAGAAGGCGCCGAGGAAGACGAGGAGTGCCGCCGCCGCGGCCGCCGGGGCGAGCGCGGGCATCACGACGCGGATGAGCCGTCTTCCGTAGCCGGCGCCGAGGCTTGCCGCCGTTTCCTCGAGCGCCGGGTCGAGGCTCTCCAACATCGCCTGCATCGGCCGCCGTGCGAGGGCGAAGAAGCGCATCAGGTAGGCGATGAGCAGGATCCCGAGCGTGTCGTAGAGGGAAAAGCCAAGGATGGGACGGAGAAAAAGAAGAATGCAGCCGATCCCGAGCGCGCTGCCCGGCAGCACGTAGGAGATTTCGGCGGCGGCGAGGGAGAGCTTCGCCGGGCGGCTGCCGGCGCTGGCGCGGTGCGCGGCGGCTGCGGCGAGAAGGACGAGCAGCGTTGCCGCGATGAGTGCAAGGAGGGTGGAGTTGAAGAAGGCGCGCCGTGTCGCGGCTTCGTCGAGCAGCACTGCGCGGAAATGCGCGAGGCTCAGGGTCGCGAGGCCGAAATTCTGACCGTAGGCGCGGGTTGCGGCGGTTGCGGCGAGGGAGGCGAGCGGGAGGAAGAGGAGGATCGTGAGCACAAGCCAGCAGAGCGCAGCGGCGCGCAGTCGCCAGGTGCCGAGCGTGAAGGGCGGCGTGCGGCTTCTTGTGGGGAGGGTAGGGGTGGCCGGGGCGAGCGTTCTTTCGGCGACGACGGCGGCGAGCGCGATGAGGCCGAGCAGCAGCGAAAGCAGCGTGACCGCGCCGAGCTCGTTCGGGCCGAAGCCGCTCAGGAGCTGGAAGATGAGCGTGGTGAGCATGATGTAGCGGCCGGGAATCCCGAGCAGTGCCGGCGTTGCGAAATTGCCGATGCCCGCGGCGAAGGCGCCGGAAAGTCCGGCGGCGAGCGAGGGGAGAGCGAGCGGGAAAAGAATCCTCGTCAGGCTGTGCCACGGCCCGGCGCCGGCGCCGGCAGCCGCTTCCAGGATCTCGGGGGGAATGGCGCGGAGCCGGCTTGCGAGAATGAGGAAGACGATCGGCGCGTGCTCGACGCCCATCAGGAAGATGATGCCGCCCGGGCCGTAGAGAGGGAGTGGCGCGCCGGGATGCGGCGCGAGGCCCAGGGGAGCGAGCACGGGGCTCGTGGAGCCGGTGAGCGCGATCCAGGCGATGACGCTGATCTGCGCGGGCATGATCATCAGGAGGAGGAAGAGGAAGGAGAGCGTGCGCCGGTGCGGCAGGTCGGTGAGGCCGGCGAGCAGCGCGAAGGAGCCGCCGAGCAGGCCCGCCCAGAGGGCGCTCGCGCCGCCCGCGACCAGCGTGTGGCGGATTGCGCGAGCCGCGACCGGCGAGGCGAGGAGTTGGTGCCAAGGTAGCGGCGAGCGAGCGGTTACCGCGAGCAGCGAAGCAGGCACGGCGAGTCCGAGAAAGAGAAGAAGCGGCGATACGATCGCCGTCGTTGCGCGCTCGGGATCGATCCTCACGCTTCAGCCGCCGAAGGCCTGCGCGAAATTCTCCTCGATCTCTCTTTCATGGGCGAGGATTGCGGCGATGTTCATCGGCAACAGGCGAATCTCGGCCATCTTCGGATGACCGGGCGGCGGGGCGATGCCGCGCCGCGCGGGAAGGAAGCCCTGGCGCACCGCGAGCTCCTGGCCGCGGACCGAGAGCAGGAAGGCTATGAAGGCGCGCGCGGCCTCGGGATTCTTGGCACTCTTCAGGATCGCCGCCGGCTCGGTGACGGCGGGCACGCCCTCCTTGGGGAACACGAAGCCGACCGGCGAGCCCTCCTTCTTCGCATTGAGCGCCATGAAATCGACGACCAGGCCGAACATCTTCTCCCCGCCGGCAACCTGGGCGAGCACGGCCCCGTTGCCGGCGACCGAAATCGCCCCCGCCGCTGCAAGGCGCGCGAGATAGTCCGGCCCGAGCGGGGCATATTGCGCGAAAGCGCCGGCGGAAATCAGCGCCGCACCGGAATAGAGCGGGCTCGGCAGGACTACTTCGTCCTTGGCGGCGGGCCGGAGCAGATCGGCCCACGAGGCGGGCACGAACGGCGCCTTCGTGTTGTAAATGATGCCGGTGGTGATGAGCTTGGTGCCGAAATAGGTCCGGTCCGGGTCGTAGAGCGCCTTGGGGAAGGCCGACACGTCCGCCTCCGGGTCGGGCGCGAGCCGTCCCTCCTTCTTCAGGAGCTGCATGCTCACCGCGTCCGCGATCAAGAGAACATCCGGTTGCGGCCGGCCGGCGAGGAACTCGGCCTCGAGCTTGTTCATCACCTGCGTGGTGCCGGAGCGGAAGACGGTTACCCTGACGTCGGGCGCGACCGTGTGGAACGCCGCCACCGTTTGCGCCGCGATCCGGTCGGGCTGCGAGGTGTAGAGCACGAGCCGCCCGGTTGGCCCGGCCGCCTCGCCCGCAAGGGGCATGAGAGCGAGGAGAAGAAAGAGGGGGAGGGTGAAGAGCGCGCGCTTCATCGGCTTCGTTCTCGCATCGCGGTTGCGCCCGGAGAAGGCCCGCTTGATCGCCGCGGCGCAACAACGGAATGTGCCGGGACAACAGAGGAGGCTGGGCATGGGCGAGACGGTCGGACGATTCCGCTGGGTGATGGTGCTGCTGCTGATCGGGCCGATCACCTTCGTGATGTCGCTCGACCGCACCGCGATGGTGGTCGCGGCGCCGGTGATCCAGCGTGAGTTCCATTTCACGCTGGTGCAGATGTCCTTCCTGCTCACCGCCTTCTCCTGGACCTATGCGGCGCTGCAAGTGCCCGCCGGCTGGCTTGCGGAGCGGGTCGGCCCGCGTCGCTCGCTCTTCGCCGCGAACGCGCTCTGGTCGGTGTTCACCGCCGCGACACCGCTCGGCTTCAGCTTCCTCTCCTTCAGCGCCATCCGCTTCGCGCTCGGGATCGGCCAGTCCGCCGACTGGCCGAGCTCCGTACTTGCCATCAAGCGCTGGTTCCCTACGCGTGAGCGGGCGAAGGCCAACTCGGTCCTGCTCGGCGCGCTCTATCTCGGCCCCATCGTCGCGGCCCCGCTCACCACCTGGGTGATGCTCACCTTCGGCTGGCCGGTTGCCTTCTATGCCTTCGGCGCGGTCGGCATCCTGCTCGGCCTCGGCTGGCTGTGGGGCTTCCGCGACCGGCCCGAGCGGCATCCGCTGGTGAGCGCGGCCGAGGCCGCCCACATCGCGGCCGGGCAGGACGGCCCGTCGGGGGGCGGCGATCCCGCGACGTCCGCCCCCGGTGCCTTCGTCCGCTGCCTCGGCTCGGGCCAGTTCTGGGCGATCGGCGTCGAGTATTTCTTCCTCGTCCTGATCCAGAGCTTCTACACCACGTGGCTTCCCACCTATCTCGTCATCTCGCGCCATCTCTCGCTCAAGGCGATGGGGATTCTCGCCGCGCTGCCATGGGTCGCGCTCTTCGTCATGGTGTTTGTCACGGGCCAGGTCGCGGACCGTATCCTGCGATCCACGGGATCGATCTGGCGCGCCCGCGTGCCGCTCGCGATCGCGGGCTTCATCGTTTCGGCGGCGGCGCTGATCGGCGCCTCGCGCACGCCGGGGATCGCGATGATGATGGTCCTGCTCTGCATCTCGCTCGGCGGGATCGGGCTTACCCAAGTCTCGATCTGGTCCTCGACGCAGGATCTCGGGCGCGCCGCGACGGGGGTGGTTGCGGGCTGGACGAATTTCTGGGGCAATGCCGCCGGCGTTGCGGGCCCCGTGCTCATGGCTTTCTTGGTGCGCTGGACGGGCACCTGGTCGGGCGCGCTCTTCGGCATCGCGATCGCGGGCGTGCTCGGCGCCGTGCTCTGGATTTTCGTCCACCCCGAGCGCCCCCTCGAGCTGCCGTTGGAATCCGCGCCCGCGCGCGCCTGAAGGAAGAACCGATGTCCCGTTATGAGATCGCGCCGATGCCGGCGCCTCTTTCCGCCGAGATCGTGGCACTTCTCGAAGGGGTCGAGACGGCGACGCTCGGCCACTGGCGCCACTGGGGCTTCTGCGACCGGCGGGTCGCGGCCCTCCTCCCCGGCCGGCGCGTCGCCGGAACGGCGGTGACGCTCGCGATCCCCGGCCCCGATTCGACGCTGCTGCATCACGCGCTCGGCCTGCTGCGCCCGGGCGATATCCTGGTGGTGGACCGGCTCGGCGACGACCGGCACGCCTGCTGGGGCGGCGGCGTCACGCGCGCGGCGAAGGCCGCGGGGGCGAAAGCCGGCGTGGTGGACGGGCCGTGCACGGACCTCGCGGAGATTCGTGCCTCCGATTTTCCCCTGTGGTGCCGTGGCATCGCGCCGATCACCACGCGCATATACGATCTCGGCGGAAGGCTCAACCATCCGGTCGCGATCGGCGGCGCCGTCGTCATGCCCGGCGATGCCGTGCTCGCCGACGAGAGCGGGGTGCTCGTTCTTTCGGCCGCGGAGGCGGAAAGCGAGGCGCGCGCCGCGCTCGCGCGCCAGGAGCGCGGGCAGGCGACCGAGGCGAAGGTGGCGGCCGGGGAAAAGCTCGGCGCGCTGAGCGGGGCAAGCGCGAAAGTCGCCGCGGCACTCGCATTCAACGTGCCCTGATCCGCACCAAACGATTCGGAGGCCGGACGCAGTCCCCTGCGCGGTTTTCGCGTCGCTCAGCCGCTGCCTGAAACCAGATCCTTCAGCAGCTCAGGGTGCCTGTCCAGCAGTCGGAAGAGATTGACGACCGCCGGGAGCGGCGCTGCCTCGCCGCGTTCGTAGCGCGAGAAGGCATTATGGCCGCCTCCCGTAAGGCGTGCAGCCTGCACCTGGCTCAAACCGAGCTTGCGACGGATGCGGCGGATTTCCTTGCTTTGCCGCTCGCGCTGCCGCAGCACCAGTTCGTCGCCCGCCGCCGCGTAGCGCCGCGCGCTGGCGGCGTCGAACGCAACCTCGCCGCAGCTCCGGCAACGCCACCCCGACAGCCCCTCCACGGTCGCGGTCATGCCGGCATGCTCGACGGTGAAGGTCTCGCCCTCGAAGCGTGCCATGCCCTTACGGCTCTCGCAGTTCAGACACTTTCTTGCCACGCTTATCTCTCCTTGAACTGGATCACCGGTGCGGCATCACGCATGGTGATCTTGATGTAGGCCTCCTTCCGGATTGGCGTCGCCGCGTGGTACACGTCCTGCCAAACCCGATGATCGGCGTAGGTCGTCATCGACTTGTAGAACTGACGCCGGGAAAGCGAGGCGATCACTGCCAGCATCTCCGCGCTCGTCAGGCCCATCGTCCGCCCGCCATCCAAGGTGGACTTCGTAAAGGCCGCCGCCCCGAGCCGCGCGACATCCGCCTGGATGCGCGCGAGATCATAATGAGGCGAGCGTTTCTCCAAGAAGGGGAGATTACCCTATAAGGGTCTCCGAGGCAAGGCCGCCGCCCACGAAATGCCGCCACCCGATAGCGGGTCCGGGAGGAGCGGCCACCCCGTCAGAAATCTTCGATCACCAAAGTTCCCGGAGGTGGGTGCTTTCCGACTATGGCGCCTCGAAATCCGCCGCTCACAGGGTCGATCCGGATCATGAAGCCGTTATCGAACGTCAATACGACCAAGTCGCTCCAATCCGCAGCAGCGACGGTTCGTCCAATCAGCTCGGAGAGCTCTTCGGCCTTTCCGGAACGTTCGCCGGGCCGAAAGCGATAAACAAGGCCGCCCGGTTCACAGAGAGAAAA
>DATJTV010000132.1:0-2729 GCA_035503055.1 Acetobacteraceae bacterium
GGTGTTCCTCGATACCGGCGCCGGCAAGGGCGGGCACCTTTCCTGGATCGACCTCTGATCTTAGTTCGAGCGCAAGGGCCGGAGTGCGGGCGGCGGACGGCCAGCCCATAAACGATGGGCGCGAAGCGCGCGCGATGGACACAAGTAATAAGGTACAGAGTCATGGATGCGATGGTGAGCGATGGCGGCGCGGCCGCTCTCTACGCGACGGATGCGGAACGCTGGCAGGCGGTCGTCGAGCGCGACCGGCGGGCCGAGGGCGCGTTCGTCTACTCGGTGCGGAGCACCGGCGTCTATTGCCGCCCCTATTGCGGCGCACGGCTCGCGCGGCGGGAGAACGTGCGGTTTCACGCCTCGGCCGCAGCGGCGGAGGCGGCGGGGTTCCGGGCGTGCAAGCGCTGCCGCCCCGAGCTGCCCGCGCTCGAGCGCCGCGGCGAGGAGGCGGTGGCGAAGGCGTGCCGGATGATCGAGGCGGCGGAGGAAACGCCGAGCCTCGCGGCGCTGGCGCGGGCGAGCGGGCTGAGCCGCTTCCACTTCCACCGGATGTTCAAGGCCACGACCGGGACGACGCCGATGGCCTACGCGGCGCAGTGCCGCGCGCGGCGGGTCGAGGGCGCACTCGGGCGGGCGGGAACGGTGACCGAGGCGATCTACGAGGCGGGGTTCAACTCGAGCGGGCGGTTCTATGCGGAGGCCGGCGCGCGGCTTGGAATGGCGCCGACGGAATGGCGCGCGGGCGGGCCGGGGGCCGCGATCCGTTACGCGAGTGGGAGCTGCTCGCTCGGGAAGATTCTCGTAGCGACGACCGAAAAAGGCGTATGCGCGATCCTCTTCGGCGAGGACGACGCGGCGCTCGCGGGCGAGCTTGCGCGGCGGTTCCCGAAGGCGGCGATCGCGCCGGCGGAGGCTTCCTTCGGGCGCACGCTCGCCGCGGTGGTGAGCGCCGTCGAGACGCCGGCGCGGGGGCTCGCGTTGCCGCTCGACGTGCAGGGCACGGCCTTCCAGTGCCGGGTGTGGGAGGCGCTGCGGGCGATCCCGCCCGGAGCGACCGCGAGCTACGGCGAGATCGCGCGCCGGATCGGCAAGCCCAAAGCGGTGCGCGCGGTGGCGGCGGCCTGCGCGGCGAACGGGATCGCCGTGGCGATTCCCTGCCATCGGGCCGTGCGGGCGGACGGCGGGCTCGCCGGCTATCGCTGGGGCGTGGCACGCAAGCGCGCGCTGCTCGCGCGCGAGGCCGCGGGGCGAGTGTGACGATCGCTCTTGCCGAACGCACGCGAAGGGACCCGCTCGAAGCGCGCGTGGACGGGCTCGACTGGGCCGTGATCGCGAAGGATCTCGACCGCGAGGGCTGGGCGGTGCTGCCCGGCCTCCTCGCGGCCGAGGAATGCGCCTCGCTCGCAAGCCTCTATGCCGGGGAGGCGGGATTCAGGAGCCGCATCGTCATGGCGCGGCACGGCTTCGGGCAGGGCGAGTACAAATACTTCGCCTATCCGCTGCCGCCGTTGGTCGGCTTGCTGCGCGAGGCGCTTTATCCGAAGCTCGCGGCGATCGCCAATCTCTGGAGCAACTATCTTTCAGATTCATACGACTATCCTGATACTCTCACAGATTTTCTAACCCTCTGTCACGAGGCCGGGCAGGCGCGGCCGACGCCGCTCCTGCTGCAATACGGGGCGGGCGACTACAACTGCCTGCACCAGGACCTCCACGGCGCGCTCTTTTTCCCGCTCCAGGCCGCGTTCCTGCTCTCGGCTCCTTGGCGGGATTTCACGGGCGGGGAATTCGTCCTGGTCGAGAACCGCCCGCGCATGCAATCGCGTGCGCGCGTGGTGCCGCTGGGCCAGGGGGACGGGGTCGTCTTCGCGGTGCATCACCGCCCGGCGCGCGGCGTGCGCGGATTCCACCGCGCTTCCATGCGGCACGGTGTGAGCCCAGTCCGCACGGGCCGGCGCCACGTGCTCGGCATCATCTTCCACGACGCGAAATGAGCGGCGACCTCCTGGCCGGCCTCGCCGCGCCCCGGCGCGACGCCACGCGCATCGGCGAGGACGCGATGCTGCTTCCGGGCTTCGCCGCGCCCGCTGCAGCCGCGCTGCTCGCCGCCCTCGCCCCGGTGCTCGTGGCAGCGCCGTTCCGCCACATGGTGACGCCCGGCGGGCACCGCATGTCGGTCGCGATGACCAGCGCGGGAACGCTCGGCTGGGTGACCGACCGCAGCGGCTACCGCTACGACCCGCGCGACCCGGAAACCGGACGAACCTGGCCACCCATGGCCGGCCCCTTCACAGCCCTCGCCACAAACGCCGCCACGGAAGCCGGATTCCCCGGCTTCGCCCCCGATTCCTGCCTGATCAACCGCTACACGCCCAGAACCCAGCTCTCGCTGCACCAGGACCGGAACGAACGGGACTTCTCCGAACCCATCGTCTCGGTCTCGCTCGGACTGCCCGCAACCTTCCTCTGGGGCGGCACCACCCGCACCACCCGCCCAACTCGCATCCCGCTGGAACACGGCGACGTCGTCGTCTGGGGCCGAACCTCACGCCTCACCTTCCACGGCATCGCACTCCTCAAGGACGGCACGCATCCCCTCACCGGCGCCTGCCGGATCAACCTCACCTTCCGCCGCGCCGGCTAAGGAAGGCCAAGGGGCTCTGCCCCTTGGAACCCCGCCAGGGCCTGGGGCCCTGGACCCCATTCGCTTGGCAGCCGCTGAGGGGCGGTTTGGC
>DATJTV010000133.1:0-7931 GCA_035503055.1 Acetobacteraceae bacterium
CCCTTCTCGCGGGTCAGATCCATGATCGGGGTCATGTCGCGGCGCGTCGTGCTGCTCATGAACGGCGTCTCCATCGCTATCGCCCGGTTCAAGGAAGCGGGAGGGCGGGCTTCCCTCCCGCGGCCGGCCGCTTCAGCAGCAGCCGCCCTTGAACTTGCCCTTTTCCGCCGTGTAGCGCCGCCTGATGCTCTCCCGATAGAACTCCTCATAGGTCATGATCGGCTCTTCGGGATGCATCTTCCTGCGGTGCTCCACATAGGTCCGGTAGTCCGGGATCCCGACCATGAGATGCGCCGTGCGGGCAGCGCATTGGCAAAAGCGATGCAGCTGATCAATCATCTCCGACACCCGCCGCAGCCACGCCGCCGCCGATTTCGACGGCAGTGACCTTCGGCGTGGCCATGGCCCTCGGGATCTCGATGAAGGCGTAGACGATCATCACGACGACCAGCGCCACCGCCAAGGCCGCCAGGCCCGCATCGAGATAGTCGTTGAAGATGACCCTGCTCATTTCACCAAGCGACTTGGCGGGCGCCAGCAACTGGTGCGCGGCGAGCGCGGCCCGGAACTTGAACGCGTGGCTGATAAACCCGACCGCGGGATCCGGGTCGAAGACTTTCTCCAGGCCCGCGGTCACCGTGCAGATGACGAGCCACACGGTCGGCACGATGGTGATCCAGGCGTAGCGCTGCCGCTTCATCTTGAAGAGGACCACGGTGCAGAGGATGAGGGCGATCGCCGCCAGCATCTGGTTGGTGGCGCCGAACAGCGGCCACATCGTCCAGATACCGCCATACGGATCGGTGACGCCCGCGTAGAGCAGATAGCCCCACAGCACGCAGGAGATGCCCGAGCCGATGATGTTGTTCGTCCACGACTTGGTGTCCCCGAAGGCGGGAACGACGTTGCCGATATAGTCCTGGATCATGAAGCGGCAGATGCGCGTTCCGGAATCGACCGTCGTCAGGATGAACAAAGCTTCGAACAGGATGGCGAAGTGGTACCAGATCCCCATCAGCGCCGTGCCGCCCAGGAACTCGGAAAAGATCGTGGCCATGCCGACCGCGAGCGTCGGCGCGCCGCCGGTGCGCGAGAGGATCGTCGTCTCGCCGACCTCATGCGCCACCTGGGTCAGCATCCCGGGCGTGACGGTAAATCCCCAGGACGAGATGACATGGGCGGCTTGCGCGGCGGTGGTTCCGATCAGGCCCGCCGAGCTGTTCATCGCGAAATAGACGCCGGGATGGATCACCGAGGCGCCGATCATGGCCATGATGGCGACGAAGGATTCGGTCAGCATGCCGCCATAGCCGATGAACGGGATCTGGCTTTCGTTCTCGATCATCTTGGGCGTGGTGCCCGAGGAGACGAGCGAGTGCCAGCCCGAGACCGAGCCGCAGGCGATCGTGATGAAGAGGAACGGGAACAGGCTGCCCGACCAGACCGGACCGGTTCCGTCGACGAACTTGGTGATGGCCGCCATCTGCAGCTCGGGGCGGACGATGAGGATGCCGCCGGCCAGCAAAACCAGCGCGCCCACCTTCATGAAGGTCGAGAGATAGGTGCGCGGCACGAGCAGCAGCCAGACCGGGATCACCGAGGCGACGAACCCATAGCCGATGATGATCAGCGCGAGCGTCGGCCCGGAAAGATTGAAGTAGAAGGCGATGGCGGGCGTATCGGCGATGTTCCGGCCGAACACGATCGCGGCCAGGAGCAGAACCCCGCCGAGGAGGGAGACCTCCGCGAGCCGGCCCGGCCGGAAGAAGCGGTCGTAGAGGCCCATCAGGAAGGCGATCGGGATGGTGGAGAGGACCGCGAAAGTGCCCCATGGGCTGCCCTTCAAAGCGTTGACCACGACCAGGGCGAGGACCGCGATGATGATGACGCAAATCAGCAGCACGCCGATGCCGGCCGCGGCGCCGGCCACGGGGCCCATCTCGGAGCGGATCATGTCGCCGAGCGAGCGGCCGTCGCGCCTTGTGGAGAGGAAGAGCACGATCATGTCCTGGACCGCGCCGGCGAAGACGACGCCGGCGAGGATCCAGAGCGTTCCGGGAAGATAGCCCATCTGCGCGGCAAGAACCGGGCCCACCAGCGGTCCCGCTCCGGCGATCGCCGCGAAATGATGGCCGAACAGCTCGTAGCGGTTCGTCGGCACGTAATCGAGGCCATCGTTGTGGCGATAGGCGGGCGTCTGGCGCATCGCATTGATGCCGAGCGCCTTCTTCGCGATGAAGAGGCCGTAGAACCGATAGGAAATGAAGTAGATGCAGACGGCCGCGACGAGCAGCCAGGCGGCATTGACGGGCTCGCCCCGGTTCAGTGTCACGACGGCACAGGAAACGACGCCGAGCGCAACCACCGCGGACCACAAAAGCTTGCCCTTCAAGCCAAGCTCGCCGCCGAAGCCGGTATTCATGACCCTTCCTCCTAAAACCCAATATCCCGACGCGCTCGGGTATTAGTGAGGCGGGCCGGTCCATGTTCCTTGATCCAGGTCAAATCCCTGGAGGCGAGGGACCGACCGGCCTTTCCGTGCCGGGCGAGGGCTTGACGCGGGGCTCCGCGCGCGTGTCGGGATCCTCGCGAAAACGTCAGTATTTTCAGCACTTTTCCGGCACGGGCCGGGAACGTTCGGCCGTCTGATACATTCGGCAACACAAACGTGGCGCCGGATGGTCTAGGCTCTCGTGGAGGAACGAAGCGAAGCCGGGGAGGGGCCATGATCTCGCTCACCATCAACGGCCAGGCGCACAAACTTGATCTCGAACCGGAGATGCCGCTGCTCTGGGCCCTGCGCGACGAGCTCGGCCTCACGGGGACGAAGTTCGGTTGCGGGATCGGCCAATGCGGGGCCTGCACGGTGCTGATGAACGGCGCGGCCGTGCGCTCCTGCCTCCTGCCGCTCGGCGTGGTCGGCAATGCCGCCATCACGACGATCGAAGGGCTCTCGCCGACCGGCGAGCATCCCGTCCAGCGTGCCTGGATCGAGCACGACGTGCCGCAATGCGGCTATTGCCAATCCGGCCAGATTCTCGCCGCGGCGGCGCTGATCGCGCGGACTCCGGCGCCAACGGATCAGGATATCGACGCCGGCATCACCAATATCTGCCGCTGCGGTACCTATCCGCGGATCCGCGCGGCGATCCATCGCGCCGCCGCGCTCGCGCGCGGATGAGGAGATGGAGATGAACATCGTCACTCTGCCGCGCCGCCGCTTTCTTGCCGTGGCGCTCTCCTCCGCCGGCGGCCTCGCCGTCGGGTTTGGCCGCACCGCGGAGGCGGCCGGGGCCCTCCCTGCCTCCGTGGAATCGGAGGCGGTGCCATCGTCCGCGCCGTCTCCCGCCCTTGGGCCGGGCTCGGAGCTGAGCGCCTGGCTGGTGATCGAACCCGACGACACGGTGGTGATCCGGGTCTCGAAATCGGAGATGGGGCAGGGGATCTTCACGTCCCTGCCGATGATCGTCGCCGAGGAACTCGGCTGCGACTGGGCTTCCGTGCGAGCGGAATATGCCTCCGCCAATCGCAACCGGCGGGAAGGGGACGTCTATGGCCGCATGGGCACGGGCGGAAGCACGTCCGTGCGCACGCTGCACTTCACGCTCCAGCGCGTCGGCGCCTCGGCCCGCGCGCGCCTCATCGAAGCCGCGGCGGAGGCGTGGGGAGTCGCGCCCTCCACCTGCCGTGTCGCAAACGGTGCCGTCATCGAGGGCGCGGGCGGCCGGAGTGCCCGCTTCGGCGCGCTCGCCGCGCGCGCCGCGACGATCACGCTCGCCGCCGAGCCGAGGATCAAGGAGCCAAGCGAATATACGCTGATCGGCACGCGGGTTAAGCGCCTGGACACGCCCCCCAAGACCAGGGGCGCGGCGCGCTTCGGCATCGATACGCGTCTTCCCGGCATGCTCTATGCCGCGATCTCCACGCCGCCGGTCTTCGGCGCGCGGCTGCTTCATTACGACTCCGCCGCTGTTCTCTCGCGCCGCGGGATCAAGGCGGTCGTCCCGGTCGGAGGCGGCGTCGCGGTCGTCGCCGACAGCTTCTGGCGCGCCAAGGAGGCGCTGGCGGCGATGACGATCGCGTGGAGCGCGGGCGACACCGAGGGGAGCGGCGAATTGACCGCCGCCCACCGCGCGGCGCTCGATGGTCCGGGCGTGACCGCGTTCGCGCGCGGAGACGCACCGGCCGCACTCGCGGCCGCACCGGCGACCGTCGATGCCACCTACGAGGTGCCCTACCTCGCGCACGCCACGATGGAGCCGCTCAACTGCACCGCTTACGTCCAGCCCGATCGCGTCGATGTCTGGATCGGGACCCAGAACCCCGACCTTGCCCTCGTGCGCGCGGCCGGGGCGGCCGGGCTGCCCGCCGAGAAGGCGTTCATCCACAATGCCTATCTCGGCGGCGGCTTCGGCCGCCGCGGCACCAACGACGAGCTGCCGCAGGCGGTTGCCATCAGCAAGGCGGTCGGGGCGCCGGTGAAGCTCGTCTGGACGCGCGAGGACGACATCCGTCACGACCGCTTCCGGCCTCAGGCCGCGATCCGCATGCAGGCGGCCCTGCGGCCGGACGGCCTGCCGCACGCCTGGGAAATGCGCACGGCGGTCGATTCGATCGACGCGTCACTCTTCGGAATGCGCCCCGCAGCGGGCTACGAGTTTCAAGCGATCGAGGGCCTCGACGACATCTCCTACGCAGTGGCCAATCTGCGCGTCGGCTGCGCGCTCCAGGAAACGCCGGTCCCGGTGATGTTCTGGCGGTCGGTCGGCTACTCGCAGAATGCGTTCGCGGTCGAAAGCTTCATCGACGAGATGGCCCACGCCGCGAGTGCGGACCCGCTCGATTTCCGCCGCCGGCTGCTCGCCCATCGCCCCGACTTTCTCGGCGTGCTCGACGTGCTCGCCGCGAAAGGCGACTGGGGCAAGCCGCTGCCGGACGGGCACGGCCGTGGCATCGCCATAAGCCAATCGCATGACACGATCGTGGGCGAGATTGCCGAGGTTGCCGTGAGCGCCGCCGGCAGCGTGCGCGTCGAGCGCGTCGTCGTCGCCGTGGATTGCGGTCACGCGATCAACCCGCACATCCTGGAGACGCAGATCGAGAGCGCGGTTGTCTATGGCCTCACCGCGGCGCTCTACGGCGAGATTACCATCGACAAGGGCCGCGTCGTCCAGGGAAATTTCGATACCTATCCGATGATGCGCATGGAAGACTGCCCGCGGATCGAGACCCACCTCGCCCTCTCGGGCGGATCGCGATGGGGCGGTATCGGGGAACCGGCGACGCCGCCCGCCGGGCCGGCGGTCTGCAACGCCGTCTTTGCCGCAACCGGGCAGAGGATCCGTGCGCTGCCGCTCCGGAATGCGACGCTGCGCGGCCGGGCGTAGCGAAGGCTCGGCGAGCACGGGCGAGGGAAGAGCGGGCAGGGGCTCGGTTTATCCCTGCGGTTAATTTTGCAGTTAATCTTCACGAATTTTCTGGACCTCTTGATCGTCGAGTTGCACTCTCCGAGATCAGACGAGTCTGCGCAAGGCGACGGACGGACGTCTTGGCCAACAGGGAAGGAGTGCGGCATGTGCGACTATTCGCTTGAAATGTACGGAACGCGGCCGGCCCGGGAGGGCGAACGCTATGTCACGACCCGCTTCAGGAGCGGGACGGTGGGGCTGGCGCTGCTGCAGGACAAGGAGACGCCGGTCTGCGTCCAGTGCGATACGCGGCTCCGGCTCGAGGGAATCCCGGCTCTGCTGCAGCAGAAGCTCGGTGTCGGCCCCACGGAGGACGTGACCTTCGTTCGCCTCGAGCAAGGACCTTGGCGGGACGGGGTGAAGTTCGAGAACGGCAAGGAGGCCTCCCTGCAAGAGCTCTCCACCGACGTCGGCGTCGTGGTCACGATGTTGCTCGAGAATGCGCCACGCGCATGGGAACTGACCCCCGCCGTGTGAGCCGCGCATAACCCGGCGCGCATAATTCATGTCGCGCCGGGGAACGAGGGTTTAGACTGCCTGCCTGGGGTGACTGGGCGCGCGCGTTCAGGGCCGCAACCGGAATGCCGCCGATCGGTCTGACGGTAATCCGGTAGCGGGGAGATCTGGGAGCCCGTCTGTCGCCCCGGTAGGTTTTTGGCGGGGCGCCCTTTCGTGAAATCGAAAGGCGGACACGGTAGTCTTCGCCGCCGCCGTATCCTTTCTCCCGATGCCAAAAATCCTCAAGATGGTTCGGTTTCGCGCGCGTAACGCACGAGTGCCGCGAACCTATAGAGGCCGTGGACGAATTTTCCGTATGGCATCGTGACGAAGAGGGCGAGAACGAGCCCGAGATGGATCGCCAGCAGCGGGCCCATCGCCGCCGTCGCACGAAGAAAGAGAAGTGCCAGGCCGCTCGCTCCCACGAGCAGGAGCATCGCGACGAAGGCCATGTCCATGCCGAGAGTGTCCGGCTCGCGAAGCTCCGGGTCGCGGCGGAGCTTCGCCGCGAGCAGGCCGGCCGGTCCGACGACAAGGCCAACGCCGCCCACCGTCCCGAGCAGCACCGGGATCCCATACCACGGATAGGGCGCTTCCCAGCCGAGCGTGTAATGATCGAGCGTGGCCACGCAGGTGGCGGCGAAGCAGAGCAGGAAGCCGTAGAACGTGAAATGATGGAAGAGCGCGCGGCGATCCGTCGGCTGCTCGCCCTCGTTCATGCAGCCGCTGCCGCCGCCGTCGAGATAGCGGAGCTCCGCCGCGTCCCGCACCGCCCGGAGGAGACGCGACGTCGCGGGCTCTTGCGGACCTGCGGCGGTCGCGCGCCAGAATTTTGCAAGGCCCGCCCCCAGCGCCGCGCACGCGGCCACGAACGCCACGCCGAAGACCGCCACCATCGCCGCGTGCGGCATGAGCGCGTAGAAGGCGCCCGCGCCTTCGTGCGGGGCGAGAAAGGAAGGACCGTCGAGCAGCGCGAAGCCCGCAAGGAAGAGCACGACGAAGATCGCGGCCGCGGCCGAGACCGCGCGCCCGTTGCGAGCGAAGAGGAAAGAGAAGGCGCCGGGCCATGCGTAGCGCGCATAGGACCGGGCGCGCAGCCGCGCGAAAATGCGCGGAACATCGACGTTGAACTCGTGCGGCGGCGAGAACTGGCAATCGTAGTAGCAGGCGCCGCAGCCGTGGCAGAGGTTGGCGAGATAGTCGAGGTCGCCGTCGGGAAAGCTGCGGCGCAGCTCCATCGCGGGAAAAACGGCGCACAGCCCCTCGCAGTAGCGGCAGGAATTGCAGACCGTCATGATCCGGTCGGCTTCGGCGTGGTCGTCAGTTGCGTGCATTGCGGGCGGCCTCCCTGCCTGCGACGCGCCCGAAGACGCTGCCGATCGTCATGCCCACGCCGGCGGCGTAGCCGCGTCCGAGCACGTTGCCGGCCATGATCTCGCCGGCGGCGAACATGTTGGATGCCGTGCCGCCCGAACGCATCACCATGCGCGCCTCGCGGTTCACGCGCGTGCCGAGATAGGTGAAGGTGATCCCGGGCCGCACCGGGTAGGCGTAGAAGGGCGGCGTCTCGATCCGCCGTGCCCAATGGGTCTTGGGCGGGGTGAGGCCCTCCGTGCGACAGTCGTCGAGCTCGGTCGGGTTGAAGCTGCCGGGACGCACGGCCGCGTTGAAGCCGGCGACCGTCTCCTCGAGCGCACCTTCATCGAGCGCGAGCGCTCCGGCCAGCGCCCGGAGGGTGGGTGCGGCGATCGGCGGGAAGAGCGAGGGCATGAAGAGCGTGAGCGAGGAGGCGTCGAAGATAATGTAGGCGATCTGGCCGGGCTGGCCGGCGACGAGGCGGCCCCAGATCGCGTAGCGCTTGGGCCAGACATCCTCGCCCTCGTCGTAGAACCGTCTTCCCGCGTTGTTGACGACGATGCCGAAGACGACGCAATCGAGCCGGGTGATGATGCCGCCGTCGAAACG
>DATJTV010000134.1:0-16380 GCA_035503055.1 Acetobacteraceae bacterium
CGCGTTCGCCGCCCATGGCTTCGCGAGCTGCCGCCCACTCGCCGGCGGGGAGGTGGGCACGCTCGCGGTCGGCACCCAGAAATCGGCGTTCACGCTGCTCGCGCTCGAGCGCCGCCGCCTGCTCGAGCGGCGGCTCGAGCCGCTCGGCTACGATGCGTCCTGGACCGGGTTTGCCTCGGGCCCGGCGCTGATCGAGGCGATGCGCGAGGGCGTCATCGACCTCGGCTATAGCGGCGCGATGCCGCCGATCCTCGCGGTCGCGGCGGGCGCGCCGATCGTGACGCTCGCGAACGACCTGCCCTCCCCGCGCAGCGCCGGGATCGCGGTCGGCGCGGCGAGCGCGATCGGAAGGCTTGCCGAGCTGCGGGGCCGCCGCGTCGCGTTCGATTACGGCTCGAACGCGGAATGGCTGCTGATCCGCGCGCTCGGAAAGATCGGGCTCGGGACCAAGGATATCCTTCCGGTGCCGCTTGCTCCGGCCGAAGCGGAGGCAGCCTTCCGGGAAGGGGCGGTGGATGCCTGGGTGGTCTCGGACCCGCAGCTTGCGGCGGCGCAGGCGGCCGGCGGGCGCATCCTCACCGACGCGACCGGGATCACGCCCAATTACCGCTTCTATGTGGCGCGGCAGGCGTTCGCGGCGCAGGCGCCGGAAGTCCTCAGAACGGCCATGCGCGCGATCGCGGCGATGGAGGCGGACATTGCGGCGCGGCGGCCGGAGGTGGCAGCGGAGCTTGCCGCGACGGTCGGGTTGCCGGCGCCGCTGCTCAAGCTCGCGCTCGACCGCAAGGCCTGGGGGATCGAGGCGACCGATGAAGCCGTGCTCGCCGAGCAGCAGCGCATCGCGGACCATTTCTCGGATACGCGGCGCATTCCGCAGAGGCTGGACGTGGCGGCGCTCACCGCGGTGGCGGCGGTGAGGTGGAGTTTGCGGGACGAATCATTACCGCGGTCAATCTATGGACATTAGATAGAAACAGAAAATAGCTGGCAGGGACAGGCCGGCCCCGTTTCGGACAGGAGATGCCCATGAAACGCCGCACGCTGCTTGCCACCGCTCCGGCCGTCGGCCCCGTCCTGTTCAGCTTCCGCACCCTGGCCGCCCCGCCGAGCGACCTGCTCAACGCCTCCTATTCCGCGACCGTCGAGCTATTCCGCGCCTACAACGCGCTTTTCGCGCGCGCCTGGCGCGAGAAGGCCGGAACGCCCGTCACCGTCCACGATTCGAACGGCGGGTCCGGCGCCGAGGCGCGCGCGGTGATCGAGGGCCTGCCGGCAGACGTGGTGACGCTGGCGCTTGCCTACGACGTCGACGCGATCGCCAAGGCCGGGCTCATCGCGCGCGACTGGCGAGGCCGCCTGCCGAACAACAGCGCGCCCTTCACGAGCACGATCGTCTTCCTGGTGCGGCAAGGGAACCCAAAGGGGATCCGCGACTGGCCCGACCTCATCCGCGCGGGTGTCGCGGTGGTGACGCCCAATCCGAAGACCTCGGGCGGGGCGCGCTACAATATCCTCGCCGCCTATGCCTGGGCGCTGAAGGCGAGCGGCGGCGACGCGGAAAAGGCGAAGGCGTACCTCGCCGCCCTGCTCGGGCATGTGCCGGTACTCGATGCGAGCGCGCGCGATGCGACACTTTCATTCGTCCAGCGCGGCCTCGGCGATGTGCTGATCGCCTGGGAGAGCGAGGCGCTGCTTTCGATCGCGGAAGCGGGGAAGAAGCGCTTCGAGATCGTCATGCCGTCGCTTTCGATCCTGGCCGAGCCGCCGGTCGCGGTGGTGGACAAGGTCGTGGACCGGCGCGGCACGCGGGCGCTGGCGGAGGCCTATCTCCGCACCCTCTACACCCCGGACGCGCAGGAGCTGATCGCCCGCAACTACTATCGCCCGCAGCTTGCCGCGGCCGCGCGCAAATACGCGGCACGCTTCAAGCCGGTGCCGATGGTGAGCGTGGACCAGGCGTTCGGCGGCTGGGATGCGGCGCAGAAGAAATTCTTCGCCGACGGCGGGATTTTCGACCAGGTCTATGCCCAGGCCTCCACCGGGAAGCCATGAGCCGGCGCCTCGCCTGGCGCGAGCCCTCCACGCTGCCCGGCTTCGCGCCGAGCCTTTCGCTGACGCTGCTATGGCTCGGCGCGCTGGTGATCGCACCGCTCGCCGCGATGGTGGCGAGTGCCGCGGGGTTGGGCTGGAGCGGCTTCTGGGCGCTGGTGCTCCGCCCGCGCGTGCTCGCCGATCTTTCCGTGAGCGTTTCCTCGGCGCTTGCGGCGAGCGCAATCGACGCCTGCTTCGGCCTGATCATCGCCTGGGTGCTGGCGCGGTACCGATTCCCCGGACGGCGGCTCGTCGATGCGCTGATCGATCTGCCATTCGCGCTGCCGACCGCGGTTGCCGGCATCGCGCTCGCGGCCCTCTACGCGCCGCAGGGGCCGATCGGCGCGGCGCTGGCGCCGTTCGGCGTCGCCATCGCCTATACGCGGGCGGGCATCGTCGTCGCGCTGATGTTCGTGGGCCTTCCTTTCGTCGTGCGCACGCTCGAGCCGGTGATCGAGGAGCTGGAGGTCGAGCAGGAGGAAGCGGCGTCGATGCTCGGCGCCTCCGATGCGGCGACCTTCCTCAAGGTCATCCTTCCGCCGCTGCTGCCGGCCCTGCTCGCCGGCTTCGCGCTCGCGCTCGCCCGCGGGCTCGGCGAATACGGCTCGGTGATCTTCATCGCCGGCAACAAGCCGATGGTCTCGGAAATCCTGCCGCTTCTGATCGTGACCGAGCTCGAGCAGTTCAACCTCGCCGGCGCGACGGCGATCGCCGTGCTGATGCTCGCCGCCTCGTTCCTGCTCCTGATCGCCGTCAATCTTCTGCAGGCGTGGATACGCCGGCGCCATGGCGGCTGAAAGCTCCGCCGCCGCCTTCGCTTCGCTGCGCGGGCCGGCGCGGCCACTCCTGATCGGGACAGCGCTCGGGTTCGTGGCACTCTTCCTGGTGCTGCCGCTCGGGGTGATCTTCGCCGAGGCGTTCTCGCTCGGCCTCCGCGCCTATGCAGCCGCGCTCGCCGATCCCGACGTGCGCGCCGCCCTCCTTCTCACCATCTTCATCGCCCTCGTGGCCGTGCCGCTCAACACGTTCTTCGGGGTGGCCGCGTCCTGGTGCCTCGCGCGCTTCCGCTTCCGCGGGCGGGCGTTGATCGTCACGCTCATCGAGCTGCCGTTCTCGGTCTCTCCGGTGGTCGCGGGGCTGCTCCTGGTGCTGCTCTTCGGCCGCTTCGGCCTTCTCGGCGCCTTCCTCGAGGCGCACGGCGTCCGCGTCATCTTCGCCGTCCCGGGGATGGTGCTGGCGACCATCTTCGTGACCTTCCCCTTCGTCGCGCGCGAGCTCATTTCGCTCGCGCAAGCGCAGGGCAACGAGGAAGAGGAGGCCGCGGTCACCCTCGGCGCCTCGTTCCTGCAAACCTTCCTCCAGGTGAGCCTGCCCAAGCTGCGCTGGGGCCTGCTCTACGGCGTGCTGCTCTGCAATGCGCGCGCGATCGGCGAGTTCGGCGCGGTGTCCGTCGTCTCCGGCGAGGTGCCGGGACAGACCAACACGCTGCCGCTCGAAGTGCATGCCCTCTACAGCGGCTACGAGATGCAGGCGGCCTTCGCCGCCGCCACGCTGCTCGCGGGAATCGCCATCGTAACGCTCGTGCTGAAGGCCGCGCTGGAATCGCGCCACCGCGACGAGCTCAGGGCAACGCGCCGCGCGCGCACGGGCTGAAAGGGACCTCGGATGGGAACGCGCATCGAGATTGCCGGGCTCCACAAGGCGTTCGGCGCGCAAGCGGTGCTCGCCGGAATCGATCTCACGGTGCAGCCGGGCGAGCTGATGGCGCTGCTCGGCCCCTCGGGCTCGGGGAAGACGACGCTTCTGCGCATGATCGCCGGGCTCGAGAGGCCGGATCGCGGCGCGGTGCGCTTCGACGACGAGGACGCGCTCGCGCGCCCGCCACGTGAGCGGGGCGTCGGCTTCGTGTTCCAGCACTATGCGCTCTTCCGGCACATGACGGTCGCCCGCAACATCGGCTTCGGCCTCGCGGTGCGAAAAGTTCCGCGCGCGCGGATCGCGGAGAAGGTGGCGGCGCTCATGAAGCGGGTTCAGCTCGAGTTCCTCGCCGAGCGCTATCCCGCGCAGCTCTCGGGCGGGCAGCGCCAGCGCGTGGCGCTCGCCCGCGCGCTGGCGATCGAGCCCCGCGTGCTGCTGCTCGACGAACCCTTCGGCGCGCTCGATGCGGTGGTGCGGCGCGATCTCCGGCGGTGGCTGCGCCGCCTGCATCGCGAGATCTCGGTCACCACGGTGTTCGTGACGCACGACCAGGAGGAGGCGTTCGAGCTGGCCGACCGCGTGGTGGTGATGAACGCGGGGCGGATCTGCCAGAGCGGCACGCCGATGCAGCTCTACCGCGCGCCCGCGGACCAGTTCGTCTATCGCTTCCTCGGCGAAGCCAACGCGCTGCCGTGCCGGATCGAGAACGGCTTCGTCATCGCCGAGCCGGGATTGGTGCTGGGGCGGGCTGAGGTTCGGACGGGGAGCGGAACGGTCTATGTCCGGCCGCACCAGCTCGCGGTGCGCCCGGATGCGCACGGAGCGTGGCGGATCGCCGAGGTGACGGCGAGCGGGCCGATGAGCCGGATCGCCCTCGCGCGCGGCGCGCTCGCCGCCGAGGCGGTCCTTCCGACCGAGCGCGTGGTGGCCCTCGGGCTCGGCCCGGACATGGCCGTGGAGGTCGAGATCACCGGCGGGATGGTGATGGCGGATGCGGCCGCCGCGCCGGTGCCGCTGGTGCCGGTTTCGCGCCTGGCCCGGCCGCATCTCGCGGACCAGGAGGCGGAGCAGAGGGCGGACCAGCGGGCGGATCAAGGCTGACGCATCCCTCGCCCCGACATCAGACTGTCACGTGTTCGGTCGTTGAAACGTCACATGCCGGAACGTTGCTTACGTGGTTAAGTCCGGGTGGACGCGCCGGCGCTCGCCCGGCCGCAATCTTGCGCCGGACGGGGATTCCCATCGATGAACGAGATCGCGGAAGTCGGGCCGACCGCTAAAGCCGGCCATCGATCGGTCCAGGAATATATCGACGAGCTGCCGGTCTGGTCGGACGGTACCAATCTCAAAGCGGCGCCGATGACCGGCATGCAGTGGCGCATCTGGGGGCTCGCCGCGGCCGGCAAATTCTTCGAAGGCTACGTCGTCTTCATGACCGGCGTCGCCTTGCCGCTGATCGCCCGCGAGTTCGGCATCGGCGCCGCCGAGAAGGGCTTCATCAGCGCCGCCAGCCTCGCCGGCATCCTGATCGGCGCGCTCCTGCTCGGCGGGCTCTCGGATTATTTCGGCCGCAAGCGGATGTTCATCGCCGAGATGATCATCTTCTGCGCCTTCCTCGCCCTGCTGATCCTCTGCACCAATTTCATTTCGCTCGTCATCTGCCTCTTCGGCCTCGGCATGGCGCTCGGCTGCGACTACCCGACGGCGCACATGATCATTTCGGAGAACATCCCGAGCGCCAATCGCGGCAAGCTCGTGCTCGGGGCTTTCGGGTTCCAGGCGGTCGGCGCGCTCGGGGGGACCGGCGTCGGCTGCCTCGTCCTCTCGCTGCTGCCCGAGCTCGATGCCTGGCGCTGGATGTTCGCGACCGCCCTCATCCCCGCCATCCTCGTCACCCTCGGGCGGTTCTTCATCACCGAGAGCGCCAACTGGCTGGCGGTGCGCGGCCACCACGAGAAGGCCGAGAAAGAGGTGAGCCGCCTGCTCTCCCGCCAGCCGCAATATCCCTCGGACATCAAGCTCAAGCGCGGCACTCGCGACGGCAAGAATGGGCACGGCGGGAATGCCGCCGCCAAGCCCTCCTTCGGCGCGCTCTTCAACGACCGCAACCGGCGCGCCACGATCTTCGCCTCCGTGCCGTGGTTCCTCCAGGACCTCGGCACCTACGGCATCGGCATCTTCACGCCGACCATCCTCGCCGCCGCCTTGGGCGGCGGCTCGGACCATGTGCGCAGCCTGAGCGATTTGATCTCGGACGGCATCCTCGCCGCCAAGGGCGCGGCGATGATCAACGTGCTGCTGATCGTCGGCATCGTCTTCGCGGTGGTCCTCGCCGATCGCCTGGGCCGCATCCGGCTGCAGATCGGCGGCTTCATCGGCTGCGCGGTCGGGCTGCTGATCGCCTCCTTCTCCATCGACTTCGCGGGTCCGGCGAAGATCGAGATGATCTTCGTGGGCTTCATGCTCTTCAGCTTCATGACCAATATCGGGCCGAACGCGCAGACCTACCTGCTCGCGGGCGAGGTCTTCCCCACCGAGGTGCGCGGCATGGGGGCGGGCTTCGCGGCGTCCTTCGCCAAGATCGGCGCGGTCGCGACCGCCTTCCTCTTCCCGATCCTGCTCGCCGCGATCGGCACGCGCTTTCTCCTCTACGGGCTCGTGGCGACATCGATCCTCGGCGCGATCGTCACCTGGCGCTACCGCATCGAAACCACCGGCATCAATCTCGACGAGGTGGGACGATGAGCGGGACGATGCATCGCCGGCTCGGCGCTTGCGTGCTGGCGCTCGCACTCTCGTCCTCCGCGGCGGGTGCCGCGGCCGCGGTGACGCTGCACGAGACCGGCTCGACCCTGCTCTACCCGCTCTTCCAGCTCTGGAGCGCCGCGTACGCGGCCGCCAATCCGGGCACGACCGTCGCCACCGGCGCGACCGGCTCGGGCGCCGGAATCGGCGAGGCGATCGCCGGGCGCGTGCAGATCGGCGCCTCCGACGCCTACATGTCCGACGAAGAGGCCGAGCGCAATCGGACGATCCTCAACATCCCGCTCGCGATCTCGGCGCAGACGGTGAACTACAACCTGCCCGGCCTGACCGCCGCGCACCTCAAGCTCGACGGACCGACGCTCGCCGGGATCTATTCCGGGAAGATCCTGAGCTGGCACGCGCGGGAGATCGCGGCACTCAATCCCGGCGTGCATCTGCCCCACCAGGCGATCATCCCGATCTGCCGCGCCGACCCCTCCGGCGATACCTTCATCTTCACCCAGTTCCTCGATTTCTCGACGCCGTCCTGGGACGAGGGGGTCGGCTATGGGACGACGGTCGGCTGGCCGACGGTCGCCGGCGAACGCTCGGCCACGGGCAACGAGGGCATGGTCAAAACTCTCGCCGCCACGCCCTACTCGGTCGGCTATGTCGGCATCAGCTTTGAGGAAGATCTCGCCAAGGCCGGGCTCGGCACCGCGCTGCTCAAGAGCCAGGCCGGGCAGTTCCTGCTGCCCACGGCCGAAACCGTGAGCGCGGCGGCCTCCGAGCTCGATCCGCGCACGCCGCCCGACGAGCGGCTGAGCCTTGCCTTCGCGCCCGGCGAGAATTCCTACCCGCTCATCAATTACGAGTACGCCGTGGTCTCGACCCGCCAGCCCGATCCCGCGACCGCGGCTTCGATCCGGAACTTCCTTCTCTGGTCGATCTCGCCCTTAGGCGGCAACGCGCCGCACTACCTCGACGCGGTGCACTTCATTCCGCTCCCCGACTTCATCCGCGCGCTGAGCGAGAACCAGATCAACCGGATCCGGTAAGCTCTCGCTCCGCAATCAGAGGAGGAGCGAATGGCCGACGAGATCGTCTTCTATACCCACCCGATGTCACGCGGACGGATCGTCCGCTGGATGCTGGAGGAGATCGGGCAGCCCTATCGTACCGAGATCATCGAGTACGGGCCGGCGATAAAGGCGCCGGAGTATCGCGCGATCAACCCGATGGGGAAGGTGCCGGCGCTCCGCCACGGCGAGACCGTGGTAACCGAATGCGCCGCCATCTGCGCCTACCTCGCGGACGCCTTCCCCGAGGCGGGACTCGCGCCGGCGCCGGGGAACAGGAAGCGCGGGCCCTATTACCGCTGGCTCTTCTTCGCCGCCGGCCCGGTGGAGGCGGCCGCGACCAACAAGATACTGGGCTTCGCCGTGCCGGAAGGGCGCGAGCGGATGATGAGCTACGGCACCTACGCCGACGTCATCAACACCCTGGAGCGCGCCGTCGGCGAGAGCGACTACGTCCTCGGCGAGGATTTCAGCGCGGCGGACGTCTATCTCGGCTCGCATATCGGTTGGGGAATGCAGTTCGGCTCGATCGAGAAGCGCCCTTCCTTCGAGAGCTACTGGGCACGGCTGAGCGCCCGCCCGGCTGCCGTGCGCGCCCGGGAGATCGACGAGGCCCTCGCCCCGGCGCCGTAAGGCCGGCGAGGCGGTTTTCGCCTTATTTGACTAGATAGAATCTATAGGGTATCCGCTCCCGTTTGGCGCGGCGCATGCGAGGACGCTTGCTCTCCCAGAAATGCAAATACGCCCTACGCGCGCTGCTCGTGCTCGCGCGCGAGGAGCAGCGGGACGTGATGCTCATCGGCGAGATCGCCGAGCGCGAGCGTCTGCCCAAGAAGTTCCTCGAGGCGATCCTGCTCGAGCTGAAGCGCCACGGAATCGTGCGCAGCCGCCGCGGGCGCGGCGGCGGCTACGCCTTGGCCAAGCCCGCGGACGTGATCACGTTCGGCCAGGTGGTGCGGCTGATGGACGGGCCGCTCGCGCCGCTCCCCTGCGTCAGCGTCAACTTCTACCAGCGCTGCACCGATTGCACCGACGAGGCGCATTGCGAGATCCGCAAGGTGATGCGCCGGGTGCGCGAGGCGATCGCCAACACGCTGGACCACACCTCGCTCCGCGACGCGCTCGAGCCGGGGCCCGGCGAGGCCGCGCACGCGGCAGCGGAGCTTGCAGCCAATTGAATCTATTTTATCTATGGATTTACTGCCTATAAGATCCGCTTACCCCCCTGAGATGGGCCAGAAAGACTTCATCGGCGCCTGCCCCCTCCCGCGATGGCGGTGACCCGCATTTGGCGCAATGATCGCCCGTTGGCCAGAAGCGAGTTCCCATGCCACGCCCGGCTCTCCGTCTCGGAAGAAAGCTTCGTGCGCTCGCCCTTGTGCTTGCGGTCGCGCTCCCGTCCGGGCAGGCGGCAGCGCAGCCTGTCCCGATCCCCTCGCTGGCCTGGCCGGGCCTCACACAAGGCGATCTCGATCGCATGCAGGCAGCCGCGGCGCGGCTCTACGAAGGCCGGTCGATCGGGACGGTCGAGCGCTGGCGCAATCCCCATTCGAACGATGCCGGAGAGGTGACGCTCGTCCGGAGCTTCCAAACGCATGGCATGCCGTGCAGCACGATTGCCTACGCGATCGAGTTCGCATCCGCGAAGGGGAGGCTCGATCGCTATCGGGTCAACTGGTGCCGCGTTCCTGACGGAACGTGGAAGATCGTCGAACTGGATGAGCCACAGTGAGGATAAGAGCTTTTCTCCCGATCCTGGCGATCGTGCCGCTTCTCGGCAGCTGCGGCGGCACGGGCCCGACCTCGGCGGCTCGCCCGCCGACGCCGCAGGGTGCCGCGATGCAGCATATGCTCGCGGATATCAACCGGATCAGGGGCTTTCTCTACGGGAGTGGGAGCCAGGGCGACGCGACGAACGCCGCCCTGGATCTCGTCGCCTGGTCGAAGCGGATACCGGAGCTCTTTCCACCCGAGCTCGCCTCTCAGGAATATGTGGACATGAGCCCGGAGCGGGCACGCGCCGCGAGCCAGGCCATGAACACGAATGCGGCCGAGCTCCTCGCCGCCGTTGAGAGCGGCAACCATGCGACGATCGGGGACCGGCTCGCGGAGACGGAGCACAACGGCTGCGGGGCGTGCCATCTGAGCGGCACGCAGTGATCGCCGCCGCCCCTCAGGCCTCGGCGCGCGCCGCCGCGATCAGGAACTCGCGGTTCCCGGCCGGGCCGAGAACCGGGCTCGGCGTGATGCCGATAACCCGCCAGCCCTCCTGGCCTTCCCACCAGGCGCCGATCCGCTCGCACACTTCGCGGTGGACCTCCGGATCGCGCACGACGCCGCCGCGCGAGATATTCTCCCGCCCGGCCTCGAACTGCGGCTTGATCAGCGCGATCGCCCACGCCCCAGGGGCTGCGAGGGCGAGCGGCGCCGGCAGCACGGACGCGAGCCCGATGAAGCTCGCATCGCAGGTGAGCGCCTCGACCGGATCGGGGATCGCCTCGCGCGAGAGGAAGCGCGCATTGGTCCGTTCGTGCACGACGACCCGAGGATCCGTGCGCAGCTTCCAGGCGAGCTGGCCGTGGCCGACATCGACCGCGTGCACGCGCCGCGCGCCGCCCGCGAGCAGCACCTCGACGAAGCCACCGGTGGAGGCGCCGATATCGAGGCAGACGCGACCCTCCGGCGACAATCCGAAATAGTCGAGCCCATGGGCGAGCTTGATGCCGCCGCGCGAGACCCAAGGGTGGTCCCGCCCGCGCACCGCGAGCGGCGCGTCCGGGGCCATCGTTTCGCCCGCCTTCTCGACCCGCCTCTCCCCTTGATAGACGAGGCCCGCCAGGATCAGCGCCGCCGCGCGCGCGCGGCTCTCGGCCAGCCCCCGCTCCACCAACAGAAGATCGACCCGGCGCCGCAAAGAGCGAGGCGTCAGGCTCGACGCTCGACGACGTAGCGCGCGAGCGCGCGCAGCAGGTCCGCCCGCTCCCCGAATGTTTCGAGATGGGCGGCCGCCTGCTCCGCGAGCAGCGCCGCCTGCGCGCGCGCCCGGGCCGGACCAAGAATCGCCACCAACGTCGCCTTGCCCGCCGCCTGGTCCTTGCCGGCGGTCTTGCCCATCTGCTCGGTGCTCGCCTCGGTGTCGAGCAGGTCGTCGGCGATCTGGTACGCCGCGCCGAGGTCCCGCCCGAAGCGCGCGAGCGCGTGCCGTTGCGGCGCCGGCGCGCGCCCGAGGATCGCCCCGGCCTCGGCGCTGAACTGGAGCAGCCGCCCGGTCTTCATCGCTTGCAGGCGCGTCACCTCGGGCGCGTTCAGCTCCCGGCCCTCCGCCAGCATGTCGATCATCTGCCCGCCCACCATCCCGCGCGGCCCCACCGCGGCGGCGAAGGCCGCCACCAGCTCCACCCGCGCCCCCGCGTCCGCGTGCGTGTCCGGCTCGGCCAGCACCTCGAAGGCGCGGGCCTGCAGCGCGTCGCCCGCGAGGATCGCCGTCGCCTCGTCGAAGGCCCGGTGCACGCTCGGCTTGCCGCGGCGCAGATCGTCGTCGTCCATCGCCGGCAGATCGTCATGCGCCATGGAATAGGCGTGCAGCATCTCGACCGAAGCCGCCACCCGCGCCGCCGAGGTCGTGCTCACCGCGAACAGCTCCGCCGTGCGCATCACCAGGAAGGCGCGCAGCCGCTTGCCCCCGCCGAGCGCCGCGTAACGCATCGCCTGGTCGAGCCGCGCCTCGGGACCTTCGGATTCCACCAGCAGCGTATCGAGCGCGGCCTCGACGATCTCCACCGTATCGCCGAGCGCGCGCCGAAGCGCCTCATCGGCCGGCGCCGCGACCACCGGCATCACTCGGTTTCCTTGAGCGCCAGCGTGCCGTCCGGCCGCTCGACGATCGCCGCGACGCGCGCCTCCACCTCCGCGAGCTTGGCCTCGCAGTGCCGCCTGAGCGCGGTCCCCCGCTCATAGGCGCCGATCGCCTCCTCGAGCTTGAGCTGCCCGGCCTCGAGGCCCTTGACGATGCGCTCGAGCTCGGCGAGCGCCTCCTCGAAGGAAAGCTTCGCGACCTCGGGAGGAATCCCCGTGGGAGCCGGTCGCTTCTCGTCCGCCATCCAGATCTCCTGTGGAGGCCTTTGCCGCGGCCTCGGTTCTCAGCCCGTCATCAGCGCCCGGACATGGGCCGCAGCGCTCGCCGCAAGTGCTGCGAGGTCGTAGCCGCCCTCGAGCACCGAGACGATGCGGCCCTGCGTGCGGGCGTCGGCGAGCCGGATCAGCTCGCCCGTCAGCCACGCAAAATCCTCGACCTCGAGGCGAAGCTCGGCGAGCGGGTCGGCCTTGTGCCCATCGAAGCCCGCCGAGACCAGAAGCAGATCGGGCGAAAACCGGTCAAGGGCGGGCAGGATCGCCGTGCCCCAGGCGTGGCGGAAGGTGCGGCTCCCGCTCCCGGGCGCGAGCGGCACGTTCACCACGTTCTCGGCGATCCCATGGTCCTCGGCCGAGCCGGTCCCGGGGTAGCAAGGGCTTTGGTGGCTGGAGGCGTAGAAGAAATCCGGGTCCTCCGCGGCGATCGCCTCGGTCCCGTTGCCGTGGTGCACGTCGAAATCGACGACCGCGACGCGCGGGAGGCGCCAACGCGCGCGCGCGTGCAGCGCCGCCACCGCCACGTTGTTGAAGAGGCAGAACCCCATCGGTCGCGCCGGCTCGGCATGGTGGCCGGGCGGGCGGACGGCGACAAAGCTCGCCCCCGCCCAGCCCTCCATCACCGCATCGACGCCGGCCATAGCACCTCCGGCCGCGCGGAGCGCCGCCTCGGCGCTGCCCGCGCTCATGACGGTATCGGCGTCGAGCGCGCGATAGTCTCCCGCCTCGGGCGCGATCGCGAGGATCTCCTCGACATAGGAGGGCGTGTGCACGCGGAGCAGCGCCTCGCGGGTTGCCTCCGGCGCGGCCTCACGCAGCAGCGGGGCGAACTCCTCGCCCTCCAGCGCGTCCAGCACGGCCCTGAGCCGCGCGGGCGACTCGGGATGCCCGCGCCCGGGATCGTGGGCAAGGCAGGCGCGATGGGTGATCAGCGCGACCGCCATCCTGTCCCGTCCTCCTCGTTCTCTCGGCTACTTCGCGGCCGGCTCGTCGGCGCGGCGGCGGATCACGAAGCTGAAGGTTCCGGCCTCCTCGCTCCAGGCGAGCAACGCGTGCCCGCTCTCGCGGCAATAGGCCTGGAAATCCGCGACCGCCGCGCGATCGGTCGCCAGCACGCGCAGCCGGGCGCCGGGCGGCAGGCCGCGCAGCACCCGGTTCGCCCTGAGAACGGGCAGCGGGCAGCGCAGCTCCTTGAGATCGAGCACGGTCTCAGCCATCGCCATGCCATCCTGCGGCGAGCGAGCCGGCTTGAGCAAGCACGGCCCGCTGCGGGAAACTGTGCGGCATGGGACCCTACCGCATCGGTGTCGACCTCGGCGGCACCAAGATCGAGATCGCCGCCCTGAACGGCGACGGAACGATGGCCTTGCGCCGCCGCATCGTGACGCCCGCCGGCTACGACGCGACGCTCGGCGCCATCGCCGCCCTGGTCCACGAAGCGGAGGCCGAGCTCGGCGCCCAGGCGACCGTGGGGATCGGCATTCCCGGGGTGATCAGCCCCGCCACCGGGCTGGTCAAGAACGCCAACTCGATCGCCCTCAACGGCCACCCCTTCGACCGCGACATCACCGCCCTGCTGCGCCGCGAGGTACGGGTCGCCAACGACGCCAACTGCTTTGCGCTGAGCGAGGCGGTGGACGGGGCCGGCATGGGCGCGCGCACCGTCTTCGGTGTGATCCTGGGCACCGGCTGCGGCGCCGGCGTCGTGATCGAGGGCAAGGTCCTCGAGGGCCGCAACCGGCTCACCGGCGAATGGGGCCACACGCCCTTGCCGTGGCCACGGCCGGACGAGCTTCCCGGGCCGCTCTGCTGGTGCGGCCAGCACAATTGCCTCGAGACGTGGCTCGCCGGCCCGAGCCTGGCGGCTGATTGCGACGGCCCGGGCGCACGCGATGCGAGCGGCCTCCCCGCCCGTGCCGCCGCCGGGGACGCGCGGGCGGCGGCGGCGCTCGCGCGGCATCTCGACCGGATGGCGCGCGGACTCGCGGTGGTGATCAACATCCTCGATCCCGACGCGATCGTGCTCGGCGGCGGCCTCTCGAACATGCCGCATCTCGCGGCCGATCTGCCCGAGCGCATCCGCCGCTACGTGTTCACCGACGTGCTCGACACGCCGATCCTCCGCAATTGCCACGGCGATGCCTCGGGCGTGCGCGGCGCCGCATGGCTCTGGCCGCAATAGCGGCGCCTCAGCCGCCCCTGCCGACCCTGTGCCGGGACTGCTTCGCCCTGGGCGAGGCGCCGGCGAGCCGCCGCGCCTGTCCCTCCTGCGACAGCCTCCGCCTGGTGCGCCATGCCGAGCTCGCGCACCTCGCGATCGCCCATATCGACTGCGACGCCTTCTTCGCGAGCGTCGAGAAGTGCGCCCGCCCCGAGCTCGCCGACCGGCCCGTGATCATCGGCGGCGGGCGCCGCGGCGTGGTCGCCGCCGCCTGCTACGTCGCGCGCCTCTCGGGCGTCCGCAGCGCGATGCCGATGTTCCGCGCGCTCGCGCTCTGCCCGGACGCCGTGGTCCTGCCGCCGGATTTCGCGAGATACGGCGCGGCGGCGCGCGCCGTGCGCGCCCGCATGCGCGCGCTCACGCCCTGCGTGCAGCCGCTTTCGATCGACGAGGCCGTGCTCGACCTCTCCGACGCCGCCCGGGACGGATCATCCCCGGCGGTCCTGCTCGCCCGCTTCGCCCGCGCCCTCGAGGACGAGACCGGCCTCACCGTCTCGGTCGGCCTCGCGCCCAACCGCCTGCTCGCCAAGCTGGCGGCCGGGCGGGACAAGCCGCGCGGCTTCGCGATGATCGGCGCGGCGGAGGCGCGGGCCGTGCTGGCCCCGCTCCCGGTGCGCGTTCTCCCCGGCATCGGCCCGGTGCTGGAGCGCCATCTCGCCGCGCGCGGCATCACCCGGTTGGGGGATCTCCAGGCGCTCGGCCCGGCCACCGCCCGCTCCCTCGGCCGCGACGGGCCATCGCTCGTCCGCCGCGCCGCCGGCGAGGATTTGCGGCGCGTGGTCCCCGACCAGGAAACGCGCAGCGTCAGCGTCGAGACCACGCTCGCCGCGGACCTCGCCGACCCCGTCATCCTCGACCGGCTGCTCGAAAAGCTGAGCCTGCGCCTGGCCGAACGCCTGCACGCCAGGAACCTTGCCGCGGCCGGCGTCGTTCTGAAACTGCGCACGCGCGATTTCGCCACCCGCACGCGCCATCTCCGCCTCGCCGCCCCGACGGGCCAGGCGGACCGGCTCCTCGCCGCCGCCCGCGCCCTCCTGTCCCACGAGGCGGACGGGCGGACCGAGTTCCGCCTGATCGGCATCGGCGCCGAGCCGCTCGCCGACGCCGCGCGCGCCGACCGCTTCGATCTCGCCGCCCCGCCGCATTGATCCCGCGGCGCCGGCGACGGCACGGATGCGGGTGCCCTTCACGCGCCCACCAGCTCTCCTTCTCTCGTGGCCGCGTATTTCGCCTCGAGCGCCCGTCGTGCCGCGATCGCGGCGGCAGTGAGCGAGTCGGCTCCGTCCGTCTCGACGTCGGTCCAGCGCACCACCTCTCCCTCCGGGACGTCGTGCAGCAGCCGCGCGTGGTGGGCGAGGCCGATGGGCAGGGCGCCGAGGGCGAGGCTCGCGGAAGCCGGCATCGCGCGGCCCCAAACGGTATAGCCGCCCTCCCCGTCCAGCCGCTCGCCGGCGCGGAGCGCGCGCTTGGCGACCGCGGCAACGTCGCCCCGGAATTCGCGCGCCTGGCCGGTGGGCTCGCCGCGCAGCGCCGCCGAGAGCACGGAGATTCCAAGCTCGAGGCCGATCAGATGGTAGGGCTTGTACATCGCCGCGTAGCGGCCGCTCTCGTCGGTCTTCATTCCGTACTGGCGGAAGCAGGCGGCGGCATAATCGTTCGGCGCCTCCAGGACGACGTACACGCCCCAGCGCAGATCGCGGAATACCGGACGCCCGTCCCGCTCCAGCGACGATACCACCTCCACCATGCCGGACTGTGCGAGCACGCCGCCTTCCGAGCGCGGGCGCAGGATATGCGGCAGATCGTCCACGCCGCATGGCGGGAAGGCGAGCCCGTGCGCCGGGACCGCGAGGCCCGTCGCGTTGGCGATCGCCACCATCTCGATGGCCGACTTCGTGCCGTCGAGGAAGGAGTTGAACATCTGCGGGTTCATCCCCGCGCGCTTCGCCTCCGCCGGCGTCAGCCCGTAATGCCCCCACACGTCGTCCGGCGTCACCGAGTGATAGAGCGGCAGGTATTTCGTGCCTTTGCCGGCCGCCACCACACGGAAGCCGGCCGCGCGCGCCCAGTCCACCAGCTCGGCCGTGAGCGCGGGCTGGTCGCCATAGGCGAGCGAGTAGACGACGCCGGCGCGCCGCGCCTCCTCCGCGAGCAGCGGCCCGGCCAGCGCGTCCGCCTCCACGTTCACCATGACGATGTGCTTGCCGGCCGCAACCGCCGCGCGCGCGTGGCGGATGCCGGCGGCCGGATTTCCGGTTGCCTCGACGACGACCTCGACATCGTCGTGGGCGATGGCGGCCGTCGCGTCCTCCGCGAACGAAGTGGCCGCGATGCGCCCGGCGTCCCAGCCCACGGTGCGGCACGCCTCGCGGGCACGGTCGGGCGAGAGATCGACGATCGCCGCGACCTCGAGCCCCG